>DASYAZ010000051.1:0-55558 GCA_036501085.1 Pseudonocardiaceae bacterium | reverse complement strand
TCACGCCCACCACACGAGTCGCCATGACCCACCCCCAGGCAGCCGGCCAGCTCAACCCCACCAGCCTGGCCTCATCCCAAGGCGACGTCACCCACCAACCCAGCCACCCGCCTCGGCGGTCAGAGGCGCAGCCTCATTAGTAGTACGGTCATCGCCCAGGTCACGATCGCCAGGACTGTGACCTCGGTGAGCCCGAGTCGATTGCCGAGGCCACCGCCGTAGGCGGCCAGCAGCGCGACGAAGACCACGGACTGCAGCAGGTAGCAGGTCATCGATCGCTGCCCGCAGGCCACCAGGGCCCTGATCACCGGTCCGAGTCGATCCCGCTCCCCGGCACCGCCCCGGACGCCGATGCCGATTGCGACGAGACCGGCGATCGCGGCGTAGCCAATCCCGCCGGCATAGCCGGTCAGGGTCTGCACCACGCCCGCGAGCATGGTCACCGCATCGGAGGGCGGTTTCCACCACGAGGTTCTTACCAGCGCCCAGGGAAGACCACCCACCGCGGCCAGGCCCACGCCGAGCACGGCGATGCGTTGCAGGACGTGCCGGTGGCGCTCGGGCTCGTCAAGCATGCGCCGCCGCGCCGCCCAGACTCCGAGTAGTAGGGCGGGGACCAGCGAGAAGATCGCGCCGATGATGCTGCCGTGCACCCATTCCAGCGTTCGGATCGCCGCCGCTGTCAGCGGATCTGGGGTGGAGTTAGATTTCGCGCTGAGGAAAGTCAACCGGTGATCCAGTATGCGGAATAGCACGATCGGTACTGTCCACAATGCAGCCATGATCAGTAGCGTTCGGTCGCGGGCTCGGATCAGCACCTCAGCCAACAGAACCGCGAGTAGTCCGTAGGCGCCGATAATGTCCCCGGAAAACAGCAACAGGGAATGGAAGAAGCCGATGAGCACCATCCACCACCCCCGCCTGCGGACAAGTCTTAGAACGGTCATCTCATCGACCCCACTGCTAGTGTGCCGTCGCAGCAATTGGACGATGCCGTAGCCGAACAACAAGGCGAACATGGGGTAAGCACGACCTCGCACAAAGATCGTCTGCAGCAGTAAGCCCATCTGGTCGATTGCCGGGTGACCGTGCACCCACACGCCGGTCCCGAAAGCGCCGGGCCCGTACAGGTAGAGCGGTGAGTTCGCCACCGCGATCAGCAGCAGCATCGCGCCGCGTGCCAGGTCAGGCGCAAGCGATCGCGCCGACACCGCTATCGCCCCGATCGGGCCCCCACCGACAGCGTTGGATTTCACCTTGGTCCTCTCCTCAAGCACTGCAGGGGAGATCGACCAGCTCAACCCAGGCGTTAGCCAGAACTGAATGACGACCAGAACTGAACGACACTCGGTGTGCGATGTCGCCCCGGCGCTGAACCGGTTCGTACCGGTTCGTACCGGTTCAAGCACCCCACCAAATACCGAAGCCACCGGCATACAACCGGTTGCTGATTTACGTTCCGGGGCGGGACACCATCGACCTCGCTGTCACCAGCCAACCCCCGCGACACCACCCGTTAACCCGCCACCCCCCGGCCTCGCCGAGCTGGTCGCCGCCGGGTTCGCCGACCACGGCGTTGCCTGGGGCCCCGACCACGTCGTCCGCGACGTCCCTACCGTCCTGGCCATGGCTGCCGCCGGGGATCACCGCTGGCGTAGTTCCCGCCCTCGCGGTCCCGCAACCAGCGCCGGCTGGAGTGGCCCTTCTCTCGCTCGACCCATCCCTGCGCCGAACCCAATACATCCGCTATCACACAAACCACCAGCCGGCCGAACGGCTCGGGACTCTGACGGTTGTTCAAGCGAGTCGTAGCGCTGCTGCCCAGGGTTGCTGGGATGAATCCAGCAGCACGGCACGATCGGCGGCTAGATCAGACAGCTCATCGATCCGGTCGGCGGGGATCAGGATCAGCCGGGCACCTGCCTGGGTGGCGGCCGCTGGCACATCGTGCGCGGGTAGCTGCGGATTGATCGGTAGTGGCACCGCGTCTCGCAGGATCACACCCTCGAAGGCATCGACCAGGCCGGGACCTTCGGGCAACATGACCAGCACCCGATCGTGGCGCTGGATACCGAACTTCATCAGCACCGCAACGGTTGTCGCCGCTGGGGAGTCTTGCTCGCGCACAGTCATCAATGGTTACACGTCCAGATTAATCTAACTTATCGGGATGGCATGCGGGATCGTAGGGTTGGCTGCACGGGAAACCGATCTTTTGGTACGTTTTCAGCAACTTCGATCAGCGCCGGCAGCGCCTTTACTATTAGTCCGGACGTTTGGTTGATTCGTCCGAGTCCGGGCAGAACCACCTCGGCTTGTCCGACGATCTTCTTCTCGTTCGCCAAGCAATCATCGAGATTATCAGCGATACGGCCGAGCAGGACTCCAATCGCGAAGAGAAAGCATCCCACAACAGCAAGAAATAACGCGACGAGGGCCACGGTCATGACGATGAGAATCATCTTCGTCCCTTTCTCGAGGAGTTCTGGCAGGTCATGTCGGTTATGCGTGCTCCTTCCGGGTTGCCAGGTCGAACAGGGTGACCAACTCGCGGGCGTAGGCGTCCGGGTCGAAGTCGGGGAACGCGAGGATCTGCGGTGCGGTCGAGTCGATGGCCGTCCGGAGAACACGCGCCATGGCCGCGGGGGCGAACTCACGGAACTCGCCGCTGCGTTGACCCGCTTCGAACAACTCACGCAGCGGCGCGAGGACTGGCTCGTCGGTGTGCATGCCGTAGCGCAGCTTGCCCTCAGCCGTGCGGTAGTTCGCGAAGATGTCGGTGAGTACAGCCACCTCGCGCCGGTGGTCGCGGATGAACTCGATGTTCCCGGTGATGTAGGTGCGCAGCGTCGCCGCCATCGTGGGTTGGCGCTTGAGAAGGGGCCTTATCTGCTCCGCGCCCTGGTGGTAGACGTGGTCCACCACGCGCTCGATCAGCTCGTCCTTGCCGGCGAAGTGATAGGAGATCACGCCCTTGCTGATGCCGGCGCGCTTGGCGATCTCCGCGAGTGACGCGCGCCCGTAGCCGACGTCGGCGATGGTGTCGATCGCGCACTGGATGATCTGGGCGCGCCGCGCCTCCTCGGTGAAGGTCCACCCCCGTTGGCCGATCGAACTAATATCTGACCGCACGGCCAAAAGATAGCACTGTTGTGGTGGTCGTCAAGCCCCGGTCCTCCAGTGGCAGCGCGCCGCGGCGCAGCAGGTCCCTTGCCGCGGGTGCCTTCGGGATCTTCGCGGACAGCATGGCGATGAGCTTGCGCATAGTGCCGGGAGCCTTCTCGAACGGCGCCAGCGAGATCGGGGGTTCGGCCTCCGGAGGCTCCGAGGAGACTCTCTGCGATCTCGATTACCTAATGATTTACCTATAACGCAGAAAAATCACCGAGTTACAGACCGTGACCGCTGCACATGCCAGTGCAATATTTCGAAATAATCGCTGCCTAGCTAACAATTCTGCCGTATTGGGCGATAACGGAGTTGGTCAACCTCGGGTCCGCACGAACCGGTTCATCCGATCGATCTTGAAAGGACGATCATGAAGAAGACAGTGGCTGTCATGGGCTTAGCGATCGGTCTCAGCTTAGCAGGCGCGGGGATCGCAAATGCCAGCGCCGCCGCACCAGACCGATGCGAGCAGGCGCGGACCGCGCTAATGCAGCTGGAAGCTAAGGCCGCAGCGGAGCAAAATCCAGCAATAAAACAGGCTCTCCTAAGAATGGTAGCCGGGGCCAGGCCGGCGGTTGATAGTCAATGCCACTGACTCCTCGGCGAGCCCGGTGATCGCACCTTCGTCCGGATCAGCCGCCGAAGGAACGTTCCACCACAACGTGGGCTCTGCGTGTGATGCGGCGGTACTCGTCGAGAACCTCACCGGGGTCGCTGGCCGCGGAGTGCCCCAACGCCCTGGCCACCGCGGCCAATTCGCGGCCGGAACTGGGCAGCTGGTCTACCTGCTTACCCCGCACCAAGGTGAGCACATTGCGGGTCTTGGTAGCCAGTTTCCAGGCGGTCAGCAGGATCTCCGTGTCAGCGCTGGAGAGCAGCCCCGTACTGGCAGCAGCATGCAGGGCTTCTATGGTGGACGGAGTCCTGAGCGCCGGCACCTCATGAGCATGTTGCAGCTGCAGTAATTGGATGGTCCATTCCACATCGGCCAATCCGCCCCGGCCGAGTTTCGTGTGCGTGGTCGGGTCCGCACCGCGGGGAAGCCGCTCACTGTCAACCCTTGCCTTGATCCGGCGGATCTCGGTAGCGTGCCGTGCGCTCAGGCCGCCGATGGGATAACGCACCGGGTTGATAGCGGAGATGAACCGCGCCCCCAGATCGGCGTCTCCAGCCACCGGGGTGGCCCGCAGCAGCGCCTGGGCCTCCCAGATCTGCGCCCACTGGCGGTAGTAAGACCGGTAGGAGGACAAGGTGCGCACCAGCGGACCAGAGCGCCCCTCGGGGCGCAGCCCGGTGTCAACCACCAAGGGGGGATCCTGGCTGGGCGAACCGAGGAGCGTACCTACCGACTTGGCCACCGAGGTAGCGAAATGCACGGCCTCCGTCTCGGCATCCTGCTGAGGATCCGTGCCCGGGACCGGCTCGCAGACAAACAAGACGTCGGCATCGGAGCCGTAACCCAGCTCCGCACCTCCTAACCGGCCCATCCCGATCACCGCTATGCGGGCCAGCGCGCCCCGACGTTCGACCTCGGCGCGCACCGCGACGTCCAATGCCGAGGCCAGCACCGCGGTCCACACCGAGGACAGCGCCTCGCACACCGCGTCGACGTCGAGCAAGCCGAGCAGATCCGCCGAAGCGATGCGGAACAACTCGTGGCGCCGCAGCGCCCGGGCAGCCGTCACCGCGGCGGCCGGGTTGCGGTAGCGGCACGCGGTGGAGCGCAGCGACGCCGCCACCTCCGCCGGGTCGCGCCCGGCCAGACCGTCCGGGTCGGCGAGTAGCTGCAACGCCTCCGGCGCCCGGACGAGCAGGTCGGCCACCATCCGGGAGGTACCGAGCAGGGCCATCAGCCGCTGCGCCACCACCCCCTCGTCCCGCAGGAATCTCAGGTACCACGGGGTGTCGTCGAGCGCTTCGGAAACCCGGCGGTAGGCCGCCAGCCCACGGTCGGGGTCGGGGGTATCAGCGAGGAACTCCAGCAGGACGGGCAGCAATGCGGACTGGATCGCCGCCCGCCGGGACACGCCGGTGGTGAGTGCCCGCAGGTGCCCCAGCGCTCCCTGCGGGGAGGCATATCCCAGCGCGGCGAGCCGCGCCTTCGCAGAGTCCTCCGAAAGCCGGTAGGCCTCGGTCGGGACCTTGGCCACGGCCTCCAGCAGCGGCCGGTAGAACAATTTCTGGTGCAACCGGCGGGCCCGGTGCGCCTGCCGGGTGTACTCCAGGCGCAGCACTCCGAGGGCGTCGTGCCGTCCGTCAGGTCGCATCGCCGCGGCACGGGCCAGCCAGCGCCAGGCGGCGGTGTCATCCTCAGTGGGCAGCAGGTGGGTGCGGCGCAACTTCTGCAGCTGTAAGCGGTGCTCGAGCAGGCGCAGGAACCGGTAGGAGGCGGCGAGATTCGCCGCATCGTCGCGGCCCACATACCCACCTTCCGCCAGCACAGCCAGCGCCTTGACAGTAGATCTCACCCGCAACGAGTCGTCGGTGCGACCGTGCACCAGCTGCAGCAGCTGCACCGCGAACTCCACATCACGCAGGCCGCCGTAGCCCAGCTTGAGTTCGCGCTCAGCCAGTTCCGGGCGAAGGTGGTCAGCGACCCGGCGGCGCATCGCCTGCACCTCGGGTACGAAATTCTCCCGGTTGGCTGCGGTCCACACCAGGGGTGCCACCGCGTCCAGGTACTGGGCACCGAGCTCGGCGTCACCGGCGACCGGCCGGGCCTTGAGCAGCGCCTGGAACTCCCAGGTCTTGGCCCACCTGCGGTAGTAGGACAGGTGCCCCTGCAGGGTGCGCACCAACGGGCCGGCCTTGCCCTCGGGACGCAACGCGGCGTCGACCTCGAAACATCCCGACGCCAGCCGCATCGTCGCCGAAGCGAGCTTGGTCGCCACATCAAGCTCATCCTCGGTGTCCCCCACGAAGATCAGGTCTACATCGGAGACATAGTTGAGCTCGGCCGCGCCGCATTTCCCCATGCCGATCACCGCCAGCCGGGGTGACGTTCCCTGCGGACTCACCTCGGTCACCGCAGCGGCCAGCGCAGCGCGCAGCACCCCGACCGCCAGCTCGGCGAGGGCCTCGCCGACCTGCTCGAACGGCAGCACCGGCAGTTCGGGCTCCACCACCGCCGCGAGGTCGGCCGCCGCCAGCTCCGTGATCAGATCCCGGTAGGCGTCCCGCAGCGCCCGCCGCGCCTGGGCCCCAGACAGCGACGCGCGGGGCACCCCGGCACCGGCTGGATCGGCGCCGGCAGCGGTGAGCAGCCGCTGAGCTGCCGAATGCGCCCAGCCCGGCTGGGCCGCCGCTGAGCACGCCAGCCCACGCCAGCGGCTTGGATTGGCGACCAGGTGGTCTCCGAGCGCGGTCGAGGAGCCGAGCACCCCCAGCAGCCGCCCCCGTACTCCGGGGTCTTGACAGATCAGCTCGTCCAGCTCGGCCCATCCGGCCCCGAGGGCGCTGCGCAGCCTGGCCAGGGTGCGCAGCGCCAGGTTCGGGTCGGGGGCGCGGGACAGCGCCCAGAGTGCCTGCTGCGCCTCCTGGCGCAGCAGGCCGGTACGGCACCACCCCAGCTTCTCCAGGACGGCTGCGGCGCCCTCGTCGGTGAGCCCTAACCGCGCGAGGGACAAACCGGCCCGCCCGCCTTCACTCACCACGGTGTCTCCGCCGGCTCTAGCCCTGCAGCAGCGGCAGAGCCGGGCGGGACGCGCCTGTAGGGGACAACTCCCCAGAGGCCAGCGCCACGAAGCGGGAGGCCAGTGGCTGCCAGGCCTCGGCCATGTCAGCGTGCACCTGCTCCAGGTGATCAGGATCGAGCTGCCAGCGGGGAAACGCCCGTGCAGCGCCGGACCCGGAGCGGGCCCAGGACAGCACGGTGGCAGGCGAGGTCTCGATGTGACATTGCAGGCCGTAGCCGTTGGGACCGACCCGGAACGCCTGGTTCGCGTGGCGAGGAGAGGAGGCGAGCAGGGTCGCGCCCGGTGGTAGCCGGTGGATCTCGTCGGAGTGACACTGGATGACGTCTGGCGTCAGGGGTAACGGCGCGAACAGCGGGTCGTACGCGGCCACGTCCCGCTTGGCGATGAGCATCGTGCCGGCTTCGGGACCGCCGGCGCAGCGGCGCACCGCACCTCCGGTGGCCATCGCCAGCAGCTGCGCACCGAGACAGATTCCCAGCACCGGCAACCGGTGCGTCACCGCATCGGCCAGCAGGCGGCGCACCTGGGACAGCCATGGGAACGCCGCGTCGTCGTTGGCGCCCATCTCACCGCCCAGGCAGACCACCCCATCGAGGTCATCGCGGCCCTCTGGGACCCCGTCGATCGCGGGGCGGCACACGGTGAGTTCCGCTCCGGCCCCGGCGAGCCACTCCCCCAGCCGATCCGCGGGATCGACCCCAGAAGGTTGCACCACCAGCAGCCGTACCGTCACGCTCACCAGGCTAACCCGTCCACCCCACCCCGCTCCGCGCGCAGAGCCCTCACCCGCCCGGGGCCGGCTGACTAATGGGTGAAGGCGATCTCGACGGCGTCGTGCACGGGGCGGAAGCCGATCCGGGGGTAGATCGCGTTGGTGACGGGATTCGCCAGGTCGGCGAACAGCACCACGTGCTGCACCCCGGACCCCAGTGCCCAGCGCACGGCGGCTGCGGTGACCGCGCTGCCGTACCCGTGCCCACGATGCTCCGCAGGCGTGTACACCGGTCCGATCCGGGACATGCCGGCCGACGGAGCACTCGCCGACGCCCAGGACACGGGTTGCCCGCCGACCTCCCAGAGCAGCGCCGCCGTGCCCGCTGCCAGGCTGCCCTGGGCCTGTTGCCAGGCGCTGCCGTAGCCGCGGAGCCCTCCGGTCGCCTCGGTGGCGAACTCCTCCCGCCACCGAGCCAGCAACTCGAGATCACCCGTGCCGGCCAGCCGCTCCGCACCTGGCACGCTCACCGGCGGGGTGAGCACGTGCAGTGCATATACCCGAAGCGCCATCCGCTCGTGCACCGGAGCGCCGGTCTGTGCTGACCAGGCCTGGGCGAACGCTTCTGCCTCCACCCGCGGTCCGCTCACCTCGGGCAGCCCCGGATGACCGGGCGCCAGCGCTTCAGCCGCCGTTGCTGTGCAGCTCGCCGGCAAGCCGCTCACAATCAGTCCTCGGGGTGGCGTGCAGAGCGCCACCCCGAGCAAATCCGTCGCCTCGTGCACGGTGAGCAGCACCGGTGGACCCGCGGTGACCTCCGGGACCCGAGACAGCAGGTTGAGCACCGTGAGCGCGACGCTGTGGCGGACCGGATCCAGGCCCAGCAGCGGCCGGGTGAGCTCGACGAACTCCGCGAGCTCGGCATGCAGCGCGGCGTGCATCCCGCCATCGTGGCCGGGCGCCCACAGCGCGTCGATCGATTAAAGGGTGGGCAGGTAGGTGCGCAGCTCGTAGGGGGTGACATAGCGCCGGTAGTCGTCCCACTCGGCGCGTTTGTTGCGCAGGAAGAAGTCGAACACGTGCTCACCGAGGGCGCTGGCGACCAGCTCCGAGTTCTCCATCTCGACCAGCGCCTCGGAGAGGTTCTGCGGCAGCGGGGCGTAGCCGGCCGCCCGGCGCTCCCGCTCGGACAGCGACCACACGTCGTCCTCCGCAGCCGGCGGCAGCTCGTAACTCTGCTGCACCCCGCGCAGCCCGGCGGCGAGGATGACCGCGTAGGCGAGGTAGGGATTGCACGCCGAGTCCGGCGTGCGAACCTCCACCCGGCGGCTGGAGGCCTTACCCGGTGAGTACATCGGCACCCGCACCAGGGCTGAGCGGTTCGCGTGCCCCCAGCAGACCGCGGTAGGAGCCTCCCCGCCGACGATCAGCCGCTTGTAAGAGTTCACCCATTGGTTGGTCACCGCGGTGATCTCCCTGGCGTGCTTCAGCACGCCGGCCACGAAGGCCCGGCCGGTCTCGGAGAGCTCGTAGGGATCGTCGTCGTCGTGGAAGGCGTTGCGGTCGCCCTCGAACAGGCTCATGTGGGTGTGCATCGCCGAGCCGGGCTGGGCGGTGTAGGGCTTGGGCATGAAGGAGGCACGCACGCCCTGAGTGATCGCGACCTCCTTCACCACGTACCGGAAGGTCATGATGTTGTCGGCCATGGTGAGCGCGTCGGCGTAGCGCAGGTCGATCTCCTGCTGTCCGGGCGCACCCTCATGGTGGCTGAACTCCACCGAGATGCCCATCTGCTCGAGCGCCTCGATGGTGTGCCGCCGGAAATGCGGTGCGGCGTCGTGACTGGCCTGGTCGAAGTACCCGCCGGAGTCGGCGGGCACCGGCTCGGAACCGGTGTCCGGCAGATCACGCAGCAGGTAGAACTCGATCTCGGGATGCACGTAGCAGGTGAAACCGGCCTCCGCCGCACTGGACAACGCCCTGGTCAGCACATGCCGCGGATCGGCCCACGACGGCGAGCCGTCAGGCATCGTGATGTCACAGAACATCCGGGCCGAGTAGTGCTCCCCCCGGGGGTTCTCCCAGGGGAGCACCTGGAAGGTGGCCGGATCCGGCTTGGCGATCATGTCCGATTCGTAGGCCCGGGCGAAACCCTGGATGGCTGAGCCATCGAAACCGATACCGTCGGCGAAGGCTCCCTCCAGCTCGGCCGGTGCCACCGACACCGACTTCAGGTAGCCCAACACGTCGGTGAACCACAACCGAACGAACCGGATGTCGCGTTCCTCCAGCGTGCGCAGCACAAATTCCTGCTGGCGATCCATAGCGCGCAGGGTAGAGGACAGTCGGTGACGGCACAGCGGTCTGCCCCCTACGATGGTCCGATGCGCCTAGTCGCCTTGCTCGCTGCGCTGATCATCGCGCTGGTCACCTCGTGCAGCGGAAGTGGTGGGCAGGGCACTGCCTCGCTACCCAGCGGTGCCGCGCTGCTCGCCGACTCCGCCAAGGCGATGCGGGAGGTGACCAGTACCCGCTTCGCACTCGACGTCACCGGCAACGCGCCAGGGGTCCAGCTCCGCTCCGCCAAGGGCCAGCTCACCCGGGAGGGGTCGGCACAGGGCACCGCCAACGTCGACGAAGGCAGACAGCTCCTCGAGCTGGGCTTCGTGATCATCGGCCAGGACCTCTACCTGCGACCACCGACCGGTCCGATCCAGAAACTGCCGCTGTCCTTCGCCGGCACGGTCTACGACCCGTCGGTCATCCTGAACCCGGATCGGGGCATCGCGGCGGGTCTCGCCAGCGGCAGGGATGCCAGCACCGAGGCCCGGGAGCAAGCCGACGGGGTGGACAGCTACCGGCTGACAGTGACCTTCCCGGCGCAACCGCTCGGCGCGGTGGTGCCCGGCCTGGCCGCGGACAAACCCAGCACGATCTGGGTCGCCGCCCAGGGCTCACGGCTGATCAAAGCCGAGTTCCCCCTCACCTACGGGTCGGTCACCGCCCACTTCTCCGAGTTCGACGCCCCGGTCCAGATCACCCCACCGGCCTGAGCCGGTCCCGCGGTGATGAGCGCGACGGCACCTGCCCTCCAGCGCCGTGGGCTGGCGCTGGGCGCCGGCGCGCTGGTGACCCTGCTCGCCGCGCTGGACGCCTACGTGGTGGTCAGCCTGCTGGTCGACATCATCAGCGACCTGCAGGTGCCGCTGAACCACCTGGAGCGGGCCACCCCGATCGTCACCGGCTTCCTGCTCGGATACGTCGCGGCGATGCCGCTGCTGGGCCAGGCGTCGGATCGCTTCGGACGGCGGGCCCTGCTGCAGGCGTGCCTGATCACCTTCGCGGCCGCTTCGGCGCTCACCGCTGCCGCCACCACCCTGCCGGTGCTGGTGGCCGGGCGGACGCTGCAGGGTGTCGCGGGCGGCGCGTTGCTGCCGGTGTCGATGGCGCTGGCCGCCGATCTGTGGCCTGATCGCGGCCGGTCGACCGCGCTGGGTGCGCTGGGCGCCGCTCAGGAACTGGGCAGCGTGCTGGGTCCGCTCTACGGTGCCGCGCTCGCCGCGCTGGCCGGGTGGCGCAGCGTGTTCTGGGTGAACATCCCGATCGCGCTGATCGCCGTGCTCGCCGTGCAACTGGCCGTGCCCGCCAGGGCCAAGGCCACCGCCGGGCCCCGAACGCGGATAGACCTGGCCGGGGGTGCGCTGCTGGCACTCACCCTCGGGTTACTGGTGATCGGGTTGTACAACCCCGACCCCGACAAGAGCGCGCTGCCCTCCTGGGGCGCCCCGGTGCTGGCCGCGGCCGCTGCGGCCGCGGTGGCCTTCGTGATCTGGGAGCGCCGGGCGACGGTACGGCTGCTGGACCCCCTCGGCGTGCACTGGCGGGTCTTCCTCGGCGCGCTGGGGGTCAGCCTCACCGCCGGCGCCGCCCTGCTGGTGACCCTGGTGGACGTCCAGCTCTACGCGCAGACCGTGCTGGGTCGCGAGGCCACCGCCGCCACCGCGATCCTGGTCCGGTTCCTGGTCGCGCTGCCGGTCGGGGCGCTGATCGGCGGGCTGCTGGCCGGCCGGGTGGGCAACACCGTGGTGACGCTGGCCGGGATGCTGCTGGCCACCGTGGCCTATCTGCTGATCGCCGGGTGGCCGGCGGACGTGCTCAGCGCCCGGCACGTGCTGGGCCCGTTGAGCCTGCCCCGGCTGGACTCCGACCTGGCGCTGGCCGGGCTCGGGCTGGGTTTGGTGATCGCGCCGCTGTCCGCGGCGGCGCTGCGCGCCACCCCGCCCGACCGGCACGGGGTGGTCTCCGCTGCGGTGGTGGTAGCCCGGATGACCGGCATGCTGGTGGGGGTCGCCGCGCTGTCCGCGTGGGGCCTACACCGCTTCCGCGAGCTCACCGCCGAGCTGGCCACCCCGTTGCCTTTCGGCGTCAGCGCGCAGGTGTACCAGCAGCAGCTCGCGGCCTACCAGCTGGCCGTGCAGGCCGCGCTCCGGATGCAGTACAAGGAAATCTTCCTGCTCACTGCAGGAATATGCGCACTCGGTGCGGTCGGTGCATTGCTGATCAGGAGCGGGAAGTCCCCAGGCCGGGCAGCTCAGGTGACACACAGCGAAGAACGCTTGGGCAACACCAGCCGCACCAGGTAATCGTTCACCATCTCATCCACGCACTGCACTCCTTGGAAGACGACGGTGTGCCGGTTGCCCTCGAAAGTGAGCAGCTTCCCGCGTAGCTTGCGGGCCAGGTCCACCCCGGCCTGGTAGGGGGTCGCCGGATCGCCGGTGGTGGAGACCACCAGCATCGGCGGCAGGCCCTCCACCTCTCGGGGGTCCGCGAACGTCCCCGTCGGCGGCACCGGCCAGAAGGCGCAGACGTCCCGGGCTGCCGAGGGCGGATGCCCGTCATTGAGGAACGGCGCGGCCAGCCGGTAAAGCCGGTCCGCCTCCCGTACGATCGCGGGATCCGTCACCGGAGGGTCATCGACACACCGCACGGCGTTGAAGGCGTCCTGGCTGCCGGAGTAGCCGTGCGCGTCCCGCTGGTAGTAGAGATCAGCCAGGCTCAGCAAGGTAGCGCCACCACCGGTGGCCAGCTCGGTGAGGCCACGGTTGAGTGCCGGCCAGAGCCGGTCGGTATACAACCCCTGGATCGTGCCGATGGTCGCATCGGAGTAGGACAGTTTCCGGTCGCCGACTGGGCGCGCGCCGACGGTGAGCGGGAGCAGCAACAGCTGGAACCGCTCGTTGGCCTGGTTCTTCGGGATGTCGCCCAACCAGCACTGGGGCTGCGTGCGGCACCAGCTGACGAAGGAGTCGAACGAGTTCTGGAACCCCGCGCCCTGATTCGCCATTCCATCGATCAGGTCGCGCTGGCCGTTGGGGTCCAGCGCACCGTCGAGCACCATCGCCCGCACGTTGCCCGGGAACTGCTCGGCGTACGAGGTCCCGATCCGGGTGCCGTAGGAATACCCCAGGTAGCTGAGCTTGCTGTCGCCCAGCGCGGATCGCATCACGTCCAGGTCCCGCGCGACGTCCCGGGTACCGGCATTGGCGAGCATGTCGGTACCCACCCGGCGCGCGCACTGCGCGCCGTAAGCCCGGTTCTCGTTCTCGGTGTTCGCGACCCCCGCCGGCGAGGTGTCCAGATCGATGTCGAGCCGCGCGGCGTCCTCCTCCTGGGTGGTGCGGCAGATGATCCTGGGTTGGCTCGCCCCGACACCCCGCGGGTCGAATCCGACGAGATCGAACCGGCGACCCACGTCGGTACCGTTGACCGCCCGGGCGACCGCCGCGACCGCGGCCATTCCCGACACCCCCGGGCCCCCGGGGTTGACCAGCAGAGAACCCAGCCGTGCCTGCTGGTCGTCGGCCGGGCGGCGCAGCAGCGCGATCTGCGCGGAACGCCCGTTGGGGTGCGTGTAATCCAGCGGCACCTGCAGGCGGGTGCAGCGGAAGTCGGGGTTGGTGAAGTTCTGCCGGTCCCGATCGGTCGTGGCGAAACCCGCGCAGCCGCTCCAGGTCAGGCGCTGGCTGTAGTACCGCTCCAGGCCCGGGGGGACCCGCCCAGCGGGGCCGGCCTGGTAGGCCCAGACACTCGGATCCGGCCCACCGGTACCGGTGGCGAGCTGGCGGCCACTCACCGCGCCGGCACAACCGCTGAGGGTGAGCACGATCGCCAGCACGGCCAGCACGGGAGTCGAGCGCAAGAGGCGCGGCATCCGGCAGATCCTAGTGATCCCTGCACAGCGCGCCGCAGGGCACTGACACGCAGTAAGCGGATGATGGGAGCATGCCTCAGCTGCGTCTGGCCTTGGCCCAGGTGAATCCGTGTGTCGGTGATCTCGTGGGCAACGCCGCGCTGATCGCCACCCGATGCCGGGAGGCCAGCGCCGCCGGAGCGCACCTCGTGGTCTTCGGCGAGATGGCCCTGACCGGTTACCCGGTGGAGGACCTGGCCCTGCGGGAGTCTTTCGTCGCCGCTTCGGTGCATTCCCTGCACGCGCTGGCGACGAGCCTCGCCGACGAGGGCGGCGGCGGGATGGCGGTGGTCGTCGGGTACCTGGACCGCGACTCCCGCGGTCCCCGCAATGCGGCCGCGGTCCTACACCGGGGGCGGGTGGTCGCCCAGCAGTTCAAGCACCACTTGCCGAACTACGGGGTGTTCGACGAGCGTCGATACTTCATCCCCGGCAGCGCACTGACCGTGTTCCGGCTACACGGGCTGGAGATCGGGATGGTGATCTGCGAGGACATCTGGCAGGTGGGTGGTCCGATCACCGCACTGGCCAGGGCCGGTGTCGACCTGATCGTCGCCCCGAACGCCTCCCCGTACGAGCGGAACAAGGACGACACCCGGCTGGCACTGGTGGCCGGGCGCGCCGCCGAGGCGGGCGTACCGCTGGGCTACGCCAACCTGGTGGGCGGCCAGGACGAGCTGGTGTTCGACGGTGACTCGATGGTCGTGGACCGGGACGGGGAGCTGCTGGTACGAGCACCCCAATTCACAGAACAGCTGCTGGTGCACGACCTGACACTGGGCGGTGGCTCGGCCCGGGAAACCGGCAGCTTCGCCGGGCTGGACGTATACCGGGTGGTCCTTGCCGCGGACCCGCTGCCGGCCTACCCGGCATCGCCCACCGCCCCCCCGGCGCCACCGCTTTCGGACGAGGCCGAGGTGTGGAACGCCCTGGTGACCGGCCTGCGGGACTACACCCACAAGAACGGATTCCGCTCGGCTGTACTCGGCCTCTCCGGCGGGATCGACTCCGCGGTGTGCGCCGCGCTGGCGGTGGACGCGCTGGGCGCGGGCGCGGTGTACGGGCTCTCGATGCCCTCGTCGTATTCCTCGGCGCACTCCCGCACCGACGCCGCCGAGCTCGCCCGGCGCACCGGGCTGCACTACCAGGTGCAACCCATCGGCGGCATGGTCGAGGCCTTCGTGGGCGAGCTGGGCCTGTCCGGGCTGGCTGAGGAGAACGTGCAGGCCCGCTGCCGTGGGGTGACTCTGATGGCACTGTCCAACCAGCACGGCCACCTGGTGCTGGCCACCGGCAACAAATCCGAGCTCGCGGTGGGTTATTCGACGATTTACGGCGACGCGGTCGGTGGCTTCGCGCCGATCAAGGATGTGCCGAAGACGCTGGTGTGGGCGCTGGCACGGTGGCGAAACGAGAGTGCGCAGCGGCGGGATGAGACCCCACCGATCCCGCCGAGCTCGATTAGCAAACCGCCCTCAGCAGAGTTGCGTCCCGGCCAGCTCGACACCGACTCGTTGCCCGATTACCTGCTGCTCGACGAGGTGCTCGACGGGTATGTCGAGGGTGATCGCGGTTTCAGCGATCTGGTCGCGGCAGGTTTCCCGTCCGAGCTGGTCGAGGGGATCGTCCAGCTGGTGGACGCCGCGGAGTACAAACGCCGCCAGTACCCGCCCGGCACGAAGATCAGCCTGAAGGCTTTCGGGCGGGACCGCCGATTGCCCATCACCAATCGGTGGCGGGAACGGTCGCCGAAATGATCGGAGCTGATTGTGAGTCTCGTCGCACGCTGATGCGCAGCGCTGACTATCAGTGTCAGTCTTTTCGTATAAGCGTTCCGGCATGACCCGGGGACCGGCGAACAACGGCCGGCCTCGAGGGAGGACGGTCAACGATGACCGCAGTTGCTGCCCAGCCCACGCTGTACGGCGGACCGGCCCGCCCTGAGCAGGCGCTCAGGCGGGTTCGGGTCGGTGATCTCATCGCGGCCAAACGCCGCGGCGAGAAATGGGCCATGCTCACCGCCTACGACTACTCGACTGCCGCGTTGCTCGACGCCGCGGGGATCCCGGTGCTGCTGATCGGCGATTCGGCGGCCAACGTCGTCTATGGCTACGACACGACGGTGCCGGTGACCGTGGACGAGTTGGTGCCCCTGGTGCGCGGCGTGGTCCGCGGCGCCCGGCGGGCACTGGTCGTGGCCGACCTGCCTTTCGGCTCCTACCAGTCCTCGCCGGCTCAGGCGCTGGAGACCGCGGCCCGGTTCCTCAAGGAATCCGGCGCGCACGCGGTGAAGCTGGAAGGCGGCCGCCGGGTCGTGCCCCAGGTCGAGGCGCTGGTCGCGGCGGGCGTGCCGGTGATGGCCCACCTCGGGCTCACCCCGCAGTCGGTGCACACGATGGGTGGTTACCAGACCCAAGGTCGGGGCGAGCAGGGGGAGCGCCTGCTGGAGGACGCGAAGGCGCTGGAAGCCGCGGGGGTGTTCGCCATCGTCCTGGAGGTCATCCCCGCCGAACTCGCCGCGCGCGTCACCGCGGCGACCAGCGTGCCCACCATCGGGATCGGCGCCGGGCCGGACTGCGACGCGCAGGTCATGGTGTGGCAGGACCTGGTGGCTTTCCACACCGCAGGCGGCCCGGTACCGAGATTCGTCAAGGCCTACGCCAACCTCGGTGACGGGTTACAGGACGCCGCGGGCCGCTTCGCCCAAGAGGTACACGCCGGCACCTACCCCGGCCCGGAGCACAGCTACCACTGACGGCACAGCACCCGAACCCAGGGCGCCTGATTATCTGTTGCTGCGTCGAATTGCAAGCAGGCATGACATGCCCATGATGAACAGAACGCCCTCCAGGACCAGGCTGATGACGCCGAGTGGTTCGGTCCAGTTGCCGATGTCATCGGTATAGTCGGGCAATCCGGGACCGCGAGAAAGCACATAGCCGATGATCGGACCGGCAGCAACGCCCAGCGAAAGGAACCAACCCGTCTTCGCCCAGTTCAGCAGCAATAACATCGCAGCGAGGATTCCGGCTATCTCAAGGACGTAGTAACCGATCTGGACATATTCCGGGGTCTTCGACCCAGGCAGACCGCCCTGATCCATGACGTGGATCACGGTGACCGCGAGACAGCCCACGGCCCCGATCAATTGCACAATCCAGGCTATTACCTTCCTGCTGGTGGCAACACCGGTTGTGGCCCGTTCCATCTGCACACCTCCCCTATCTCATCCTGGCGGGAGTCCGTTATCCCCATCACGAGCCGGCTCGAAAGGGCATACCTCACAGACCGGTGATCCGGATGCCGGCGTGCGAGTGGTACCGCCTGTTGATCGCGATGAGGTTGCCCGCTAGGGCCTCCACCTGCCCGGCGTTGCGCAGCCGGCCCCCGTAGACGCCGCGCACTCCGGGTAGGGCGTCGGCCAGCGCGCATACCACAGCGATGGCGTCCCGGTCGTCGCCCATCACCAGCACGTCAGTGTCGAGGCTGGTCACCGTGGCGTCCTCGAGCAGCACCGCGGAGACGTGGTGGAACGCGGCGCTCACCCGCGATTCGGGCAGCAGAGCCTGGGCCTGCTGGGCGGCGCTACCCTCCGGAACGCCCTGCGGGTACGGGCCACGGTTGTCGAATCCGAGCGGGTTCACGCAGTCGACGACGATTTTGCCGGCCAGCGCCGTGCGCAGCGGGGTCAGCACTGCCGCGTGACCCTCGAAGGGGACCGCGACGACTACCAGGTCGGACTCGGCCGCGCAACCGGCGTTGTCCAGGCCGTGCACCGCCTGCGAGGCGGCGCGCTCCCGCAGCGAGGCCGCCGCCTGCTCGGCCCGGCGGGCATCCCGGGAGCCGATCACCACTGGCAACCCGCCCCGTGCCCAGCGGTAGGCCAGACCGCGTCCCTGCGGGCCGGTACCCCCGAGCACCCCGATGGTGAGCCGACGCAGGTCAGGCCCGGTCACGAGCTGATCGCCGGCGGGCGGTGCAGCATCGGGTCCGGGCAGGGCACCAGCACCTCCCTGGACTGCGGATCGGGTACCACTGCGTCATCCCGATCCCGGTACACCAGCTCCCCGCTGGTGTCGATCTCCAACAGGTAGCCGGCCTCGGCGAGCTGGTTCTCGTCCAGATCAACGAGCCGCTCGACGCAGCTGGGCACGACCCGGTAGACGGGCCAGGGCAGGTCGCTGTAGGTCTTGTGCAGCTCGTCGAGAAGGTAGGCCATCTGCTGCTGCCAGGGCAGCGGCATTTTCTCAGCCAGCGGCCGGGGCAGCACAACATAATCCTCATCGACGCCCCGCTCAGCGAGCTCAAGATGATCCCGTAGCGGGGTCGCTGAGGCCGGCCGACCTGCCGGTCGCGAGATCGAGTCTGATTCGGACACCGTCACCTCCGGATATCAGGCCTTCGCGACCGGCACCCCGGGCCGGACCGCGAGCGGCATCAGTTCGTGTTCATCGAAGCTCACTGCTCGCTGCCGCAGCGGCACCGTCTGGTTGGCCGCCTCGACCATGCGTCCATTACCCAGGTACATCGCGACGTGATGGATGCTATCCGGGTTCGAAGTGTCATAACCCCAGAACAGCAGATCCCCGGGTTGGGCCTGCCGTACCGGCACGTGGGCCCCGGCCCAGTACTGCTGCCGGGCCACCCGGGGCAGCGTGATGCCGGCCGCTTCATAGGACCGCAGCATCAACCCCGAGCAGTCGTAAGCATTGGGCCCGGTGGCGCCCCAGACATAAGGCTTGCCGACCTCACCCAGCGCATACTGGATCGCCCGCCCGGCGACCTCGGAGGGAGCGCCCGACGGCAGCGGGGTGCTGCAGGAGGCCGCGGTGAATTCGGCGACGTCCCCACCCACGTCGCTGATCACATTGACGGCCAGCGTCTCCCACCGGTGATAGCGCATCGGGAAAGCCGAACGCTCGATGTCCTGCGCGGAATCGCCGGGGCGTTGATTCTGCCAATCAGGAATCCTCAACAGCACGTCATAGAACTTGTTGATCTGGTAGACGGGGTCGCTGAGCTGGGCGACGCTGCCCCATCCCTGCGACGGGCGCATCTGGAAAATGCCCAGCGAATCCCGGTCGCCGTAACGCAGATTGTGCAGCCGGGACTCGGTCATTCCGGCCTGGATCGCGATCTGCCAGGCCCGTGGTGGCAAATGCCGCTGCTTGCCGATAGCGATGATCTGGCCCACGATGGCCCGCTGCTCGGCATCGAGATCGCTGGCGCGAAGGGCGACCTGTGGCGTATTTCGCGGATCGGTGGAGGTGAGGACCGATCCGCAGGGCGCCCCGTACATCCAGTCCCCGGAACCCACTCCCCCGAGTAGGACAGAGATCGCGGCCACTGCGATCAGCCCGCCGAGCAAGCCGACAACCAGCAAGCCGACCAGCCACTTCCGCATGGCCTAGCCCACCCGCTCGTAACTGGCCACCCGCCAACCGGTGGGAGTGGACACCAGCAGCAGGCGCACCACCACCGAGGTGGTCGGCACGTCCACCTCGGCTGAGTCCTGGGTCGCGCTGACCGTGCGCGGCTGATCGATCATCTGTGCCACCGGCACGTTCGCCGGATCGACCGAGCGCAGTTCGGGGAACAGGTCGTCAGTGGAGTAGGGACGGAGCTGCTCGGCCCACTGCTCGGCGGTGATGCCTTTCGGCACGGTGAGGAACGCCTGCACCCAGGACCGCGCGACGGCGAGCGCGGCATCCGGCGCCGGCGAGCGCGGCGGGAGCGGCCGAGCCCGCCCGGGCACGCCGACCTCGGCCAGTTCCGGCCGCGAACCCAGCCCTGGCTGGTGGGAATGGGAACCCCTAGCGGCAGCGGGCGGCGTCGTGCTCGGTTGGTGCTCAGGCAGCGCGTGCCCGAGCACGAAGCCCAGCACCGCCAGCACCAGCACGGTGCCGGCGAGGTGCCGGGGGGAACGCAAGGGCCAACCCCAGAATCTGCGATAGACCGCCGCACGGCCACGGTGGGTACGGATTGGCACTGCGCGCCCCCGGTTAGTTCGCGGTCCGGGGATTGCCGCCGGGAGCGCCGTCCGCACCGTCGGTGCCGACCTCGAGACCGGCCGAAGGCCGGTACACCACCCACACCGGGCGCCCGCCTACCTCCTCCATCTCGGCCTGCCGGGGTGTGCCGCGTGTGTTGCTGACCGCGGATGGCACGTACACCGGCTCCTCCCCGGCACGGGGGCGGTTGCTCGCGACCGCGCTGAACCCGGCTGGCAAGGCCGCCATCCGATCTGGTCTCGGCGTGCTCTCGCTTGATCCGGCAAGCGCCGCTGCGCCACCGCGACCCAGACCACCGGAACCGCTGGGACCGCCGGTACCGCCACCGAGCACGGCGGGCGGTGCCGGCCCGCGACGATCCAACCGCTCGGCCACGACCACCACGGGTGCACCGGCTTCCGGGCGGACCCTGCTGCCGGGTGCCGCCGCCGCAGCCGGATCGGCTTCCGTGCCGCGAGCCTCCTCCCAGAACCGCTCTGAGGCCGAGGCCTCGGCACCGGAACTACGCCGCCGCAGCCGGGCCAGCACGCCCGGTGGGGCTGCGGGCAGGGCACCACCCACCGAACCGACCGCGAGTTCGGTCATCTGCCACATCCGCCGTACCGGACGGGCCACCAGCAGCATCACCAGCGTGACCATGCCGGCGAGCAGCATCTGGGAGAGCACGGACATGTTGCGTGCCGGATCGAACACCCACACCATCACCAGCGCGTGCAAGGCGGCCAGCCCGGAGAGCACGACGACGTTGAGCAGCGCAGCTCCCACCGCACGGCCCACCCCGCGCAGCAGCTCATGATGGAGGATCGCGACCAGGCCGATGATGGGACCGAGCAGGATCACCACCCGCAGCAACACCTGGGCCAGCAACAACGCCGCCTGGGCGAGCAGCTGGAACAGCCCGAACATCACCGCTTGCAGGGCGGCCAGGAAACCCACACCGATCCGGTTGCCGTCCAAGCCCTGGAAGTAGCCGTAGGCGCTGCCCGTCCGCTCGGCGATGGACTTGAATTCCTGCTTTTTGCGGTCCGCGACGCCAGAGCGCGGGTCGTCCGCACCATCGGCGATCTCTTGCTTGGTGTAGGACTGCGCACGGACCAGGTCCCGGCCCAACTGGGCGGCCTGCGGCCCGTCCGGAGAACCGAACTCACCCCGAAGCCAGTTCCGGTAGACGATCTGATCGTGCAGCAGGGTGGGCAGTGCATCGCGCTGGTCGACCCCCACCTCGTGCAGGAACCCGGTCCGCAGCTGGTTGCTGCCCTCCACCAGCACGCCGTCCAGTACCTGGGTATACAGCAGCGGGGTGAGATAGGTCGCGGCCGCCAGCCAGATGCCGGCCAGTGCCCATGCGGCTCGTTTGCTGACAGTGGCCAGGTCCCCGCGCCAGATCGACCGGAACAGCACGATGGCCAGCAGCACGGCGAACAACCCGAACCAGGGCGCGTAGACGCTGTCGTACAACGCGACCGTGCCGGAGACGATCAGGTCATTCAGCGGGGCCAGCATCCCGCCTTCGGCGAGCGCGTAGTGCAGCCCGTTGGTGGCACCGATGATCACTTTGGCGATGTCGAACAGCAAGTTGCCGGTCCAGGTGTCGATCACCGCATTGGGGTTGCGCAGGCCTGAGGGACCGCAGCCCAGGTCGTAGGTGTGCCACACCAGCCCCGCGTAGCCGACCTCGGCGTACACGCTGTTGGGCGTGCCGGCCTGCAACGGCGTGGGGTCGATGGCGCCGACCATTCCCGAGCCGGGACGTTCCGGGTTGGGCGCCTGCTTGCAGTCATCGACCCCGGGAACCTGCGCCGGTGCTCCCCATGCGATCGAGGGACTGAACACGGTGATGACGGCTATCAACCCGAACAACGCGAGCAATGCTGCGACCTTCCGGCCGCCCAGCACCGGGATCGTCATGCGCCCGCCCTGACTGCGGCGGCGGGACCGATCCCGCTTCGCGGCGCCGCGGTCCGTTCCGCCGGGGGCAGCTCGGCGCCGGCGGTCAACTCCGCGCCCGGGGAGTCCCCACGCAGCGCATCCGGGGTGGTGTCCAGGGCGGCGCAGAGGTGTTCCAGATGCGCACCGGAGAAATCCACCCGAACCCGCTCCACCCCACCGGCGCCGTCACCGAAGATGAACTGCCGGGGCGCCCGGTCCCGCTCGGTGGCCACCCGGTCACCGCCGGGACGGTGCCCGAGGGACCCCACGACCTGCTCATATCCGGCCCCGACAGGTACCTTGAGCAGCCGCAACGCGTCCGACTGAGCCGACGCGTCATCCAACCGCCCGACGAAGACCGAGTCCAGCAGGGACACGAAGCCCTGGATCTTCAAGAAGTCCGCCGGGATCTGCGAGGACAGCAGCACCCGCACGTTCCACTTGCGGGAGTCGCGAGCGAACCGGTTCATCAGCACCCGGCCGGTGGGCACCTCGGAGAGGAAGAACGCCTCGTCGATCCAGACCCCCTTGCGCTGGTCCCGGGGGCGCTCGTAGATCGACCGCTGGGTGAGCCAGGCGGCCAGGTTGAGCAGCTCCACGCCCAGCGCCTCGGCATCGGTCCAGTGCTCCCTGCTGATGGTGTCCTTAGGCAGGGTCAGGCCGGACATGGTGAGCACGGTGAGCCGGTCGTCCCGCACCTCGGTGTAGGGGTCGGCCCCCTTCTCCGGGATGAGCAACGACATCCGTTCCCGCATCTCGTCAAGAAAATCCGCGACGACGATGGCGTGTTCGTGATGCTCAGAGGGATCGCGGCGCAGCATCTCGAACACCTGCCCGGGATGCGCGTCCGGCCGGCCACCCACCGCACGAACCGCACGGAGCAGCACGATCCGGGTCTTCGCCATCCTGGCGACCTCGTAGGGCAGCACACCGGTGAGCACGTCGAGAACGAGCCGGCGACGGGTGGCTGCGGTCAGCGCCTTCTCCCGCCGCCAGGCCCGTTCCGGGTCGTCCTCATCGAGGAAATGCCCCAGCTCGGGCTCAGCGACCACCCGATAGGGGTTGAGGATCCCGGGCTGGGCATTGAGCAGGTTGATCGGGCGGGCGTAGGGCCGCAGCTCGGGTAGCTCGCACAGCTTGGCCAGCGGGCCGGAGGGATCCAGCAGGGTCCAGTAGGCCCCGGCGCGCAGCGTCTTGTAGACGATGCCCCCGCCCAGGAAGGACTTGCCGCCGCCGAGTCCGGCCACCAGCGCGGTCAGCCCGGAGGAATCGCGGATCTCCTGAGCCATCCAGGGGTCCCAGGCGACCGGGCGCCGGGTGGCCGTGCACGTCTCACCCAGCAGGATGCCGCGCCGGTCGCCCACCTCGGCGGTCGCGGTCGGCACCGCCGAGGCCGCCCAGATCACCGAACCGCGCCGCAGGTAGGCACCCGAGGACAGCGGCTCGCCGGGGATGAACTCGCGGGCCAGCGCGTACTGTCCCTCCGGATGCTCGATCGCGATCTTGGGCTTGTAGAGGTCCAGTACCTGCTGAGCCAGCCGCAGCGCATCCCGCTCGGTCGGGCCCGACACCGCGACCCGCCACCACGAGCGCACCCGCGTGCCCAGCGCGGTGAATCCCGAGGTCATCTCGTCGTCGATCTCCAGTACCCGGGTGGCCTGCCGGACCAGACTCTGTGGTGGCTCGAGATCGTGCTCGTCGGTGTAGTGCCGCACCTGGGAGCGCACCTTGTTCATCTGCCGCTGCAGCTCGCCGGACACCTCCTCCGGGCGCCGGACGTAGATGCGGGCCGACCATTCGACGCCGGCCGGCAACCGGTCCGAACGCTGCACCCAGGGATCGTCGATCTCCGGGATGCGCAATCCGTGCATCTGTCCGACGGTGAGCACCACGACCTGCCGGGCGATCCCGGCGTTCGATCCGGTGCGACCGCGGACCGTGATGGTGGGCGAGTAGGGCTCGGTGTGGAAATCCGCAGCGTCGGTGAAGCTGGCGAGATCTTCGGGTTCCCAGGTGGCACCGGCGACCGCGGGCAGGTTGCGTGGCGCGGGCAGGCCCAGTGAGCACGAGCGATGCATCAGCCAGGACATCTCCCCCGCGGTCACCGGCCGCCCCTCCAGCCCGGTGACGCCGATCACCCCGTCGAGGTGCTCGACCTCGGCGTCGATGGCGACCAGCTCGGCGTCGATGGCGGTGGGGAACACCCGCCGCAGGACCGGTGCAGCTCGTTCGACCACCCGGTCCACCATGGAGCGGGTCTGCACCTGCACACCGAGGTAGACCTCTTTCTCGGCCATCGAGTGCCCGATCAACTGCTGCTGTTCACCGATCATGTAGTCGTCGAAGGACAGCGCATCGGGGGTGTCGGGTAAGCGCCCCACCGCATTGCGCACGTGCGCTTCGGCCCACATCCGGATCGGGTAGGGGCGAGCGGTGACCCGCAGGTGTAACCACCGGCCCTGCAGCTCCGCGTACTGGCCGGCGATCGCATGGATCAGGTCCTGGCGTTGCGAGTCCGAGCGGAACGACCAGCGCTGCGAGGCGAGCCGGTACCAGGCGTAGACCTCCTGCCCGTTGCGCACCAGATGGCCATCGATCGAGCGCAGCGCGATGGATGGGGTGTACACCGGGGAGGCCGAGTCCCCGGGCAGCTTGTGACCGCGCCGATTGGAGCCACCGCGACCTGCGGGAGTGGCGGTCACCGGGCGCCGCGAGTCCTGAGCAGGGTTCTGGTCACCATCACCGCTGCTGGGAGGACGTCGGAGCCCGAACACCAGTGCGCTCCTTCCTGGAAGAGCCCCAGCGCGAGCGGCCCAGTCCGGGCCGGGGGCGCTCACGTTGGACCCGGATCCGCGCGGCGCTAGCGGCGCCACCGCGGGCCGTGATCGCCTTCCGGGGGGCAGTGAGCTCGCGAGCCCACATCAGGGCCACCGCGGTCAGCGGGCGTTCATGGCTGATCCGAGAGCCGATCAACCGGGTCAGCAGGATGGTGATGAGCAGCCCCCACGCGGTCGAGAAGAGACTGAAGCCGATACCCAGCTGGCGCTCGACACCGAGCACCACCAGGAACATGACGATCCCGACGCCCCAGGCCACGTACCGAGCGCGCCAGGGGAACGTCGCCTTGGGCGGGCCGAGCCAGACCGCGTCGACCCGGTAGACGTCGTCATCAGTGCGGATCTGCAAGGTTGCCTCACCCCTCGCTTAGCCGCTGAACAAGCCGGCGATCCACGTTCCGAGGTTCACCCCTGCGCCGGACACGGCCAGCCCGATGACGCCGAGCGCGATGACCACACCTCCTACCCGTCGCATCACCCCGGCGTTGTCGCCCTTGCCACCACCCAGCCACAACAGCAGCACCGCTACAGCCAGCAGGAGCAACGGCACGATGTTGTCCAGCATCCAGGTGCGTAGATTCTGCGTGCCCAGCTCGGCGCCCTGAGCGACCACAATCAACGCAGTCATCGCAACCCCCCTGGGGGTCTGATCATGCTTCAGCGCCGAGCGGCCGCCCGGCGAGTAGTGAGTAGACCATGCCAGGGTTGCCTGAGAGTACCCGCCTCGCCACGCCCAGTGGTCACACGGATAGTGGAACGGGAGCCTCGGCAGCCGCGCAGACGCGGAGAACCCCTCACCCTCCGCGGTCGCTGGTGAACTGATCGTGCTCGCACCGGCGCTCGCACCACCGTCCGTGGTGGGTTGTGGACAGTGTGTATCACGTCCGGTGAACCGCCCGGTTGGCGCAGCATATTTCCGCGCGCTCCAGCCACCACCCAGCACGGCCCCACACCGCTGCTCGCCGGCACTCACTGCCGCTCCCGCCGGCCGCCATGAAGACGTGCGTTGCCTTGGGTCGGCACTGGACACCGGGTAGTCTTCTCGACGTCAGCCGGGCCGGCTTTTCGCCGTCCGGACCTGGCGCCGCGTATCGGGAGGGCTGGTTGGGATGAGCGATAAATACACTGCGGTATACGAACGCGACGGTGACGAGTGGACGGCGAAGATCGCCGAGGAGCCACGGGTGCACAGCCGGTGCCGCAGCGTTCCGGAAGCGCGAGAAAGCATCCGGGAAGCGCTTTCCCGATGGCTCGAGGCCGACCCCACCGAGCTCAACGTCGTTGACGAGTTTCGTTTGCCTTCCCAGGTTCGTACTGTTCGCGAGTCGGTGAAGGAGACCCGAACCGAGGACGACCGCATTCATATGATGGCCAGTATGACCGATCCCAGATCGGCCGAGCAGTGGGCCGAGGACATGGGTTTCTCCATGCGCGATCCAGCCACTGTCGAGGCGCTCAAGAATCTGGGAAGCAGGGAGGTCTCGATCGATACTTTCTGCCACACGATTACAATGGTAGAAGATTTGATACGGTTCACCGCCAGCCGCGACAACGTCTCATCGGACGATATTCCCGAGAAAGAATAGCGTTCCACATTTCGTCAAATCCGTAACAATTCCAGATGAGGCATTGTTATCACCTGGGGGCTCTGCGACCCGCGTCAGACGTGGAGGAGAAAAAATAATGCCTGAGATCCTTGGTGCCGCCGAACTTGAGCGGCAGCGTGCGGAGCTTCTACCGGCCCGCACCGTCCTCTCCCTTATCAGCGCCGAACCCGGCGGCACCCCCGGCGACGGTTGCAACCCCAGCAACAGGGCCTTCGATGGCAGCTACCAGTACTGCGAAACCGGTCCCGGGAGTGACAACTCCGGGAACATGAGCTTCGGCCCCGGTTCCCAGGGCAACACCGCGGGCCAGGACAGCCAGGGGCATCACGGCTGACGCACCGCGTCTCGAACGCTCCGCGGCGGTCTCGTGACCGTTGTCACCTCACGTCATCCGCCAGAGGTTGGTCGTCGCCCCACATCGCGGGGATACTGGTAATTAGCAAAGCTAATGACCAGGTTCGACGGTGAACCGTGATGGGGTGAGCACGGCGATGTGCGGCATTACCGGGTGGGTGGACTACGACCGCGACCTGCGCGAGCAGGGTCAGGTGCTGGCCGAGATGGTGGCCACGATGGCCTGCCGCGGGCCGGACGCAGAGGGGACGTGGATCGCGCCGCACGTGGCGCTCGGGCACCGCAGGCTGTCGGTGATCGACATCGAGGGTGGGCGCCAGCCGATGAGCGTGGACGCCGAGAACCGAACCGTCGCGGTGCTGACCTACAGCGGTGAGGTCTACAACTACCGGGAGCTGCGCACCGAGCTGGCCACGTTCGGCCACCGATTTCGCACCGAGAGCGATACCGAGGTGGTGCTGCACGCCTACCTGCAGTGGGGCGAGGACTTCGCGCAGCGGCTCAACGGAATGTACGCCTTCGCCCTGTGGGATCCGCGGCTCGAGCAACTGGTGCTGGTGCGAGACCGGATGGGCATCAAACCGCTGTACTACGCCGAGACCCAGCACGGACTGCTGTTCGGTTCCGAGCCCAAGGCCATCCTGGCCAACCCGCTGATCGAGCCGGTGGTCGACCTCGATGGGATGCGGGAGATCCTGGCATTCGTCAAGAACCCCGAGCGGGCGGTGTACCGGGATATGCACGAGCTGCGGCCAGGTTCCCTGCTCCGGGTTCGCCCCGAGGGCATCACCGTGCGCCGGTACTGGCAGCTGGAGGCCACCGAGCACACCGATGACCTGGACACCACGGTGGCGACCGTGCGTGGGCTCCTCGACGACATCGTGAGCCGCCAGCTGATCTCGGATGTCCCGCTGTGCACGCTGCTCTCGGGAGGGCTGGACTCCTCCGTTGTCACCGCGCTGGCAGCGCACCAGCTCGCTGCCGCTGGGGGCGGCGCGGTGCGCTCGTTCGCGGTGGATTTCACCGGCTACACCGAGAACTTCACCGCCGATCCGATGCGCAGCACCCCGGACGCCCCGTTCGTGCATGAGCTGGCCCGCCATGTCGGTGCCGACCACACCGACATCGTGCTGTCCACCTCGGAGCTGATGAGCCCGGCGCATCGGGCCGCGGTGGTGCGCGCCAGCGACCTGCCCTACGGCGGGGACATCTTCACCTCCCTGTACCTGCTGTTCGCCGCGATCAGGGCCCGCTCGACGGTGGCGCTGTCCGGCGAGTCCGCCGATGAGGTGTTCGGTGGTTACCGGTGGTTCCACGACGGGGCAGCGAACGCGGACACGTTCCCGTGGCTGGCCGCGGCCGGGCGGTTCATGGGCGATGAGACCGAAGCGCAGCGAACGTTGTTCACCGACGAGCTGACCTCGGTGCTGGACCTCCCGGGCTTCCGGGCCGACAGCTACCGCAGCGCCCTGTCGGAGGTACCACACACGGGAGTACCACCCACCGGCACCGTCGATCCGGTGGAACGGCGGATGCGGGAGGTGTGCTACCTGCACCTGACCCGGTTCGTGCAGTTCCTGCTGGATCGCAAGGACCGGATGAGCATGGCCAGCGGGCTGGAGGTTCGGGTTCCGTTCTGCGACCACCGCCTGGTGCAGTACGTGTTCAACACACCCTGGTCGTTCAAGACCTTCGACGGCCGGGAGAAGAGCCTGCTCCGCGCCGCTGCGCAGGATGTGCTGCCGGCGTCCATCGCGCAGCGGGTGAAGAGCCCCTACCCGACCACCCAAGATCCCACCTATGAGCGCGCGTTGCGCGACCAGCTGGGCAAGCTCGTCGCTGAGGACTCCTCACCAGCACTCGAGCTACTCGACGCCGAACGGGTACGCGCCCTGCTGGAACGCCCGATCGGCAGGGTCAGCATCGACGCCCGGCGGCGCAACATCGAACTCGTCCTGACGCTGCACGACTGGATCACCACCACCGGCGCCCGGCTGGACCTGTCGAGCTGACAGACGCGGAGCCAACCACCGACCGCCTCGATACCACCGATCGGCGAACCTGCCCGTCGCCGGGCACCGCGGCGAGTTCGCCGGACCATAGGGTGAATCGAGTGAACAGTGATTTCCCCGCCGACATCATGGACCTGCAGGTGGCCGAGCATGGAGTCGACGCGCGCGTCGTCACCGTCGAAGGTGAGGTCGACGCGCTGACCGCGCCAGAGCTGTCCCTCTTCCTGACCGAACAGCTGACCGTGGCCCAAGTCGTGGTAGTGCATCTGGATGGGGTGCGCTTCCTCGGTTCGGCCGGCCTGTCCGTCCTGTTCGAAGCGAACGAGATCGCCACCCGGGAGGACCGCGAACTGCGCCTGGTATGCAACTCCCGGACGGCCAACCTGGCGCTGGAGGCGACCGGGCTCGGAGAGCACTTCACCTTCGCAAACAGCGTGCCGGAGGCACTGGACCGATGAGTTCGGAGATGTTGCGGCGTCGAAGGTGATGAGACATGTCGAACACCGAGAAGGGAACCACCATGCCCACCCGAGACACCGCACCCATCGGAGCGCCGTGCTGGTTGGATCTGATGACCTCCGACACCGAGCGCAGCCGGGAGTTCTATTGCCAGCTCTTCGGCTGGACCGCCGAGGAACCCAACGAGAACTTCGGCGGTTACTTCAATTTCCTGCGTGACGGCGCCCAGATCGCCGGCGGCATGGCCAGGCCGCCTGATTACCAGGGGCCGGACGTCTGGTCGATCTACCTGGCTACCGACGACACCCGCAAGACCGTCGACGCCGCCACCGCCAACGGGGGCCAGGTCATCGTCCCAGCCATGGATATCGCTGATCTCGGCACCATGGCAGTGATCACCGAGCCGGGTGGTGCCGCAACTGGGCTCTGGCAAGCCGGTCTGCACAAGGGTTTCGGCGTGCTGGGCGAGCCGGGCGCACCGGCCTGGTTCGAGCTGCAGACCCGCGACTTCCCCGCCGCCGTGTCTTTCTTCCGCGAGTTGTTCGGCCTGGAGGCTCATCCCCTGCAGGACACTCCGGAGTTCCGCTACACGATCCTCAAGCAGGGCGAGACGTGGCTGGCCGGCGTCATGGACGCCTCGAACTCCCTCCCCGACGGCGTCCCTTCCCATTGGACGGTCATCTTCGGGATCGAGGACACCGATGCCGCACTGTCGAAGATCAGCGAGCTCGGGGGCTCGGTCGTGCGGCCTGCCGAGGACTCGCCCTACGGCCGTCTCGCCGCGGCCGTGGACCCCACCGGGGCCCACTTCGGGCTGGCCGGCCCCAACGCCGCTGACGCCGCTTCGGGCTGAGCTGGTTCAGGCATCCGGCTGGCAGACCGTGCCCGTGGCCGGTACCGCACCCTGAACCAGGTACGTATCCACCGCGGTATCGAGGCACCCGCTGCCCCGGCCGTAGGCGAGATGCCCGCTGCCCTGGTAGGTCAGCAGCACCGCCGAACCGAGTTGGCCGGCCAGGTCCTGAGCCCAGGAATACCGGGTGGCCAGATCATGAGTCGTGCCCACGACCAGGATCGGAGGTGAACCGGCGTAGCGGATCGGGTGCGGTCGGCTCTGCGGTCGCACCGGCCAGTACGCGCACGGCAGCTCGCGCCATGCGATGAGGGTCCCGAGGAGCGGGGAGCTTCGCGCGATGCCCGCAAGCTCGGCCTGGACCTCGCGAGCCGAGCGCACGCCGGGGCGATCCAGACAACTGATGGCCAAGCCTGCTGCGAGGTTAGTGGGATAACGCCCGCTCAGCGGATCACGGCCGTAATACTGGTCGGCGAGCGCCAGCAGTCCATGCCCGTCACCGGCCATCGCCCCGGCCAGAGCTTGCCGCAGCAAGCGCCACGATTGCGGGCTGCCGTACAGGGCAACCAGCACACCGGTTTCGGCCGATGCTTGACCGAGGGCCCTCCCGGTGCCGATGGGTAGCGGGTGTGCGCGAGTCGCGGCGAAGAGATCCGCCAGCTTCGCCGCGGCGGTGGCCGCATCCCTGCCCAGTGGGCAATCGGGATGGCTCACGCAGTCGGCGATGAACCCGGCGAGCGCCTCCTGCGCACCGCCGGCGTGTCCCTGGGCCATCTGGCCGGCCGTCAGGGTGGGAGGTACTGCGCCGTCCAGGACCACCCGGGCGAGGTGGCTCGGAAACAGTTCCGCGTAGACTGCGCCCAGGTAGGTGCCGTAGGAGGACCCGAGGTAGAACAGCTTCGGATCTCCCAGCACCGCACGCAGGATGTCCAGGTCGCGGGCGGTATTCGGGGTGCCGACGTGGGGCAGCAGGGGGGCTGAGTGGGTCTGGCAGCCGGCATCGAAGGCCTTCACCGCGGCCACCACCGCATCCACCTCAGCCGGGGTGCCCGGAGCCGGGTCGAGTGCTGTGTAGTGGTCGAGTTGGGTATCGGTAAGGCAGGTGATCGGCACGCTGCGGCCCACTCCCCGGGGGTCGAAGCCGACGATGTCGAACCGGGCCCGCAGCTGCGGGCCGAAATGCGAGGGATGGCCTGGCCAGTCCGGGTAACTATGTTTGAGGACGGTGACTCCCGACCCACCCGGACCGCCAGGATTGGTGATCAAAGAGCCGATCCGGTGCTCAGGATCGGTGGCCCGAGCGCGGATGACCGCGAGCTGAATGGTGGTTCCGGCTGGTTTGGCGTAGTCCAGCGGCACCGTGAGCGACGTGCATTCAAAGAGCTGCTCGCAGCTCCACCAGGCCGGCGTCTGGCTGTAGAAACGTGTCAAGGCGACCGCCGCGCCGGTGGGGTTTGGCGTGGGCGATCGGAAACAGCAAGCGAGCAAGCCGCCCAACACCACTACCAGTGCGGCGGCACACACCTTACTCACCGGATTCCGGCGCCCTGCCATCTGCGTGATCGTAGAGCGTGGGAAACTGCCGTAATCATCTGAGCGATCACCGTCAGGCGCCGGGGTCCATCTCGCGTTCGCTCAACATTTTCCTGAGCTGTCCCAAGGCCCGCGCCCGAGTAGGTCCGATCGCGCCGAGCGGGATCCCGGCGATGCGGGAAACCGTGTCGTACGAGCAGGGATCGTCGGTGAACAGCGTTCGTATCACGGTCCGCCGGCGCGGCGACAACTCGTCCACGAGCTTCCGCAACACGCACGCGGTGTCGGCGTCGACGGCGTGCTGCTCCGGGCTCACCGAGGGGTCAGCAATAATTTCTGTTGCCATATCAATGGGGCTTGGCCCCTGTTTGGCTCGATGCAAGATACGCAGACATTCTCGGCGGGCGGTGGTCGCAAGCCATCCACCCAAACGCTCGGGGTCCCTCACTTGATGTGCGTTTTCAACCAGTCGCAGCCAGGTCATCTGTATCGCGTCGAGAGCGTCCGCTTCCTGCAGCCGGAATGACCCGACCGTCGCCGAGATAAGCCGGCCGTATCGGCGGATGATTTCACCCCAGGCCACCGGATCGCCGTCACCGATTCCGAGTAGCAGGTCAGCCACACCACCGGTATCGTCGGTGGAGGTGTGTCTCATCGTGGCGGTTGTCATAAGAATCGTGACCCCATAGTCCGACAAGGAATGGTTCGTGGGTGGTACTCCTGGGATGAGCCTGACGGCGGTATAGGGGCTCAAGCTGAGTAGTTGACTACTCAGCTTGAGTCGGGTGCCGGTACTCAGATGCTGTCAAGAATTGTGAAGTAGCGCAGCGAGTTCGGTACGGTCGGTCGTGCCGAGCTTGGTGCAGGCGCGGTAGAGGTGGTTTTCTACGGTGCGCACCGATACCACCAGCCGCTCTGCGATCTGTCCGTTGGACAAGCCCCCGGCTGCCAGGGTGACGATCTCCCGTTCGCGGGGGGTGAGCGGGAGCGGTGCGGTGATGGCGGTCAACGCGAGCGTGCGAGCGTTTTCGCAGGATTGCACGAGCCGATGAGCGTGGGTGGCCGCGGTGTGCGCCGAGCCGCGGCGGCCCTGGCGGCTGTACGCAGCCGAGGCCTGGGCGGCGGCATCAGCGGCCAGCAGCAGCGCACCCATGCTCTCCAGTTGAGCCGAGGCGGCATGCAGCGCAGCGGCATCATCGGCGGCCAGGGCGGCGGCGTGCGCGGCGGCGACGCCGGCTCGCGGCCCGTCGACCAGGGTGGTCAGCTGGGCGAGCCGCTCGGCCACGGTGCGATCACCGAAACAGACCGCGGTGTGCAGGGCGAATACCTCTACCGCGGGTTGCGGTTGCAACGCGGCCATCTCAGCGGCCTGGCGCGCGAACGTGATGGCTTCGCTGACGCTGCCCTCCGCGGCCCTCACCCACGCTTGAGCGAGCAACACGTCCGGTTCTATCGAGACGTACACGGGATGGCGTGCGGCCGTCATCGCCTCGACTGTCTGGCGCGCTGACGTCGTGTCACCCGCCATCGCCAAGGCACCGGAGAGCCCGGTCAATCCGTAGAATGCCCAGCCGCCGGGATCTGCATCTTGAATGCCTGCGATGGCTTGGCGGTACCACCGTGCCGCTGTTCGGACCTGGCCACGGGACAGCGCCACCAACGCGCACATGAAGCTGGTCACCACATTCGCGGGTCCAGGGGTGTCCTCACAGCGCTCGCGATACCGCCGGGCAATCTGATCTGCCCGATCCACGAGGCCACCGAAGATCAGTCCCCGTACCCAGAAGAAAACGACGACACCCGCGTGGTGCAACCCGATTTGAAACGACTCGACGAGGGAATCGATCCGCCGCAGAATGTGGTCCACCCCTGCGTGGCCCCCCGCCCCTTCACACGCCTCAAGACGCCCCAGGCCACCGCAGGCCGCCGCAAGACCCCAACTGGCCAGTTGTGTCGCGGCCGTAGAGCAGTGTGGGTGGGCGAGCACCTCGGCGGCTGTTTGAGCTGCCTGCACAGTGCGACCGAGAAAGGCATCAACCACCGAGCGCAACCCGGCTAACTCCATCGCAGCGGCGTCATCGGAGATGGTGCTCCCAATCTCATCGAGCACGATCTCTGCCTCGGCGGGGCGTCCGAGAGCCCACACCAGGCCGAACACCCGCTGGCTCGCCGCCCGGGCTCGTTGTGCATCGGTGCGGGCCAAGGCGCCGAGCGCAGCCAGCTCAGCGTCGACCTCTACCCCACGGCCGGACCAGGTCAGTGCGTTGACCAGCAGCAGCCGCGGTTCGAATCCGCCGCCTGCAGCCACCGCGGCCCGCGCGAGGCGCTCAGCCAGAGCAAGGTCCCCCAGCTCGGTGGCCCGGCGAGCGGCGGAGGTCAGGAACACCGAATCCGCCTGCAGATCGGAATCCAGCATCAGTATCGCGCGGCGCAGGGTGTCACCGGCCCGCCGTCCACCGGTATCGGCCAGCGTGCCCGCGATGCGACCGCATACCCGGCGAGCGTGCAGTATGCCCATCTGTGCTCGTTGCACCTCACCGTAGAGCGGGTGGGCCAGCCGGGCTTGCAGTCGCCGCCCGTCGGGGTACACCTCGATGAGACCTCGTGCCTCGACCTGCTCCACGGCGACCGGGTTGGTCAGCGTCACGAGTAGTGGGATGCCCAATGGTTCACCGAAGGCCAGCACGTTCAGGACGTCCCGCTGCGCATCGGGGAGCTGGCCGATCCGAGCTGACACCAACTCGGCCAGCCCCGGCGAGAGCGCTGGCTCCCCTACCCACCGCCACACGCCGCTAACCTGCTGCAGCCGGCTGGCTTCCCGCTCACCGTCGACGAGCTGCTGCAAGTACAGTGCATTGCCCCGGGTGATAGACCACAACCGGCGCGCGGTGGAATTCTCCACGGGCCCGCCCAGCCTGGCCTCAACCAACGTCGCGGTCACGCTCGGGGACAGCGACTGGAGCTCCAGCCGCGGTAAATGGCCGTCTTTCCACAACGCCGTCACCGCATCCGGCGCGGCCTCCCCGGTACGCAGTGTGAGCACCATGCTCGCCGCCCGGCGCAGGACCAGCTGGTGGATCAGCACCGCGGACAGCTCATCCAGTAGATGAGCGTTGTCCACCCCGATCACCACACCAGCCCGGCCGGCGCCGGCCAGCAACGCCTGACTGGCCAGGCCCACCAACCGGGCAGGGTCGGGGCCGAGCGTCCCGACCGTGGCGGCGAAAGCGCCCAGTGGCAGAGCCCGCGACGACGCCGTTGCCACCGCCCACCGGATCAGCGCGCCGCGCTGCTCGGCCACCCCCAGCGCCTCGCGAGCCAGCCGGGTCTTTCCCACCCCAGCCGCCCCAGCCAGCACTATGCCCATCGGCCCGTCTCGGCGACGGGTCGACTCACTGATCCGATTCAGTTCCTCGGCACGCCCGGTCAGCGGCCACGCCAGTGGCACACGAAAATAGTAAGGGTCCACCACCGGATTCCGGGGCACGGATGTGCTCACAGGAAGCTCCGCCCCCTCGCGCATTTCCGTAACCATCCGGCATCCCTGGGCGAGACTGGCGGCCATAGCAGCCGTCGGCGATGGCGAACCTTCCCGGACTCAACCCAGCACACAAGAACAAGAGCACGAGTAGACCCGAAAAAATACCTCCGGCCGTCCAACCACCGGGTTGCCGGTAGACCCGACGCTCGAGCGCACGGCCGGTCGCCCATCGTGCCGTGATCGGCGACGCCACCCCGCCCTGCCGGCGAGCGCGTGTTGCTCGGCGCACTGCACGATGCCCACGACCCCGCTCGGCATCCAGCTCAGCCGACGATCTCCTCGAAAGCTCCCGCTACCCCCGAGGACTCCATCGATTGTCCTTTTCTGTGGCGGACAGCGAGAAGAACTCCAGCCGATTCCCATAACAGTCGGCCACATAAAACCGTCTGTGACCAGGGAAATTATGGTCCCAAGTGACCTCCACATTTCTGCCGGTTAACCGAGCAGCGAAGGCGTCGAGATCAGCGACGAGGATACCGGGGTGCGCCTTGCGCGCCGGCCGAAAATCGGCTTCCACGCCGAGATGGATCTCCAGCTTGTCCGCCCGAACGCACAAGCCCCCACGTGCCGCCAGCGCAGACGGCTTCTGCACCTCGATCATGCCGAGCACATCGACGTAACCTCCGCCGTGTCTTCAGTACCCGGCGGCATGGCAAGTTGCACGTGGTGCAACGTCAAGCCATGGTCAGTCACCGCGTCCCTGGTGTCGTACGGCAGCGCACCGTCACCCATCAGTACGATCCTCTCTCGCCGAACTCCCGTCGCACCAGCGAGCCAGGCCGGGCTTTCTCCCCCATACGGCTATTCCGATGTAGCGGATATCAAGAAATGTCGGGTCATCGAGGAGATCGAGACATTCATCCAGTTCCGCCTTGGTGAGCAAACCGCTGCGAGCTAGGTGCCGTCCTGCCTGCTCCAGATTAATTCGCCAGAGCTCGTCTGGTAACCCGCTCGACCCGACGAGGCGTGGTCGGGTTTCCACGTCGATATGAGCGAAGCCTAGTTGGGCCATAATTCCAGGGAGCCTGTTGCCCCACCGCATATCGGCACCTCGCCCTCGTGCGGCCTGTTCTGCGGCAGCGGCATAGCGGTTCATTGCCGGGTAGGGGCTGGCCCCCACGGGAAGGGTGTAGACCTCCTCTACAACCAGCCAACCACCAGGAGAAATCCACTCGTAAACGCGAGCGAGTACTTCTTCTCGAGCAGCCAGATGGCACAGCACCGCACGGGCATGAACCAGGTCGAACGAAGAATGCGCGAAATCATGCGTCACGATATCGACCTCCTGGATTTCCAGGTTGGATGACCGATGCGGATCCAAGTTCCGGGTGTCGATATCTACGGCAACGGCGCGCCCATCGAAGCACCTCGCAGCCATCCAGTAGGCGATCGACCCCATGCCGGCACCGATCTCAAGGCACCGCCAGGACTCATCTATAGGAAGCGAACCCAAAATTCTGATCGTATCCGGGTCCTTGACCTCCTCCAGTAGCTGCAATCTGTCCCGTTCGGTCGGCTCATCCAGACCGAAAGGCCCTGTGCTGTATGCATCAGCCATTGGCGTTGGTATATCTCCACCGTGAAACAATTTAGATTGGTCTACGGCGCGCGGGGCCAGGATACGCGAAAATGCCTCCTCGCCGATGAAGATCGACTCTTGGGTGTTGGCAGGGTGACGAAGCACGGGGCGGACGAGCTGGCCTGTAAGCCGGATCCTGTGTGTCGGGGGCCTTGCGGCCACCCGACCGGCGGTCATCCATCTCGGCCTGCCGTCGCCGGCAGGCTCTAGCGGCCTACCCGCAGGCATCGGGCGGGCCACCCTCGATCGCCTGCGCAGCGCACCGAAACCGGCGCGCCTTATGGCCTTGCTCCAGGTGGGGTTTACCGAGCCGTCCCGGTCACCCGGAACGCTGGTGGTCTCTTACACCACCGTTTCACCCTTACCCCGGCCCCGTCGATCTCATGGGGCGGGGCGGTCTGTTTTCTGTGACACTGTCCCGCGGGTCACCCCGGGTTGCCGTTAGCAACCACCCTGCCCTGAGGAGTCCGGACTTTCCTCGACGAGCCCATCTCGGGGTCCGACGCGACCGCCCGGCCAGCTCGTCCGCCCGACCAGCATAGATCCTCCCCATCCCGGTGAGCGCGGCGCCTCTCACTAATTCCGCGCGGACAAGCGTGCAGACTTGTGCCGGTGTCTCACCTCGCGCTGCTGGTGATGGTGGGCATCGTGTCCGGCGTCGTGAATGCGCTGGCCGGTGGTGGGTCGTTGCTGCTGTTCCCGGCGCTGTTGGCGGTGGGCTATTCACCGCTCGCGGCGAACGTCACCAACTCAGTCGCGCAATGCCCCGGATACCTGGGCTTCGCACTGGGCAGCCGCCGCGAGCTACACGGGCAGCAGGCTCGAGTGCTGTCCACTGCCGGGGTGGCGGTGGCGGGTGCTCTGGCCGGGAGCGTCCTGCTGCTCGTGCTTCCCGCCACGGTTTTCGACGCGGTGGTTCCCGCATTGGTGGCATTGGCCAGCCTGCTACTCGGCGCCCAACCGTGGCTCACCCGCTGGATCGGCGAACCCGAGTCCGGTGCCCCGGATCGCCGAGCAGCACTGCTACCGGCGGTGTTCCTCGGCGCCGTGTACGGCGGTTACTTCGGCGGGGCGCTGGGGGTGCTGCTGATCGCGATTCTCGCTCTCACCGCGCGTGACGACCTGCGGAGGCTCAACGCGGTCAAGGGTGTGCTCTCGCTGATCATCAGTCTGGTCACCGTGGTGGTGTTCGCCTTCGGCGCGCCGGTGGACTGGCTGGCCGTCGCCCTGCTCGCTCCCGCCACCCTGGTGGGAGGCTTCCTCGGCGCGAAGCTCGCGGGACGGCTTTCCCCGGTGACGTTGCGGATCGCTGTGGTGGTGGTGGGCTTGGCCGTGGCGGCCTACCTGCTCTTCCGCTAATCGAGGATCGCTGCGACCCACCCACTCATGAGCCGGTGAGGAATCGGGTGACGGCTTCGCGGCCCGCCGGGGGATTGTCCTTGTTCTGGGTGATGTGCCCGGCGCCAGGGATGATCACAAGACGACCTTGGGGGGCGTGGGCTGCCTCGTGTTGGGTCCACGCCAGCGGGGTGATCAGGTCATGGTCGCCGGCCAGCAGCAGGGTCGGCACCCGGGGCAGGTCGACTCCCGACGGGAACGCCATCCTCGGGGTAGGAGGCCACTGCTCGCACGTCGCCACGACAGCGCTACCGGTCGCGGTGACCCGGTCGTAAGGGAATATCGTGGCATCTGGCAGCGCGTCGACCGCCTTGGCCACGGCATCGACCCGAGCAGGTACTGGGGCATCGGCATCACCCCACGGCCAGGCGAAGTCCGCACACACCGTTGCGGCGAACAAACCCTGGCTGAAGACCTCGGCCGTGCTGTCCGGCTGGTCCTTCTCCCCCGCGATGATCGCGTCCAGCGCGGTGTACTCACCCCGAGCCGCCCGGTGCAGGACCTCCGGAAGGCTGGTCAGCCGGGGCGCTCCATGGGTCAGGCTGCTGAGGGTCGCGAGCAATTCGGGACCGTTGTGGCGGGCCTGGATCACCGCGGAGAGATCTGCTGCCGGATCGCTGGTGCAGTGGGCCTGCGCACACACCATCCGCAGCACCTCAGCAGTGCGGTTGAAAACGGCGATCGCCATCGGGTCGAAGGTGTCGTGCGGTACGACCGAGTCCAGCACCAGCCGCGATACCCGGTCGGGGTGGGTGATCGCGTAACGCTCGGCGACAAAAGCACCGTAGGAGGAACCAGCGAGAGTCAGCCTGCGTACCGACAACCCCTGGCGCAGCGCATCCAGGTCGGCGATGGTGTCGGTGGTAGTGAAGAACCGCCGATCATCCCCGATGGTGTCCGCGCACGCGCGCACGACACCGGGGGTGGGCACGGCCAGGTTGTTCTGGTTCATCACCTGTTGTAGTTGCGGGCAGCTCAGCGCGCCGGTACCGGTGCCCCGCGTGGAGATCAGCACCAGCCGGTAGTCGCGCAACACTGCCGGATCGAGCTGGCGGGCGATCACCGAGGTCAGGCTCACCCCCGGTGCACCCGGACCACCGACCAACCACACCAGCACGCCATGCCGCGCGGTGGTGTTGTCGGCCATTGCCACCTGCAAGGCCAGCTGCCCGGGTTGGTGGGGGTTCGACCGCAGCCCCGGATGATCCAGCGGCACGGACAGCGTGGCGCAGCTGAACGTGACGCCCCCGGGGCCTCGGAACGCCACGCCAGGATCAGCACCGGCCCCCAACTCGGCTGCCTGGCAGGAGTGCACACCGGCCAGCGCAGGGGCTGGCCGTGACACCGGTGCCGGACGCTGCGGGCCGCAGCCGACCACCCCAGCGCCCATGAAGGCCGCGACCAACGCCACCGCGCACCTGGCCGGAACGCTCCTGATCTTCAACCGAGGTGCACCTCGTTCCACTCTCTGAGCTAACGTCGATTGCGAAGATCCGGTGACGGAGCGTCAGCTGAGGTGCGAGGTGTCGTTGACGAGCCGGACCGAGGCGAGGCCATCGGGATAGAACTCCGCAACTGACAATGATGCGACATCCAGGTGCAGCCGGTGCAGCAGTGATGGGCCGGCCTCCAGCGCCATCCGCAGCAGCGCCTTGATCGGCGTCACGTGGCTGACCACGATCAACGTGGCGGCACCGTAGTCAGCGACCAGCTGGTCCCGCACCAGTTGCACCCGCTGATGCGCGGCGTCCATACTCTCGCCACCCGGCGGGGCGATCGAGGTATCGGTGAGCCAGCGGGCGTGCAGGTCTGGATCCCGGGTACGCGCCTCGGCGAACGTCAGCCCGTCCCACGCCCCGAAATCAGCCTCGATCAGTCCCTCGTGGACCTTCAGCGGCACATCCAGCGCCCCGGCCACCGCCTCGGCGGTCTGCCTGGCCCGCCGCAGCGGCGAGCTGAGCACAGCGGTGACGTCCCCGACGGATGCCAGGCGGGTAGCCGCGGCGGCGGCCTGGCGCTCCCCCAACCCGGTAAGCGGCGGGTCCGCGCGGCCCGAGTAGCGGCGCTGCACGGAATGCTCGGTCTGCCCGTGCCGCTGCAACATCAGCCGGGTCGGGGAGCCGGTGGCACCGGTCCAACGCGGGTACCCTCCGGTTCCGGCCCCGGTCACCTCCGTTGCTCGGCGGCCTGCGCGTCCATCGCCTCGTTGGCCAGCCGGTCGGCGTGGGCGTTGCGGGCCCGCGGCACCCAGGTATAGGTGACCTCGCCGAGCTCACGAGCCAGCCCGGCCGCCTCGCTGGCCAGCGGCCGCAGGTTGGGATGGTTGATCTTCCAGCGTCCGCTCATCTGCTCGACGACCAGTTTGGAGTCCATCCGCGCTTCCACTGACGCCGCGCCCGCCTTGAGGGCGGCGCGCAGCCCGGCGATCAGGCCCGAGTACTCGGCGACGTTGTTCGTGGTGCTCCCCAGGCACCCGGATGCCTCGGCCAGCAGCTCCCCGGTATCGGCGTCCCGGACCACCGCCCCGTACCCGGCGGGGCCGGGGTTGCCCCGCGAGCCGCCGTCCGCCTCAATGATCACTCGTAAGCTCACAGCCCGGACTCCCCTGGCCCACCAGATCGCGATTGAGTTACCCGCACCAGCAGGACACCGCATTCCTCGCAGCGCACCACCTCATCGGCAGCCGCTTCCCGCAGGCGCCCCAGCGCCGTGCGATCGAGCTCCAGCTGGCATGCGCCACAACGACCCTCCCGCAGCAGCGCCGCGCCGGTGCCGTTTCGGCTCCGGATCCGCTCGTACAGCATCACCAAGTCCGCAGGCAGCTCATCGAGGAGGGTGCTGCGCTCCTGACGGCGGTGTGCCTCGGTGGACACCAGCTCCGCGAGCGCCTCGTCCCGCCGGCGGGTGGCATCGAGGTGGCGTTGCTCGATGTCGGCGTGCGCGGCACGGCCCCGCTCCAGGTCAGCCCCGGTGGCCTCGCGGCGCTCCATCACCTCGAGCAGGTCATCTTCCAGCACGGTCTGCCGCCGCCGGAGAGTTGCCAGTTCATGTTGCAGATCTTCCAGTTGCTTGCCCGAGGAGATCGACCCCGAGTCGAGCAGGCCACGGTCCCGCTCCTCCCGGGCCCGCACCTGGTCGATCTCCGCCTCCAGCTTGCGGATGTCCCGATCCAGGTCTGATGCCGCGGTCTCGGTGGCGACCAGCGAGTCCCGGCTGGACTGCAGATCCTTGTCGGCCTGCTCGACCTCGATCTGTTCGGGCAGGGATCGGCGGCGGTGCGCGGCGCGAGTCAGATCAGCATCCACCGCCGCCAGGTCAAGCAGCCGGCGTTGTGCGGCGGAATCGGCGTTCACCGCGTGAGCCTCCCAGGTGGTTGCGCCGAGCCGATCGTCCAGGGGTCGGTGCGGCGGTACGAAACGTAGACATCGACCGTACCGCCGAGAGCCGTCGAGACTACTTTCGCGGCCTGCTCGCACCAGGGATGCTCGCTGGCCCAATGCGCCAGGTCGACGAGCGCCGGACCGCCGGCCGCCAGGTGCTCCGAGGCAGGATGATGCCGCAGATCAGCGGTGACATAGGCATCCACCCCCGCCGAGGTGGCCGCGGCGAGCAGCGAGTCCCCGGCCCCACCGCAGACAGCGACGGTGCGCACCGGCCGTGCGGGATCACCACCGGCCCGGACCCCCCACGCGGTCTCGGGCAATGCCTGGGCGACCCGGCGCGTGAAGGCCGCCAGCGACTCGGTTTCGGCGAGCTCGCAGATCCGCCCGAGCCCGGTGCGGGCGGGCGACTCCTCGCTGGATCGGGCGGACAGCGGGCCGGCGACCCGCAATCCCAATGCGTGGGCCAGCGCATCCGATACTCCCGGATCGGCTGCGTCGGCGTTGGTGTGCGCGCAGAACAGCCCGATCCCGGCGCGCACCAGCCGGTGCACCAGGCCACCTTTTGGATCGTCGGCGGGCACCCCGTGTACCCCGCGCAGCAGCAGCGGATGGTGGGTGACCAGCAGTTGCGCCCCCAGCTCCAGCGCTTCGGTGATCGTCTCGGTGACCGGATCGACCGCGATGAGCACCCGCTGCACCGGCTCAGCCGGATCCCCGCAGGTGAGACCGATGGCATCCCAGCTCTCTGCGAGCTCCGGCGGGTAGGCGGCCTCCAACACACTCACCACGTCTCGCACCACCGCGGTCATGACGCCACCACCGCGGTGACCAGCGCATCCCGTAATCCGGCGACGAGCTCCGCAGCGATCTCAGGAGGCCGCACCGCGACCCGCAGATGATCAGGGGTCAGGCCCGGGAAGGTGTCAGCTCGGCGCACCGCGATGCCGCCCGCGGCCAGCGCAGTCCGGATCCGCTTGCCACCGGGGACCCGCAGCAGCAGGAACGGCGCGGTGGCCGGCTGGTGAACGGTGACAGCAGGCAGGTCAGCGAGCCGGCGGATCATCCACTCCCGGTGGCGCACGGTCTGGGCTGCGGCGGCAGTGGCCTCGGCGACCGCGGCGGGCGCGCTGCACGCCTGCACCGCCTCCAGCACCAGCGTGCCGACCGGCCAGTGTGGGCGTGGGCGTGCCAGGCGGGCCAAGAGATCGGGCGCGCCCAGCGCGTATCCGGCGCGCAGCCCCGCTAGGGCCCAGGTCTTGGTCAGGCTGCGGAACACGAGCAGCCCGGGAGTGCCCCGATCGGCCGCCAGCGAGTCCGGTTCCCCGGGAACCGCATCGGCGAAGGCCTCGTCCACGACCAGCACCCGCCCTGGCCGGGCCAAGGCGCGCACCACCTCAGCCGGGTGCGACATCGAGGTGGGGTTGGTGGGGTTGCCGAGTACCACCAGATCGGCCTCGGCTGGGATGCGTTCGGGCAGCAGCTGATGGTCGGTCCCGGTGAGCACCCGCCGGACGGGGACGCCCGCCGCACGCAGCGCCACCTCCGGCTCGGTGAACGACGGGTGCACCACCACGGCCAGCCGGGGAGCCAGCGCGGGCAACAACGCGAAACCCTCGGCGACCCCGCCGAGCACCAGAACCTCCGCCGGGTCCCGCCCATGCCGGGTCGCCACCGCCGCCCGCGCGGCGCCGTCCGCAGCGGCGCTGGGGTAACGCCCCAGCCCGTCCACTGCCGCGACGAGCCGCGCACGCAACCACGGCGGGGGGCGGTGCCCGCGCACGTTGACCGCGAAGTCGAGCAGTCCCGGGGCGGCATCGACATCGCCGTGGTGGCACAGCAACTGATCCATGGTGGACATGAACGCTAGCGCGTGCAGCTAGCTGCACATGAGATCGGGCGGCACCCGCAGGGCGTGGCGTTGCTCGGGTGGGCCGATCACAGCGGGGTGCAGGATGCGCACCAGGATCTCGGCACCGTCGATCACCCGCGGGCCGGGCCGGCTGAAGTACGAGGTCGCATCGACGGCCCACACGTTGCCGTCCCGGACTGCCGCTAGTTCCGACCAGCCGGCGGGCAGCCGAGCCCGCGGCAGCGCACGCAGCGTGTCGCAAGCGTAGAAGCCACACGGTGCCAGCACGATCACCTCCGGGGCGTAGCTGCTGATCTCCTCCGCGGTAGTGGTCCGGGACACCCCGCCGGTGGTGCCGAATCCCGGGTCACCTCCGGCGACGCTGACCTGCTCGGGCACCCAGTGACCCGGCGCGAAGGGTGGCTCAAGCCACTCGAGGACCACGGTGCGCGGGCGGCGGATGACGCCGGACAGCGCCGAGGCCAGGGCATCAAGACGGCTACGCAGGCTGGCCACCAGCGCGTGCGCCTCGCCCTCGCGGCCCGTCAGCTCGCCGACGGTGACGATGTTGGCCAGGATGTCGGCTATCGTGCCCGGCTCCAGGGACACGACGGTGACGTCGGTGTCCAGCCTGCGGGCCGCCCGCTCCACGGTGCGGTAGCTGACTGCGCACACGTCGCAGAGCTCCTGGGTCAGGATCAGCTCGGGGGCCAGCGCGCGCAGCCGAACCTCATCGAGGTCGTAGATGCTGCCGTGCCCGTCGAGTTGCGAGCGCACCGCGTGGTCGATCTCGGCGCTGCTCATGGTCTGGTGCGAGATACGGCTGGCGGTTAGCTGAGGCTTACGGTCAACGCCGGCCGGGTAGTCGCACTCGTGGGTTATGCCGACCAGCGAGTCGGCCAACCCCAACGCGCAGACGATTTCGGTCGCGGAGGGGAGCAACGAGACGATCCTCGGCGCCCGCGTGGTCACCGTGCCCACCGTAGGCCGGAAAGGTCGTCCCAGCGGAGCGTTCCGCCTAGACGTTACTGTCCCGATCACGACGTGACTGTTCCGGCGGCGACCCGCCGGTGCGTCAGACTGGTGGCGTGGCACCTCCTACGACGCTGAGCGTGTGCTTCGTGTGCACGGGGAACATCTGCCGGTCCCCGATCGCGGAGATCGTCTTCGCTGACGCGCTACGCCAGGAGGGCCTGGCTCACCGGGTGCAAGTGAACAGCGCGGGGACCGGTGCCTGGCATGTGGGCAATCCGGCCGACCCACGAACCGTACGGGCATTGCGCCGGGCCGGTTACCGGTGCGAGCACACAGCCGCGCAGGTCGGCCCGCAGCATCTCGCTGCCGACCTACTGGTGGCGCTGGACTACGGGCACCTCGCGGCACTGCGCCGGATGATCGCCGAACCGGAGCGTGTGGTGCTACTGCGTTCGTTCGACAGCAGCACCACCGGCCGGGATCTCGACGTGCCCGACCCGTATTTCGGCGGTACCGAGGGCTTCGACGAGGTGATCGGCATGGTGCGTGCGGCCGTCCCCGGGTTGCTCGCGTGGGTGCGCGAGCGGTTGTGAGGGCGGAAGCAGGTGGGCCCGCGCGCGCTGCCTCCGCCATCACCGGGCAGCCGGTGCGCAGTGCGCGGCCTCTGGGCCCCATCTGGCTGGTGGAGCTGGACGGCGGGTGCACCGTGGTTGCCAAGCGGGGTCAAGCTGGGCAACCGGAGGCCGAGGCAGCGGGGTTGCGCTGGCTGCAGGTCACTGGCGGCCCACCGGTACCGCGGGTGCACGGGTATGACGAGCAGTGGCTGGTGACCGAGCACATCCCGCCCGGCCGGACCGACGGGGCCGGAATGGAGCGGCTGGGACGCGAACTCGCGGCGTTGCACACTGCGGGCGCCCCGGCCTTCGGCGCCGCACCCCCGGGAGGAGCGCGCCGGGCGTGGATCGGCGGCGCCCCGATGGCCAATGTCACCGCGCAGCGGTGGCCGGAGTGGTACGCCGAGCATCGGGTACTGCCCTACCTGCGAACGGCGGCGGACCGCGGCGCGCTGGATACTGCGGGCGCCGCTGCGGTGTACCGGGCCTGCGAGCAGATCAACGAGCTGGCCGGACCAGCCGAGCCACCGGCCCGGTTGCATGGCGATCTGTGGTCGGGCAACGTGCACACCGGGTCCGATGGGAGGGCTTGGCTGCTCGACCCGGCCGCGCATGGTGGGCACCGGGAAACCGACCTGGCCATGCTCATGCTGTTCGGCTGCCCTCACCTGGAGCGGGTGCTCACCGGATACACGGACTGCAGCCCGCTGGCGCCGGGCTGGCGACAGCGGGTCCCACTGCACCAGCTGTTCCCGCTGCTGGTGCATGCCGTGCTGTTCGGGGGCGGTTACGGCGCGAGGGCGGCAGCAGCGGCACGGGCAGTGTGGGAATGACGACCGGTTACCGTGGTGGGATGCGGTGGCGGTTCCTGCTGCGTCCCGGCTGGCTGGCGTTCATTGCGGTGGTGATCTCCTTTGCCATCGTGGCGTTCACCGTGCTCGCGCCATGGCAGTTCCGCCGCGCGGCCGAGCGCGCAGACCGCAACTCCGCTATCGAGCACTCCTTCAGCACCCCGCCGCGGCCGCTGCGCGAGGTGCTCGCCGCCCGAACCGCGCCGACCGAGGCCACCGAATGGCGGCAGGTGCAGGTCCACGGCCACTACCTGCCCAGCGCGGAGATGGTGGCCCGGTTGCGGACCGTGCTGGGTGAGCCCGCCTACGAGGTGCTGGTTCCCTTCCAGTCGACCGACGGATCGACGATCCTGGTCGATCGCGGATACCTGCGCCCGGCGGAGGGAGTGCGAATTCCGGCCTATCCGCCGGTGCCGGGCGGCGAGGTGACCCTCACCGCCCGACTGCAAGCCGACGAACCGGACCCTTACAACGGCCAGGTCATACAGCAAGACGGACACCGGCAGGTGTACGCGGTGAGTACCCGCACCGTCAGCGCAGCGACCGGTGTCCGGCTGGAACCGGGCTATCTGCAGCTGCTGGACGGTTCCCCCGGGGCGCTCTCCGCGCTGCCGCTACCCCAGCTGGACCCCGGCCCCTCGTTCGCCTACGCGCTGCAGTGGATCGCCTTCGGCACGATGGCCCCGCTGGGTTTGATTTATTTCGCCTGGAAGGAAGGGACCGGTCGGGGGCGCGAGGACGACGAAGCGCACGACGACCGGGAACCGCGAGATACCGACGACCCGCACGATCCACCGATGGCTACTCTCACCGACCGTTACGGCCCCTGAACCGTTACGGCCCCTGAACCGTCGCGGCCACCCCGGCAGCCAGCGCGGCAGCAACCAACCCGACGACCCGGGACAGCGCGACACCACGGGTGAGGTCACCGGCACCGGGAGGCCGGCCGCCTCCCAACAGCGGGCGCTGCTCACTGCCGTGCGGGTACACCGTCCGCCCGCCCAGCTGTACTCGCAAGGCACCCGCGAACGCCGCCTCGACCTGCCCGGCATTGGGACTGGGATGCGCGGCCGCGTCGCGCCGCCACACCCGCCACGCCCCACCGGCCGAGCCACCGACCACCGGGGCGCACAGGGTCGTCAGCGCAGCGGCGGCCCGTGCGGGGACCAGGTTCGCGGCATCGTCGAGCCGCGCCGCGGCCCAGCCGAAGCGCCGGTATCGCGGCGAGCGGTAGCCGACCATCGCGTCCAGGGTGTTGACCGCGCGGTAAGCCAACAGCCCGGGCACTCCGGCCAGCGCACCCCAGAGCAGGGGGGCGACGACGGCATCGGAGGTGTTCTCGGCGACCGACTCCACACTCGCCCGGGCCAGTCCGGGCAGGTCGAGCTGATCCGGAGCACGACCGCAGAGGTGCGGCAACCGAGCCCGGGCGGTGCGCAGGTCCCCGGCGTCCAGCGCCCGGGCCATCGCGGCGCCCTCAGCGGCCAGCGAGGCCCCACCCAGTGCCACCCAGGTGGCCAGCGCCGTCGCTGCCGCTTCGCCGGTGGCTCGCCGGCCACCGGCCCGCTCGATCAGCGCACCGGTCGCCGCGGCGGCACCGACCAGTGCCCCGGTGTAGGCCACCCCGGCCAGCCGGCGATCGACGTAGCATGCTCGTTCCGCAACGAGGGCGAGCCGCCCGAAGGCAGCCACCGGGTGGCGCCGGCGCGGGTCACCGAAGATCACGTCGGCGGCGACACCGATCAGCAGCCCGACCGCGCGCGCTGCGCCCACGGCTCGCGTCCCTTCAGACCCGTCCCTCCAGACCCGCCGGGACCAACTTACTGCGTCACCGGGGCAGCGCGTTCTTGCGGATTTTGCCCAGGTCGTTGCGGGGTAGCTCGGGCAGGTAGTGCACCGTCCGGGGCCTTTTGTGCGGCGCGAGCAACCGGGTGACGTGCTCGGCGAGCTCGGTGAGCCCGGGCGGCGGATCAGTGGCTGGTACCACCCAGGCCACCACCCGCTCCCCCAGATCGGGATCCGGCTCCCCGGTCACCGCCACCTCGGCGATCCCCGGGTGCTCCAGGAGGGCGTCCTCGATCTCACCCGCGCCGATCTTGTACCCGCCACTGGAGATCAGGTCGGTGGCCCGGCGTCCCAGCAGGCGCAGCTCTCCCTCTGGGCTCCGGGTCGCGAGGTCTCCGGTGCGCAGCCATCCCCCGTGCATGACCTCCGCGGTGGCCTCGGGCCGGTTGAGGTAACCCGAGAACAGGGTCGGCCCGGTGACCTCGATCTCACCGACGGTGTCGGGTTCTTCGACAACCCGGCCGTGGTCGTCTACCAGCCGCAGTGTCACACCCGGTAGCGGCGGGCCTACCGTGCCGGGGCGCCGCGGACCCCGCGCCCGGGCCGCGCAGGTGATCAACGACTCGGTCATCCCGTACCGCTGCAGCACGTGCTGGCCGGTGGCGGCCGCGATGCGATGGTGGTCCCGAGCGGGCAGCGCCGCCGAACCCGAGATGAGCAGCCGGGCACCGGCCAGCGCCGCGGCAACCCGTGGATCCTGCTCTGCCGCGGTGGCCAGCCGGTGATACATCGTCGGCACGGCGAAGAGCATTGTGGCCCCGCCGGCCAGCTCCCGGGCCACCCCGGCGGCCGAGAACGACCCGAGGTGGCGCAGCGAACCACCCACCCGCAACGGCCCCAGCACGCCGAGCACCAAGCCGTGCACGTGAGACAGCGGCAGCGCGTGCACCAGGACATCACGGGCGCTCCACTCCCAGGCGTGCGCCAGCGCGTCGATATCAGCAGCGAGCGCACGCCGCGGAAGGACAACGCCCTTAGGCGCACCAGTGGTACCCGAGGTGTAGACGACCAATGCCGGGGCCTCGGGATCCGATTCCGGCACCGCCGCTCCATCCAGCGCGGCCCCACTCAGCGCCTGCAGGTCGACCACCACCCGCGGGAGGGCAGCCACCCCGTCCGCCATGGTGGCCTTGCCGCCGGCGAGCACAAGATCGGGAGCGGCGTCGGAGAGGACATGCGCCATCTCGCGGGTTCCCAGCCGGGGGTTGAGCGGCACCGCCGCAACGCCGGCCCGCAGCGCAGCGACGATCGCCACACAAGTCTCTAACTCCGGCGTCGCCCATACCGCCACCCGCCGGGCACCGGACAAATGGGGCGCTAATGCCGCGGTTACCACTCCGAGTTCCCGATAGGTCACCGACTGCTGCCCAAACCGAAGTGCTTCAGAATCGGCGCCTCGGCGCAATGACGGAAGTAACGGAATAATGCCCACTCGATCCGCTCCTTCCGGGGTAATGTCTCCAAGCATGGTCGAGGAGGAGGTGTCCCGGGTCGATGGTGCGGTGCGGCCGTTCGAATGGTGGATGACCTCCAACCTCGCGCTGGGGCTGGCCTTCACCTGCTTCCTGCCGGTGCTGCTGCCCGCCTACGTGCTCTCGGCTGGCGGGACGGCCACCGATGTGTGGGTGGCGATGTCGATGGCCGGGCTGTTTGCGCTGCTAGGACCCTCGATTGGGCGGATCGCCGGGCGGCACCGGGCGCACCGGCTGGTTCAGGTGCTGGGCCTGCTGGGGCTGGCCACCGGGCTGGTGACGCTGGAGCTGTCCTCCGGTGAGTCCGTGCCGATCGTGCTCGCCATCGCGGTGATGGGCATCAGCGCGGCTGCGGTTGCGGTCGCGGCTCCCGCCTTCATCATGGGCACCGATATACCGGTGACAATGCAGGCTCGGCAGTTAACCTGGTTACAGCTCAACTTGGACTTAGGCAAGATCGTAGGCGGGTTACTGCTCACCATCATGGCGGCAGAAAGGCTTTCATTTCATACCCAGTTCGGGACCGGCGGGCTCGTTATTGGCTTGCTCGCAATACTGGTGTGGCTGACCAGCGGTCGGGCGGCCAGGCGAATCCGCCGGCCGGAGCTCGATCTCACCGTGGCCAGCGGGCCCGCACATACCGTGGTGCCCTGGAAGACGCTGCTGCTCTCGCTGTTCGGCGTCCCAGTCGTGGCTCAGCTGCTCGGCAGCCACAACCTGGTCGAGGTGCAGATCTCGGCGATGCTGACGCTGTCCGGCATGGTGGGTATCTGCTTGTATTTCGTTGTCGGTCACTGGGTCCGGTCCGGGCCAGGTCTGGTGTGGGCGATCGGCCACGCCTTACGAGGAATCGGCGGTATCGTCCTTGGGATATTGGGGGTCGTGCGGGGGACTCCCTATCTGCTGGTGCTGGCCGCATTCCTGGTCATCGAGGCGGCTCCGGCCATCGTCTGGTTGCTCCAGTCTCGATCCGAGACCCGGGCAACCGTGGGGGCGGGTGTGGTGCCCGCAGGTGCGGCGAGATCGTCCTTGCGCAGCGAACCGGCCGGTCGACCGAGCCTCCAGCAAGGCCGCCCCGCCCTACCCACCGGCATCGCGCTGCCCGCCTCCCCCAGCCCGGTGCCGTCCCGGCCGGCGTAAACCCAGTGCGCAACCCCACCGGGCACCGGGCTCACGCGCGGATGATCGGAGCGTCGTTGAGTTCAGCGTGCCGCGCCCGGAGCCCTGCCATGATCAGCATCAGGCCATGCCGGAAGGTGGACTCGGAATCCAGGACGGACTCGCAGCCGATCGCCGCGATCAGATTGGGCAGGTCAGTGGCCTCACGCATCCGGAGGGCCAGCGTGGCGTCGGTCTCGCCGGCCGTGCCCCGAGCGGCCACGGCCTGGTGCTCCAGCGCCGACCCGAGAACGAAGTGTCCTACGGTCAGGATCGACTCGAGCGCCTCTCGAGGAGGAAATCCGACATCGACGAGGCTGCCGATGAGCTCCTCGATGTATGGCAGGGAATTCTCCGTCGACCGGTTTCCGGCCGCGACCAGCGCGGCGTCGCGATGGCCCGTCAGTGCCTGGTACTGCTTCCAGGCCCGGTCGCTGAGCCATTCCCACCACGGTTGGCCGCGCGCCGGCCGGGTCGAGGATCGATGCTCAGCCGCGATGGCCTCCGCCATCAGATCGAGCAGCATCCGCTTGTCGCGCACGTGCCAGTAGAGGGTCGCGGCGGAGACCCCCAATTCACTACCCAACCGGCGTAGGGTCAGGCCCTCAAGCCCGACGTCATCGAGCAGGCGCACGGCAGTGTGCACCACCTCGTCCTGGGTCAGTGCCACCGCGCAGCCCCCGTCGTGTCCACGGTTGTCTCTCGAACATAGTTAAAGTAGCGTCTCTAACACTGTTAGAGAAGGGGCGGTCTGCGAATGAGTGAGCTGCAGGTGGCAACTGGTAACCACCTGGGGGACGGACCACCCCCAGCGATCCGCCTGCGCGGGTTGGTCAAGCGCTATGCAGAGGTCGAAGCCGTCCGCGGGATCGATCTCGATGTCGCACCCGGTGAGACCTTCGGCTTCCTGGGTCCCAACGGGGCAGGCAAGTCCACCACAATCAAGATCCTCTGCACCCTCGTCACAGCGACCAGCGGCACCGCGCAGGTAGCGGGTTGGGATGTCGCCACCGAGCGGGACGCCGTCCGCAGGCACATCGGGCTGGTGTTCCAGGAGCCGACCCTGGACAGCTACCTCACCGGTGAGCAGAACCTGCGCTTCCACGGCGAGCTCTACGGTGTCGACCGCTCCGGCGCGGCGGCTCGGCGCGAAGAGGTGCTGCGGATGGTCGGGCTGTGGGAGCGGCGCGGCGACGCCGTCCAGACCTACTCCGGCGGGATGCGCCGCAGGCTGGAGATCGCCCGCGGGCTGCTGCACTCACCCAGAGTGCTCTTTCTCGACGAGCCGACGATCGGCCTGGACCCCCAGACCCGAGCCTCGATCTGGGAATACCTCCGCAACCTGCATCGCAGCGAGGAGATCACCGTATTCGTGACCACCCACTACATGGACGAAGCCGAGCACTGTGACCGGATCGCGATCATCAACGAAGGCCGGATCGTGGCGCTCGACACGCCAGATCGGCTCAAGGCCGCCATCGGCAAGGATCGGGTTCAGATCTCCACCGAGGATGACCAGGCCGCAATCCAGGCACTGCGCGAGCGGTTCGAGCTCGACGCCGCGGTGCTCGACGGGATGGTCAGCTTCGCGGTGCGTGACGGCGCGTCGTTCGTCCCCCAACTGTTCGCCGGGCTCGGCGTGCCCATCCGGTCGGTGACGGTCAACCGGCCCAGCCTGGATGACGTCTTCCTCGCCCACACCGGCACCACGATCAGCGACGCGGAACGCTCGGGGGGCGGGATGAACCCGCTGGCTGCGCTGGCCCGGGGACGGTGAGCGGGATGCCTACTGCGACCGTCGCTTCCGTGCAGGTGCCGGCCATGGGTCTGCGCCACGAGGCCCGCGCCGCGTTCGTCATCTGGCAGCGCGAGTTGATCCGCTTCGCCAAGGACCGGGCACGCATGGTGTCCTCGCTGGTGCAGCCGATACTGTTCCTGTTCGTCCTCGGCGTCGGGCTGTCCTCGATCGTCAAGGCCGGTAACGGCCCGGTCAGCTTCACGACGTTCCTGTTCCCCGGTGTGCTGGCGACCTCTGTCCTGTTCACCGCGGCGTTCTCCGGGATCTCCATGGTCTGGGACCGCGAGTTCGGTTTCCTGCGTGAGATGCTGGTGGCACCGGTGAGCACCGCGTCCATCCTGACCGGTAAATGTCTCGGCGGCGCGACCACGGCCACCCTGCAAAGCCTGGTCCTGCTCGCCCTCGCCGGACTGGTCGGTGTCCCCTACTCCCCGGCGATGATGCTGGCACTGATCGGTCTGATGTTCCTGATGGCGTTCATGCTCACCGCGCTGGGCCTGGTGCTCGCCGCCCGGATCAGGCAGGTGCAGTCCGCGATGCCGATGGTCCAGCTGATCATCACACCGTTGATGTTCCTGTCCGGCGCGTTGTTCCCGCTCTCCGGGCTCCCGGCCTGGCTCACCGTTCTCACCCACGTCAACCCGATGACCTACGCCGTGGAACCGATGCGTTCAGTGGTCTTCGACCAGTTGCCGGTCGATCCGGCGACCCGGGCGACCCTCGACCCGGGCATTGTCTGGGGTCACTGGCAGGTACCGGTCGGGGTGCAGGTCATCCTGGTGATAGTGGTGAGCATCGCGCTGCTGGCGGCCGCGGTGGCGCGCTTCGCCCGCACCGAGTAATCCCTCGGCTATGGATTTGAACGGGACGGTCGCCGTGGTGACCGGTGCGGGTGGCGGCCTCGGCGGGGGTATCGCGCGGGCCTTCGCGGTAGCCGGTGCCGCCGTGGTCGTGCACTACCGCAGCCGCCCCGAGCAGGCCGGCGGCGTAGTCGCGGAGATCACCGCCAGCGGTGGGCAGGCGGTGGCGGCACAGTGTGAGATCACTGATCCTGAGGGCTGCGCGGGCCTGATGACCACCGCCGTCGAGACGTTCGGCCGGCTGGATGCCGTGGTGGCGAACGCCGGGGTACAGCCGGTGGCCGAGCTCGCGACGATGCCGCTGCCGAAGTGGTGCGAGGTAATCGACACCAACCTGACCGGCACCTTCGTGACGGTCCAGGCCGCCGCATCAGCGATGCGCGAGCGGGGAGAGGGGGGTGCGATCACCCTGATCGGGTCCATCGAGGGCACGCAGCCGGCGTGGTCACACGCGCACTACTGCGCCTCGAAGGCAGCAGTGATCCACTTTGCCCGGGTGGCGGCGCTGGAGTACGGCCGGGACGGTGTCCGCGTCAACAGCGTCTCTCCCGGGCTGATCTGGCGCGACGGCCTGGAGCGCGACTGGCCGGAGGGGGTCACGCGCTTCCGGCAGGCGGCGCCGTTGGGGCGGCTCGGCCAGCCCTCCGACGTGGGTAACGCGTGCGTGTTCCTGGCTTCCCCGATGGCCGGCTGGATCACCGGACAGGATCTGGTCGTGGACGGCGGGGTCTCGGTACACCCCAGCTGGTAGTGGTCCGGGTGAGGGCCCGGATCAGGGGTGCCGCCTGCGGCCAGCCCGCCAGGAGCTCAGCGCGCTCGCCAAGCCGGAAGGCCGACCACTCGAACGGCGGGGCCATGGTGGTGCCCGCCAGGCTCCATTCGCCGAGCGAACTGGAGCCCTGCCAGACTCCCGCCGGTACGACGATCTGCGGCCGGGCGCCCGCAGCGAGATCGGACCCGAGGACCGGTTGCTCGATCCGCCCGTCCGGATGGAGCAGCAGCAACTGCAACGGCGATCCGGCGTACCAGTGGTAGGTCTCCACGCCCTCGAGCGCATGCAGCGCGGAGAAGTCCGGGTGGATCAGCATGAAGTAGATCGCTGAGCAGTACGAATCGATGTAGGTCCGGCGGAAGTACCCGCCCTCCTCCGGCAGCCACTCCAACCCGAGCAGCCGCGCGATCTGCTCGCCCTCAGCCCGGGAGCTCACGGCGATCGAGTGTGGCTCGGTGGAGCGGTCCGCGGGCCGGATGGCACAGCGTCATGCTGACCCACCAGCTACCGAAGTACAAGGGCCAGTCCTCGCCCGCTGGGTGGATGGGCGTGTCGTGAGCTCGACACCCTCGACGTCTGCCAGCGCTCGGATGTCCGCAGGGTCGAGCTCACGGCACCCGGCGATGGTGTCACCGGCGAGCCGCGATCATGATCTGGTTTCGGCCACCTGCCTGATGGCCTCGAGGGTCGCCGTCATGTTGCGCTCGTGTTCAGCGAGACGGCTGGCGATGAGGCGTTCTTCGAGGTGGGGCTTCGCGGCGATCAAGGGCGTCATTCTGGAGGGGCCGGGGCCCAGAACGACCCGGTAGTGAAGGACAGTCCCACCGGATCCGTCGAAGTCGAGCCGGTACCTCCAGGTGGCGGCGGCATTCGCCGGATCCCCGACCGCCCAGGCGAAGCTGATGCCGGGATCTGACTCGATGACCACCGACATGGTCTCCCATTCCTGCCCCTCCCGGCTTTGACGGCCGAGGAAGCGAGCCCCCACCTCGGGACCCGCAGCCCCGTCCATCCAGTCGGCCGCAACACACTCCGCTCCCCAGCCGCCCACCCGGGTCACATCGCTGACCAGCGCCCACACCCTCTCCGGCGAGGCTGCCACGGTCAGCGAGACTTCCACTGAAGGATGGTCGGCCATGCGCATACCAACACCGTAGCGACGCCGACCGCGCCGGGGGCGCACTTCGTGGCCCGCGCACCGCGCCCGGGAGAGTATCCTGCAGGTCAGCGCATACGGCTCACGGTGAGGGGTTGGGATGACGCAATACAGCAAAGGAGTCGTGCTCACCTGCGAGCACGAAGGGTGTGGCTGCCGCGTTCGCATCGAGGAGGAGTGCCACTGCCCCTCCGGCGACGGCGCTTACATGTGTGCATGTGGGGCACCCCTGGTCCAGGTGAGCGAGTCCCCGGGTAACGGATAGCTACCCAGCCCGCCACGCCGGCAGGCCCGCCATACCACTCATATGCCACAAGACGGGGACATTCTTCGTCACTGAGCCGGATATCGGCCATGAATTCCCTCCGACACCTTTGCATTTAGCATCTAATTAGTCGATCGCTTCTGGGATCGGCCGCCTCCGAGCGCCGATACGAATCCATCCCGTCTCCGTTCGATAACGGTCCAGTAACGAATGGTTGGCCCTTTGTACCGCCTGGGCCGTGCCGGGTACCCGTCTTTATCGGCGCCGCGAGAGCGCCGCCGCAGAATCAGGCAAATACAATCAAGGGAGACATCTTGCACAGGGAACGACGCACAGTAGCGAGGATGGGTCTAGTCACCGTCGCCGCCTCATCGGCGCTGGTCCTCGGCGCTTGCGGCGGTGGAGACGGCACAGCAGCACATCACCAGGGTGGAACCGCCCAAGGTGGTAGCAATCCAGGTGTTGGCAAGAGTAGTAGTTGCGCCGCTGCCAACGATGTCCTGAGCAACACCCAGTCCTACGCGGGTAAGCAGGTCACGGTTACCGGGAAGGTCGACCGGGTGGTCGGCCCGCACGCCTTCACCGTTGCCGCCACCAACCCCAGCACCAGTGGCAACCA
>DASYAZ010000050.1:0-20414 GCA_036501085.1 Pseudonocardiaceae bacterium | reverse complement strand
ATGTGGTGTGGACCCGATGTGGCAAATCGGGCCCACACCACTTCAGCGTTTCTGATATCGGGAGAAGAGCAGGTACCCCACCGCGAGCAAGGCACCACCCTCAGCGAGCGCGCTGTAGGCCTTCTCCGGGTACCAGACGGGCTCGTACATGTTCGGCAGCGGGCCGAGGCTCCCCACGTCCAGGTAGCGGTAGAGCAGCACCGCTCCCAGCGCGCTGGCCGCCACCAGCGCAACCAGGACCAGGACGGACCGGCGGCGGGAGATCAGCACCAGTAGCGCCGCGACACTGGCCAGTATCGCTTCGACGCGAAAGAGCAACCCCTGGCTGACCGTGGCGATGTTCGCGTCGACGCTTGCCGCGAGATCCAGGTGCGCGTAAGCGTCATAGATCAGCCCAGCCGCGCCCACCAACCGGGCGCCGAACTCCCCGGCCGAGCGGGGATGGCTCCGCCCGGAGAGCGCGGTGAGCAACGGCAAGATCACTTCACGATCAGAGTGCCGGTCATGTACTGGTGGATGGTGCAGATATAGGGGTACGTACCCGGCTTGGTGGGTGCGGTGAACTCACCGCGCGCACCACCCTCGATCGTGCTCGAATCGAAGGACTTGTCGTTGGCGGTGACAGTATGCGGCGCCTGATCCTGGTTCACCACGGTGATCTTCGTTCCCGGGGCGACCGTCAACGACGCCGGGGTGTACGAGAAGTCCTTGATCACAATGGTATTGGACGAGGTGGGCTCGCCGGGCGCGGCGGGGGCAGCAGCCGAGCCACTGCCCCCGCCCGCACTGCTGCCGGCACCCCCACCGCAACCCACCACGAGTCCCAGGACAGCGACGATCAAGGCGAGCAGGATCGTGGCCGGGCGAAACCGGTTCACGGCGGGTCGGGTCGTCATAGGATCACTTCACTGTCAGGGTGTCGGGTTTGAGCGTCTTGCTGATCCCGATGAACGAATCCGGGATCGGGTACTGGCCCAGGACGAAATTCAGGATCGCGGCGTGCATGGTCTCCACCGGTTGGATGGTGGCCGCAGTCATGATCCCGCCGGCATCGGACACGTTCGCGGTGGCGAAGGTGTAGGTCTGCGCGGCGATGTCCTCCAGGTTGAGCGCGAGCTTGGCCACGTCGGTCACCGACTTGGCCTTGGTCAGCATGGACACCTGATCCTGGGTGATCGACAGTGGCGCGTCGTTGATCGTCGGCTTGCCGGCTTTGGACAGCACCGCGTTCCAGGCCTGCGCATGGTCGGTGTGCTGCTTCATCGCGGTTTGCACGAAGGTGGCCACTGCCGGCGGCACGGTGCCCAGCTCACCGGCGCCGGCCTTCTTCAGGGCCGTGCCATAGGCCGTGACAGCCAGGTTCTCCAGCGCGGTGGCCAGTGCGACCACCTTGAGATCTCCGGTGTAGGTCTCGGCCGGCGGGGGCGGCGCGGCCGGCGGGGGCGGGGCGGCCGGCGCGCTCGAGCTCGACGAGCCCCCGGAGCAGGCAGCGGCCGCTCCCAGTGCCGCCGCACCGGCAGCGCCCAGGAAGAAGCCGCGCCGGGTGGAGGGCTGGCGCACGACATGACCCAGGCTGGTGGTCAGCTCCTCGAGGGTCTTACGCACCTGGGGAAACGTCGATTCGTGCAGCTCCTCGAGTTCCCGAGTCATCTGGGAGAGCTCACGCTCGCTGATCGCCATCTCCCCGCGCTTGGCGCGGGAGCCGAAGATGTTGCTCATCGGATGGCTCCTTCCTCGACCGGAGCGGCCATCGTGGTCGGGTAGAACGAGTCGGGAATGCCCACGCTCCCCGCCGTGGCAGGAAGCTTCGCCGCATCCGGCGGGAGTGCGATCAGCTGCGGTGCGTTGTCCTTGAGCAGCGCCTGAACCGCCAGCAGGATCGCTTTGTGCTGGGATTGCACCCCGGCCACGCTGGCGAACAGCTGGCGCAGCTCCGGAGTGGAGACCAGGCCGACGTACTTGACGTAGGTCTGGGCCGCCACGTCCTCCAGCGTGATCGCCAGCGCGACCACGTCATTCGGGCCCTTGATCTTGGGCACCGCTTGCTTGACCACTTCCGCGTACTTGGGATCCGAGCCGGTCTGGGGTTTGCCGCCCAGGCGCTGTGCAGCGGCGTTGAACGCCTGCGCATGCTCGCTGTGCTGGCCCATCGTCTTCGTGGCGAATGCCTTGACCAGAGCATTGGCCGAGTCTCCGCCGATGGCAGGTTGGGTCAACGCGGTCTGGTAGGTCAGCACCGCGAGATTCTCCAGGCCGGCCGCGGTCTGCAGGGCCGACACATCGTCACCGGCCGCCCAGGCTGTCCCACTCGCCAGCAGCGTCGCGGCTCCGGCCGCACCAGCGACTGCGGCGGCGGAACCCCAGCGGGCGCCGCGCTCGGCGCCGGGCTGCAGATCATCGGATTCTTCCAGGAACGCTCGGGACCTGCCTTCATCGATCTTGTTCTGCACGTACCCTCCCAGCATGTGGTGGATTTCCCGATCACACAATGTCACTTGATGTGTGAGCGAGCAGCCAACCTTCGACTACTCACCCGGACAAGTTCGACACGCTCCGGTCACAATCGGATCACGGTTCCGGCCGGTGTGAGAGTTCGGGGAGGGGAGCATACTCACGATCTTGCCGACCCGATCGGGTCGGGTGAGCTGGCCATATATCGGCCGAACCGGTGACACTACGACCGTCGTGACACTCGATTCGAGTAATGGTGTATGGCGACCCGAATTAGTTCAGAACCATCTCTCCAGGATGAGGGCCAGACCGTCTTCGGAGTTACGCGCTGTAATCTCGTCTGCCGCCTCGAGGACCGTGGGATGGGCGTTGGCCATGGCTACCCCGTGGCCTGCCCAGCGCAGCATCGGCAGATCGTTGGGCATATCGCCTACCGCCAGCACGTCAGAGGCTGCGATCCCCAATCCACCGGCGAGCCGGGCCAGTCCGGTGCCCTTGGTGACCCCGGGGGCGGAGATCTCGATCAGGCCGAGGCTGGTGGAGTAGGTGACGTCCAGCCAAGCCTCCCGCAGCCCGGCGCTCAGCAGCTCGCTGACCGCGGCGGCCATCACCTCACTGGTCGCCGCGGGCTGGCTGACCAGCAGCTTGATCGCGGGCCGGGCCAGCAGCAGGTCGCGCGGTGCGTCCGCGGAGTCCGCGCCGGGCCAGGGATGGGTGTAGCCCGGCTCGGCGAGGAACTGCTCCGCCCCGTTCACCGCGGCGCTGCCGGTCGGCAGCTCGACCGCGAACTTCGAGCCCGGCAACGCCGCGGCCACGATCTGGGCGGCGTCGCGCAACTGCAGTGGTGCGAGCGACGCCGTGTGGCTCACCCGGTCGGTCGCCGCGTCGTAGAGCACCGCACCGTTGGCGCACACCGCTGGTCCAGCGTGCCCGAGCAGCTCGACGATGGGCGGGATCCACCGCGGTGGCCGGCCGGTGACCAGTACGAAGGGCACCCCCGCGGCCACCACCCGGTGCACCGCAGCCCGGGTACGCAACGAGATCCGATCCATCGGATCGAGCAGGGTGCCATCGACATCCGACGCGACCAACCGCGGCCTATGCACATCTCCGACCCTACGTCCCCGCACACCCCGCCCCCGACATGGAGACATATCGGTCCCGGACGGGGTCCCCAGACCCCGATATGTCTCCATGTCGGGCTTGGGGGCTGAGAGGTGGCGTCAGCTGGGAGTGATGAGCTCGACACCGCCTATGGAGGGCTGGAGCGCTTGGGGTACCCGCACGGAGCCGTCGGGTTGCTGATGGTTCTCCAGGATGGCGACGATCCACCGGGTGGTGGCCAGCGTGCCGTTGAGGGTGGCGGCGATCCGCGGGCGGCCGTCGGCGTCCCGGTACCGGGTACCCAACCGGCGGGCTTGGAACGTGGTGCAGTTGGAGGTGGAGGTGAGCTCCCGGAAGGTCCGGCTGGGGGGCAGCCAGGCCTCGCAGTCGAACTTGCGGGCTGCTGAGCTGCCCAGATCTCCGGCGGCGACGTCGATGACCCGGTAGGGCACCTCGATCGCGGCCAGCATCTGCTCCTCCCAGGCCAGCAGCCGTTCGTGCTCGGCCTCAGCGTCCTCGGGGCGGCAATAGACGAACATCTCGACCTTGTCGAACTGGTGCACCCGGATGATGCCCCGGGTGTCCTTGCCGTAGGAACCGGCTTCCCGGCGAAAGCACGATGACCAGCCGGCGTAGCGCAGCGGCCCGCCGGACAGATCGATGATCTCCCCGGCGTGGTACCCGGCCAGGGGCACCTCGGAAGTCCCCACCAGGTAGAGGTCGTCCTCGCGCAGCCGGTACACCTCCGCGGCGTGCGCGCCGAGAAACCCGGTACCTTCCATGATCTCCGGGCGGACCAGCACCGGCGGGATCATCAAGGTGAACCCGGCGGCGATCGCCTGCGACGCGGCGAGCTGCAGCAACCCGAGCTGGAGTTGCGCGCCCAGCCCGGTGAGGAAGTAGAACCGGGCCCCGGAGACCTTCGCGCCCCGCTCGGTGTCGAACAGACCCAGCGCCGTACCCAGCTCGAGGTGATCGCGCGGGTCGAAATCCAGCTCCGGAGGCACCCCGACGTGCTTGAGCAGGGCGTAGTCGTCCTCCCCGCCGGCCGGCACCCCCTCGATGACCAGGTTGGGCACCGCACGGTGCGCGGCGTCCAGGGCCTGCTCCGCGCCCGCCTGCTCCGCCTCCGCGAGCTTGACCTCCGCGGCGAGCCGCTTGGCGTGGGTGAGCAACTCGTCCCGCTCGGCGCCACCGGCCCGGCCGACCTGCTTGCCCAGTGCCTTCTGGTCGGCGCGCAGCGAGTCCGCGGCCGCGACGGCCTTGCGGCGCCGCTCGTCGGCGGCGATCAGCGTGTCGACGAGGGTCTCGTCCTCGCCCCGGACGCGCTGCGAGGCGCGTACCCGGTCGGGGTCCTCGCGCAGCACCTTGAGGTCGATCATGACCATCCACCCTAGTCCGGCCTGGTCGGGCACCTCGCCGCCGCCTCCATCGATGCCGATGCCGTGAACTGGACACCACCGACGTCAACCGGCGACCGGATGTCCGTGACGTCGAGTTCGCGGCACGCGGGCCCGGTGCGGGTGCGACGATCTGTCGCGTGGTGTCACGTCCGTATGTGTTGCTGTCGGTGGCGATGTCCGTCGACGGGTACATCGACGATGCGAGCGACGCACGGTTGATGCTGTCCAACGACGAGGATTTCGATCGGGTTGATGAGGTACGTGCCGGCGTCGATGCCATCCTGGTGGGGGCGAACACGATCCGGCGGGACAATCCCCGGTTGCTCATCCGCTCCGCGGCGCGCCAGCAGGAACGGATACGGCGGGGCCTGGCAGCGCATCCGATCAAAGTGACGGTGACCGGGGGCGGCGATCTGGACGTCACGGCGCGGTTCTTCTCCGCTGGTGACAGCGAGAAGCTCGTCTACACCCGTGATCCCGTGGCGGCGGCGCTGGGTACGACGCTTGGCGATTCCGGGACCGTGGTCGGCGCCGGCGACCCGATCGATCTCCGTGCCGTGCTCGACGATCTCGCCGGACGCAAGGTCGAGCGCCTGATGGTGGAGGGCGGTGCCACCATGCACACCCAGTTCCTCCAGGCCGGGCTGGTGGACGAGATCCACCTGGTGATCGCACCGTTCCTCGTCGGTGACGCCGGGGCCCCCCGCTTCGTCCATCCCGCTCGGTTCCCCCAGAACCCCGTGCATCCGATGACACTCGCGGAGACTCGGCAGATCGGCGACGTGGTCCTGCTGCGCTACCTCAGCCTGGCAGCGGCCTCCAGCAGCATCCAGCCGGAGAGCTGCACCGACAGGTCACCCTCGGCCAGTCCCGGAGCAGGCCGCTGAGCGGGAACCGACCACTGCGGGCCGAACACCGGACCACCGTCGGCCACGCCGCGGTGCTGCCAGGCGGCTTCGGCGGAATCCAGGACCAGGCGCGCGGCGACCGGCGCGGCGGGGAATCCCGACGTGGTCGCGGCCAGCGCCAGGTAGCGGGCCAGGATACCGGCGAACAGCCCGCCGTCTCCCCCGCCGTGCCCGCGCAGCACGCCGCCCTCGCTGAGGTGCCCGGCGACCGCGTGCACCGTCGCCTCGGCCTGGTGCCACCAGCGCGGCGTCCCGGTCGCGATGCCGAGCTCCAGGCACGCCCCGAGCAGTACCCCCTGGCAGTAGGTGTAGTGGTCCCGCTCGATGGTGCGCACCGACCCGTCGGGGTTCACCCGCGCCCCGTCGAAGACCAGGCCGGTTTCCGGGTCGATCAGGTGCGCCAGGATCCAGTCCACCAGGGACGCGGCGATACCCAGGTTGCCGCGCCGAGCGTAGAAGATCGCGGCGGGACCGGTGGCCGGGACGTTGACGAAATCGTCACCGACCCGCCACCACATCCCGCCGCCGGGGCCCCGGCCGAACCGCAACCGGCGCATGATCGCCTGCTCGGCACCGCGCCGGCGGATCTCCGCGAGCGCGGCGCTGCGCTGCAAGGCCAGCCCGAGCCAGGCGATGTCGTCGTAGTAGTTGTTGACCCAGCCGGTCAGGTTGCGCATCCGCACTCCCCGCACCAGCTCCGCGATGGTCTGGCGCCGCCATTGCACCGGTGCGCGCTGGTAGGCGTCGAGGGTGCAGTCCAGCAGGTGCGCCTGCCACCAGTAGTGCCAGCGCAGCGAGCGCCCGGGGGGCCAGTCGATGCCGCCCAGCCGGGCACCCGGAAGTCCCCACAGCCAGTGCAGGTGCCGGGTGTGCACCGCGCGTTCGGCCGCCGCGGCCCGGCCCGCCCAGACATTCACCAGGCGGCCTCGACGTCGGCGTGCTGGCGGATCCACGCGTGCATGGCGATCCCGGCGGCCACCCCGGCGTTGATCGACCGGGTGGAGCCGAACTGCGCGATGGAGACGGTCAGCGCGGCCCCGGCCCGGGCCTCGGCGGACAGCCCAGGACCTTCCTGCCCGAACAGCAGCAGGCACTCCCGGGGCAGCGGGGCGCTCTCCAAGCGCAGCGCACCCGGGGAGTTGTCCACGGCGACCACGGTCAGGCCGGCGGCGCCGGCGTAGCCGAGCAGCTCACCGACACCGTCATGGTGGCGCAGGTGCTGGTAGCGGTCGGTGACCATGGCGCCGCGGCGGTTCCACCGGCGGCGGCCCACGATGTGCACCTCCGCCACAGCGAAGGCGTTGGCGGTGCGTACCACGGTGCCGATGTTGTGGTCGTGGCCGAAGTTCTCGATCGCGACGTGCAGCGGGTGGCGGCGGGTATCCAGGTCGGCGATCACCGCCTCGCGGCACCAGTACCGGTAGGCGTCGACGACATTGCGCCGGTCACCCTCGCGCAACAGTTCAGGATCGAAACGGGAGTCCTCCGGCCAGGGCCCCACCCACGGCCCTACCCCTACCGCCTCGCCCCACTCCGTGGGGCCTCGTGAGTGCGAAGAAGTGCCAGAGCACTTCTTCGCACTCACGACAGCTCCCTGAGCTCAAGCACGGTGCGGTAGGGCAGGCCGGCGGCTTCGATGGCCTCGCGGGCGCCGGTGTCCCGGTCCACCACGGTGGCCACCCCCACGACGTCCGCACCGGCCTCGCGCACGGCGGCCACCGCGGCGAGTACCGAAGCGCCGGTGGTGGAGGTGTCCTCGACGGCCAACACTGAGCGACCCGCGACACTAGGGCCCTCGATGCGCCGCTGCATGCCGTGCTCCTTGGTCGTCTTGCGCACCACGAACGCGTCCACCGGCGGGCCCGGCGCGTGCAGGACAGCGGCGGCGACCGGGTCGGCACCCAGGGTCAAGCCGCCCACCGCCTGGTAGGACCAGTCGGCGGTCAGCTCCCGGACCAGCTGCCCGACCAGCGGGGCAGCCTCGTGGTGCAGGGTGATTCGGCGCAGGTCGACGTAGTAGTCGGCCTGCGCCCCGGAGGACAGCGTGACCCTCCCGTGCACCACGGCCAACTGCCGGACCAGCACAGCCAACCGGTCCCGGGCAGCGGCAGCCGGCAACGACGGCGCCATCAGGTGCGACCCCGCCCGGTGCGCCCGGCGAAGCGCCGGACCAGCCCGCGGGGCAGCACGTCCACCAGACCCACCAGCGCCCGGTAGGGCAGGCCGGGCACCGAGATGATCCGGCCGCGCCGCAGATCCGCCAGGCAGTCCCGGACCACGGCGTCGGCGTCGAGGTAGAGCACCGAAGGGGTGCCGGTCATGTCGATACCGGCGCGCTGGTGGAACTCGGTGCGGACGTAACCCGGGCACAGCGCGATCACCCGCACCCCGGTGCCCGCCAGCGATGCCGCCAACCCCTCGGAGAGCATCGTGACGTACGCCTTGCTGGCGCCGTAGCTGGAGCCGCGGCCCGGCATGAAACCCGCCACGCTGGACACGTTGATCACCGCGCCGCGCCCGGCCCGCAGCATGCCCGGCAACGCGGCGTGGGTCAGCCGCAGCACGCTGGTCACGTTGACATCTATCTGGGCCTGCAGCGCGGCGATGTCGGCCTGGACGAACTCCGTGCCGACCGAGAAGCCCGCGTTGTTCACCAGCAGGTCCAGCGGATCCCCGGTACGGATCCGCTGCTCGACCAGCTCCCGCTCGGCGGCGCTGGCCAAGTCAGCGGCCAGGACCTCGGTGGCGATCCCGTGCCGTTGCGACAGCTCGGTACCGACCCGGCCCAGCCGCTCCCGGTCCCGGGCGACGAGCACCAGGTCGTAGCTCTCGGCAGCGAGCCTGCGGGCGAAGGCGGCTCCGATCCCGGCGGTGGGACCGGTAATCAGTGCACTCGGCATAACCTGCAGGTTAGCCGCGGCTAGCGGGCGCTCTTGGGCCCCCCGACCGGGAGCACCCTCCGGCCCTTCATCCCGTTGATGACGCCCGCCGCGGAGGCGTACCAGGCGACTGCAGCGGTCACCACGCCCACGATGCCGCCGATCTTGCCCAGGCTCGCGTTGCCGGTGAACTCGCTATAGGACAGGATGATCTCGGTGGCCTCCAGGGTGAGGAACACCGCGAACACCGCTCCGGAGACCTGCGTGCTCCACAGCAGCATGTAGGTATTGAAGATGGCGAACGCCAGCAGGATCCAGGCGAGGTCGTTGGCCAACTCAGCGGTACTCGCCTTGGGCGAGACCAGCAGGATGTAAAGGCCGAGCCCGATCCAGAACCCGCCGTAGGTGGAGAAGGCGGTGGCTCCGAAGACGTTGCGGTTGCGGAACTCCCACATCCCGGCCAGCAGCTGAACCAGGCCACCGTAGCCGAGGGCAAAGCCCAGCCAGGCATCGGTGCCGTGCGTCCAGCCGGCGTTCTTGGCCGAGAGCAGGAACGTGGTGAGCGCGAAGGCCGCCAACCCCAGGGGGGCCGGATCAGCGATCGATGGGGCCAGCTCAGCAGCCTGCATCGATGCGTCGCTACGGGACGGATTAACGGACACGACTCTCCCCTGATCGTGGAAATATTCCGGGTATACCCGTTCAAGATTGTCGCGGTAGGTCACCAACATGGCAACCACAGCACTATTCATCCAGGATCGGGTGTCACTCGTCCGACTTGTCAGGGAGTTGTCCAGGGCGCTGCCCGCTGAACACTGGTGATTACCGCTTGAGGGAGTAGGTCAGCTCGACCGCACCGCCTGGCTGGACCCGCTGGGCCAGGAACTCCTCGAAGGTCCTGCTGCCCTGCTCACCGTCGCGAAGCAGGTTCCACCCCGCGCGGAACGCCCGGGCCGCCGCTCCAGGCAGCGGCACCCGCACGATCCGACGGGAGAGCGCCCGGGCGGCGAGATAGGCCCGGGTGGCGTCCTCGATGGTCCATACCTGCGGGCCCCCGAAATCCGGCACCCGGCCCGCGGGCTCGCCCAGCGCCAAGGACGCCAGCCGCTGCGCCACCTCACCGATGTCGACCGGTTGCGTGGCCATCCCCCGCGGGACCACGACGAGGGGTGGCTTGGCCAGCGCAGCGACGACCTGCAGCACGAGGTCGTGGAACTGGGTAGCGCGCAGCACCGTCCAGGGCAGCCCGCTGTCGCGGATGAGAACCTCCGAGGCCAGCTTGGTCCGGTAATAGCCGAACGGGATGCGGTCGATGCCGACGATCGAGATGTAGACGACGTGCGGGCGGGCCGCGGCCGTGGCCGCCTCCAGCAACTGGCCGGTGCCCCGCACATCGGTGCGCCCGAGCCGGGGGTCAGTCGCGCAGTGCACCACTACGTCGGCACCGCGCACGGCCTCGGCGAGACCCGCACCGGTGGCGAGGTCTCCCTGCATCACCTCGGCGCCATTGACCTGCTGGGAACGGCGGCTGAGGATGCGCACCTGCGCACCGCGCTGCGCGAGCAGGGGAACCACCTGCCGGCCCAGCGCACCGGTACCCCCGGTCACCAGGATCGTGGTCATCTGCCATCACCTCCTCTTCCTGGACGGGGCAGCCGCCGGGGTCGTGACACCGGGCCCCGCTGCGAAGTACTCGCGGGCCCAGGCGGGGAACTGCTCCGGCGCGCCGATCCAGGCCAGGTAGCCGTCCGGGCGAACGAGGATTAACTCACCGTTGAGCTCGCCGGTGGGCTGCACCGGAGCGGCGGCATCGACCTGGGCGGGCAGTGTCACCGTGGACGCGCCCGTGCCGACCAGGACGAACCGGCCGCCGCGCAGGGCTTCGTACATCCGTCCACCGGCCAGCGCGATGTCCGGCATGCGGGTGCCCACCCGCGGGTCGGCCCCGCGCGGGGCGGGGTAGCGGATGCCGATACCGGAGATCATGCCGGCCACCCGGTTGGTGATCGGCGGGATGCCCATCAGGATCTGACCGAGCACAGTGCGCGCCACACGGCCCCATCGCGGCCGGATCAGCGCCAGCCGGATGAGCGCGCCGCTGCTGCGCAGCACCTGGCGACCGACCGGGTGGCGCTCGGCGTGGTAGGAGTCCAGCAGCCGATCACCTCCCCAGCCCTGGACGACCGCGGCGAGCTTCCACCCGAGGTTGGCGGCGTCCTGCATCCCGGTGTTCATCCCCTGCCCGCCCGCAGGTGAGTGGCAGTGCGCGGCATCGCCGGCCAGGAACACCCTGCCCACCCGGTAGCGCGGGACCTGCCGCTCGTCGCTGTGAAAGCGCGAGAGCCAGCGGGGGTCGTGCATGCCGAAATCGGTTCCCAACGCGCGGCGCGTCACGTCCCTGATCTCCTCCAGGTCCAGCGGCGCGTGGTCGTCGACCTGGTGGCGCCGATCCCAGGCGAAGATGCGGTACCACCCGTCGCCGAACGGGGCGACGAAGGCGAACCCGTCGCCGACCCCGTTCACCGCCAGCACCTCACTGGGTGGCTCGCTGAGCCGGACGTCAGCCAACATGATCGACTTGATCACCGAGCGTCCGGGAAAGGGCAGCCCCAGGGATCTGCGGACCGCGCTATTCACCCCGTCCGCGCCGACCAGGTAGGACGCGCGGTAGCTCGCCGGGCCGCCCTCGGAGGGCCGGACCGCGGCCTCGACCCCGGCACCGTCCTGGGTGACACCGGTCACCTGGGCGCCGTGCACGATCTGCACGCCGAGCCCCTCGGCGCGCTGCTGGAGCACGCGTTCGGTCTCGTACTGCGGTGTGATCAGCAGGGAGTTGTATCGGGAGGGCAACCGCGACAGATCGACCAGTACCCGACCGAACAGGCGCAGCGCCCGGATCGGAGTGCCGGTCTTGGCCAGTTCGTCGGCCACGTCACGAATGTCCAACTCTTCCATGGTCCGGGCGTGCACCGCGAAGGCCCGTGTCATGTTCGATTCGTCGGTCCGGCGCTCCAGGACGGTGACCGCCACCCCTGCCTCAGCCAGGTCGCCGGCCAGCAGCAGGCCGGTCGGCCCGGCCCCCACGACCAGCACGTCTACGTCCCGCTGCGTCTCAGTCATCTGGGTCTCAGTCATCTGCATCTCGTCCATGTGGGCCTCCTGGCCACAGATAAGTCAACACTCGTTGGCAAGGTTAATCCGGCTGGAATGGCTTTGTCAACGAGTGTTGGCCTACAGTTGCTGGCATGATCCGGAGCAAGTCGCGCCAGTCGGCGACCACCCGCGCAGCGATCCTCAACGCGGCGCGGGAGCGGTTCGCGGCCAGCGGCTACGAGCGCGCCACCATCCGGGCGATCGCCGCCGACGCTGGGATCGACCCGGCGATGGTCATGCGGTACTACGGCAGCAAGGAACAGCTGTTCGCGGCGGCAGCGGCCCAGGTGGATCTGCGACTACCCGATCTGGCCGCGGTGCCACCGGAGGAGGTGGGCATCCGGCTGGCCCGGCACTTCCTGGACCGGTGGGAGCACGACGAGGCGATGCCCGTACTGCTGCGAGCGGGCGCCACGCACGAGGCGGCGGCCCAACGGATGCACAAGATCTTCGCCACCCAGATCGTCCCCGCGGTGGGCGCCGTGTGCCCCGACCCCGCCGAGGCTCCGGCACGTGCCGCGCTGATCACCTCACAGGTCCTCGGTGCCGCGCTGTGCCGCTACGTCCTGCACCTACCGCCGTTCGTGTCCATGACCGCCGGTGAGGTCACCGCCTGGCTGGGACCCGTCCTGCAGCACTACCTGAGCGCGGCGGACCCGCAGGTGCGCTTACCGGCAGATGCTCGCTAGCACCGCAGCCGCGACCTGCTCGACGAACTCCGGGTCGAGCGGTGTCCGGCTGAGCAGCCGGCGGTAGAACAACGGGCCGAGCAGCAGGCCGGCGATCAGTTCCGAAGAAGGAGCGTGCCGCGATGAAGTTCGGAATCGAGATCCCCACCTGCACCTCCGGCATGATGCACCCGGTCCCGTTCGCCTCCGCCCAGGACGTCGTCGACGTCGCGGTCGAGGCCGAGCAGCTGGGCTTCCACGACGCCGCCGGGAACGATCACCTGAGCACGATGCGATTCGTCCGGCAGGCCTGGCCGGCACCACCTGACTACTTCGAGCCGCTGATCACCCTGGCCCATGTCGCAGCCCGGACGTCGGTCCTGCGGCTGACCACCGGGATCATGATGTTGCCGCTGCGCCAGCCGGTGCTGCTCGCCAAGCAGGTCGCCACGCTCGACCAGCTCAGCGCGGGCCGGGTCACTCTGGGGGTGGCGGTCGGCGGGTATCGCGACGAGTTCGAGGCCGTGCTACCGGACCTCAAACGTGCCTCCCGCGCCGAGCTGACCCGGGAAGGGATCGAAGCACTGCGCGTGCTGTTCTACGACTCGCATTCGACTTACCGGGGCAGGTACGTGCACTTCGAGGACGTCGAGTCCTTCCCGAAACCGGTCCAGTCACCGTTGCCGATCTATTCCGGCGGCAACGTGGAAGACTCGATCACCCGGGCCGCCCGGCTGTGCCAGGGATGGCTGCCGGCCAAGCTCAGCCCGGAGCAGTTGCGAGCCGGCCGGGCACGGCTCGACGAGCATGCCCGCGCCGCGGGCCGGGACCCCTCGAGCATCACCACGGCACTGCAGTCGATCGTGTGCCTCGGTGACACTCCCGGTGCGGCCCGAGAGACCTTCCTGAACTCCTCGTTCGACCTGTTCCGCCGGTCGCTGTCCGCCACCATGACCAAAGGCGTCGACCTGGACAGTTACCTGGAGCTGAATCTCATCGGCACCCCGGACGAGGTCTGCGCGAAAGTCGCCGCCTTCGCCGACGCCGGGCTCGACCACTTCTGCGCGCTGCTGTTCGTCGGCAACACGGTGGCGGAGATGCGGGCCCAGATCCGTGCCTTCGCCCGCGAGGTGCTTCCCGCCTTCCCCGACCGGACAGGCCAACCGTCCACCGCCGGGCACCGGAGCGCCTAGATCGCGCTCGGCGTGGCGGCCAGGTCGCGCTGGGGTTTCGGCGCCAGGGCCCGGTAGGTGAGCCGGCGCAGCAGCACCTCAGCGGGACCCCGGTAATCGCAACAGGCCATCCCGTAGGCCAGCACGACGGTCAGCACCCACGTCACGGTGGCCAGGACAGCCATCTCGATGAGCCCGAACCGGTTACCGAGGCCCCCGCCGTAAGCCGCCAGCACCGCCACGAACACGACCGACTGCAGCAGGTAGCACGTCATCGAGCGCTGCCCGCAGGCCGCCAGCGCGCTGATCACCATTCCGGGTTGGCGCTCCCGCAGCCGGTTGCGCGCCTGAACGCGGATCGCGATGAGCCCGGCGACCGCGGCGTAACCCGCTCCGCCGGCATAGCCGGAGTACGTGTGGGCTCCACCGGCGAGCAGGGACATCGCAGCCGAAGGGGGCGTCCACCACGTCGCCCGGACCAGGGCCCACGGCAGGCCCCCCAGGGCGGTCAGGCCCAGGCCGAGCACCGCGACGCGCTGCAGGAACCACCGGTGCCGTTCCGGCTCGTCGAGCAGCCGCCGCCGCGACGCCCAGACCCCGATCAGCACGGCGGGCACCAGCATGAACACCGAGCCGACGACGCTGCCCTCCACCCACTGCAGCGCCCGGACCGCGGCTGCGTGCGCCACGTCGGTGGTGGCACTGGCCTTCTCGTGCAACGGGCTCACCCGGTGCTCCAGCCCGCGGAACAGCGCGATCGGTACCACCCACAACGCGCTGGTGATCAACAGTGTCCGGTCGGAGGCCCGGAAGAACACCTCGACCAGCAGGACGGCCAGTAATCCGTAAGCGCCGATGATGTCCCCGCAGAACAGCAGCAGGGCATGGCCGAAACCGATCAGCAGCATCCACCACCCTCGCCGGCGGACGAGCTTTCGGACCGTGGCCTCGTCGATCCCCCTGCTGGTGTGCCGCCGCAGCAACTGGACGATGCCGTAGCCGAAGAGCAGGGCATACATCGGGTATGCCCGGTCCCGCACGAGGATCGTCTCCAGCAGCAGGATCACCTTGTCCGCCAGCTGGAGGCCGTGCTCCCAGATGCCCTCGCCGAGAGCGAGACTGCCGTACTGGTACAGGCAGACATTCGCCAGCGCGATCAGCAGCAGCATCGCGCCTCGTGCGAGATCCGGCGCGAGCGAGCGCGCCGATACCGCTATCGCGCCGACCGGGCGCACGTCGGCAGCATCGGACCCAGCCATGACCCTCCCCCCGCATGCATGGCATGAGGGGGATCGGTCTATGAAATCAAATCGTTACCGTCTGGGGCTGAACTCGTTATTGGCCCAGCCCGAGAGGTCGGCGAACTCGGGGTCCTCAGCGGCCTCGCCGAACTGTGTCTGATCGAGCTGTGTCTGATCGAACCGGGCCTGCTCGAAGTCGGGCTCCTCGAACCCGGCGTCGTAGCCGGCGGCATCCAGCTCGGAAGCGTCGAGCAGTTCGGCGAACTCGTCCAGCCCTCTGAGCAGCCGCTCCAACCGGCCGGGCGTGACCCCGCTGGGTGCGACAGCCAGCACCCAGTCCTGTTCCAGCCAGACGAGCGGGATATCCCCGCCCACAGCGTCGGTGGCGAGCGCGAACTCAGGAGTGACCAACGGCCTGGCCCGGTTCGGCTCATTGGTCATGGCGACCCGGTCGCCGACGTTGCAGAGCATGACCAGGCCCGGGTCCCGAGGTAGCGGCTCATCGTGCAGCCACAGCTCCACCACCAGCTGCCCGGCGTGGGCGCGGCGCTGCACGGCGACCAGCACGTGCGAGAACTCGCCATCCTGCTCGTGATCGAAGATCTGCACCGCGCGGCGGCCCAGCGGGGTGAACAGGCTGCCGATCACGATATTCCTGGCCAGTCCGGCCCCACCGTCGGCGATCGCACCGTGGCACCAGCGATCGGCCAGCTCCGGGTCGGCGGGCACGAACCGCCACCCGCGCAGCCCCGCCCAGCGTCGCCGTTCCCGCCGGTGCGCGCTGCGCCGGCCGTGGTCCAGCGCCAGCAGCACGCTACCGGCGGCGGCCGACAATCCAGCGATCAGGAACCACACCCAAGCAGTCACCAGCTGAGCCTAAGTCCCCATCCCGCCGATCCCGGTCAGCACACGCCGCCCACCCCGACAAGATCCACCCCGACATGGAGACATATCGGGGTGGACCGGGCCCTGCTGACCCCGATATGTCTCCATGTCGGGAGCGGGGGGCGGGGAGGGGGCGTCAGGCGCGGGTGACGGTGAGGGCGCCGGTGCCGCCTCCCGCGCTGTCGTCTAGGTCGACGCGGACGGTGTCGCCATCGGAGATGTCACCGGCCAGCAGGGCGTGGGCGAGCTGGTCACCGATCGCCGACTGCACCAGCCGGCGCAGCGGGCGCGCCCCGTAGAGCGGGTCGAAACCACCCATCGCCAGCCATTCCTTGGCCGCATCGGTGACGTCGAGCCGCAGGCGCCGGACCGCCAACCTGCGGGAGAGCTGCCGGAGCTGGATCTCCACGATGGAGGTCAGCTCCTCGGTGGACAGCCCGTGGAAGATCACCAGATCGTCCAGCCGGTTGAGGAACTCCGGCTTGAAGTGCCTGCGCACGATGCCGAGCACGGCAGCGGTGCGCTGCCGCTCATCGAGCGTGGGGTCGGCCAGCACCGCCGAGCCCAGGTTGGCGGTGAGCACCAGGATGGTGTTGCGGAAGTCCACGGTGCGGCCCTGGCCGTCGGTGAGCCGCCCGTCGTCGAGCACCTGCAGCAGCACGTCGAAGACGTCGGAGTGCGCCTTCTCCACCTCGTCGAGCAGCACCACGGTGTAGGGCCGCCGCCGGACCGCCTCGGTGAGCTGCCCGCCCTGGTCGTAGCCGACGTATCCGGGCGGGGCACCGACCAGCCTGGCCACCGAGTGCTTCTCGGCGTACTCGCTCATGTCGATGCGCACCATGGCGCGCTCGTCGTCGAACAGGAACTCCGCCAGCGTCTTGGCCAGCTCGGTCTTGCCGACGCCGGTGGGCCCGAGGAACAGGAACGAGCCGGTGGGCCGGTCCGGGTCGGCGACGCCGGCGCGGGCTCGCCGCACCGCGGCAGAGACCGCGCGCACCGCCTCGGCCTGGCCGACCACCCGCGCGCTGAGCGCGTCCTCCATCCGGAGCAGCTTGGCGGTCTCGCCCTCCATCAACCGCCCGGCCGGGATCCCGGTCCAGGCGGACACGACGTCAGCGACATCGTCCGGGCCGACCTCTTCCTTGAGCATCACCTGCGGGTCCCGCGCCGACGCGTCGGCCTCGGCGAGCTGCTTCTCCAGCGCCGGGATCTTGCCGTAGCGCAGTTCGGCGGCCCGCCCGAGATCACCGTCCCGCTCGGCCCGCTCGGACTCCCCGCGCATCTGCTCCAGCTGCTCCTTGAGCTCCCGGGTGGCCTCGATGGCGCCCTTCTCGTTCTGCCAGCGGGCGGTCAGCTCGGCGAGGCGCTCCCGGCGGTCGGCCAGCTCGGCGCGTAACGCGGCGAGGCGCTGCACCGAGGCCGGGTCGGACTCCTTCTCCAGCGCCATCTCCTCGATCTCCAGGCGGCGCACCGCGCGCTCCACCTCGTCGATCTCCACCGGCCGCGAGTCGATCTCCATGCGCAACCGCGAGGCCGCCTCGTCGACCAGGTCGATCGCCTTGTCCGGGAGGAACCGCGCGGTGATGTAGCGGTCGGACAGGGCCGCGGCGGCCACCAGCGCGGCGTCGGTGATCCGCACGCCGTGGTGCACCTCGTAGCGCTCCTTGAGGCCGCGCAGGATGCCAATGGTGTCCTCGACGGTGGGCTCACCGACGAGGACCTGCTGGAAACGCCGCTCCAGGGCGGGGTCCTTCTCGATGTGCTGGCGGTACTCATCCAGCGTGGTGGCGCCGACCATCCGCAGCTCACCACGAGCCAGCATCGGTTTGATCATGTTGCCGGCATCGAGGGAAGATCCAGCACCGTTTCCGGCGGCCCCCGCACCCACTACGGTGTGCAGCTCGTCGATGAAGGTGATGACCTGCCCGGCCGAGTCGGTGATCTCCTTGAGGACGGCCTTGAGCCGCTCCTCGAACTCGCCGCGGTACTTGGCGCCGGCCACCATCGAGCCGAGGTCCAGCGCGACGACCCGCTTGCCGCGCAGCGACTCCGGCACGTCGCCGGCGACGATGCGCTGGGCGAGGCCCTCGACGATCGCGGTCTTGCCCACGCCGGGCTCGCCGATCAGGACCGGGTTGTTCTTGGTCCGCCGGGACAGCACCTGGACCACCCGGCGGATCTCGGCGTCCCGACCGATCACCGGGTCCAGCTCGCCGGCGCGGGCCCGCTCGGTGAGGTCCAGGCCGTACTTCTCCAGCGCCTGGTAGGTGTCCTCGGGCTCCGGACTGGTGACCCGCGCCGAGCCCCGGACGGATTGGAACGCGTCCTTGAGCGCCTCCGGAGTGGCCCCGTGCCGGCGCAGCAGCTGCCCGACCGCAGTGCCGGTCAGCGAGGCCAGCCCGACCAGCAGGTGCTCGGTGGAGACATAGGAGTCGCCCATCTCGGTCGCCAGCTTCTGGGCGTGCCCGAACGCCTCGAGCGCATGCCGGTCGAACATCGGTGCGGCCACCGTGGAACCGGTCGCCGAGGGCAGCCGCCCGATGACGGCATCCAGCTCGCTCCGCACCGCGGCCGCGTCCGCACCCACCGCGGCCAGCAGCGGTGCGGTGATCCCATCAGCCTGAGCCAGCAGGGCGCCCAGCAGATGCGCCGGCGTCACATCGGGGTTGCCTGCCATCGAAGCGGCCTGCACCGCTGACGAGATCGCGCTCTGCGTCTTGGTCGTGGGGTTGAAGGAATCCATCCTGGAAGCGTTCCCTCCGCACTGTATGTCTACCGTCTGCCAGGTTCAACGTGAGAAAAGTTGAGCCTGTTCCACTCAATCTAGGATCTCTTGCCGTAGTCGAGCGTCACTCGGAGTGTCTGCGCCGGTTTTGTAGCGGCCGTCTGCACCGTGCCATACGATCTCTCCACCGAAGTTCATCGTTGGAGTACCAAATCAGCACATTTTTCGACGCACAGTCATACACCTATCTCCGAAGGAGGGATCGGAGGGAGGCCGGACTGCGTAAGGGTAGGGTGCCGAAGCCCACAGGGAACTCGCATCGCCCGCGACGGGCCCACCCGCTTGCCATCCACCCTGGAGAAAACGCTCCCGGATCATGACAGCCGATGCCGTGCGGAGCTCGGTTCCACTACCCGGCCGCCCACCTCCTCGTACGGATGCGGCCGTGTTCATGGTCCGGCTGATCAGGGACAGTTACGCCAGGGTCGCCCCACGCAGCGCGGAGTTCACCCAGTTCTTCTACGCAATGTTGTTTGCGATCGCTCCGGATACTCGAGAGCTGTTCGGGGCGAACATGGAGGTGCAGCGCAGCCGGTTCCTGCGTGCTTTGGTCCATATTGTGCAGAATTTCGACCGGCCCGAGGAACTGGTGCCCTTCCTGCGCCAGCTGGGCCGCGACCACCGCAAGTTCGGAGTGCTGGCGCAGCACTACAACGCCATGGGCACCGCTCTGGTGACCGCGCTGCGGCAGTTCGCCGGCCCCAGCTGGACTCCACAGGTGGAGCGGGCCTGGCTGGACGCCTACGGCTTGATAGCCAAGACGATGCAGGAAGCAGCCGACGCCGATCTCGCCCCCGCGTGGTGGACCGCTCGGGTGATCGACCACCACCGGCTGACCTGGGACCTGGCCGTGGTTCGGGTGACCCCGGAGCGGCCCGTGCCCTACCGGGCCGGGCAGTACGTCAGCGTGGAGGTACCCCAGCGGCCCCGCCAGTGGCGCTACCTGTCCCCCGCGAACACCCCCCGGCCGGACGGATCGATCGAGTTCCACGTCCGCGCCGTGCCGGGTGGTTCGGTGAGCCGGTCGATCGTCGGGCACACCCAGGTCGGTGACACCTGGCGGATCGGTGCACCGATGGGCCTGATGACGGTGGACCGGGAGTCCAGCCGGGGCGTGGTGATGGTCGCCGGCGGCACCGGCACGGCTCCCATGCGGGCCATCATCGAGGAACTCAGCCAGTGGGGGGAGAACCCGCCGGTGACGATGTTCGCGGGTGGCCGGACCCGGGCCGACCTTCATGATCTCGACGTCCTCATCGCCATGACCACCACGAACCCGTGGCTGACGGTGATCCCGGTCGTCGAGTCGCACCCGAGGATGCCCGGGATAGAGCACGGGACGCTGGCCGACGTGGTCACCCGCTTCGGCGCCTGGGCGGACCGCGACGTGCTGGTCTGCGGTTCCCCGGCGATGATCAGGGCCACCGTCTCCCGGATGCTCGTCGCCGGCACCCCGCTGGACCGGATCACCTACGACCCGTTCACCCTCGACTAGTCGGTAGCTCTTCAAGGGCTACCAACCCCTGAGTTGATCATCTTAGACAGCTACCAACCCCGCCGTCGTCGCCAGCCAGGCCCCGGAGGGTTGGCAGCAGTTGAGAGCAGCTACAGCCCGGGTTGGCGGTACTTGAAGAGCTACCTACGGGGGCGCCAGATGACGAGGGCTGTTTCGGTGTCGGGGCGCACGGGCACCAGGTCGCGGCGGTAGGAGGCGTGCACGGCCGCAGCGGCCTGCTCGGCCACCGACTGCGCCTGGGCCAGCTCG
>DASYAZ010000049.1:0-9504 GCA_036501085.1 Pseudonocardiaceae bacterium | reverse complement strand
GGCGATCGCCTATGACGGTTTCGTTTCTCCCCGATTCGGACTGTGCCGGACATCCGTGAGCGCAGCACGGCATCGCTAGGACGCCTTACATGGTGTCCAGGCTGAACAGAACGCTGGTGGCCAGTGAGGCAACCAGCGCGGCGCTGGGAGCGCCGCCGAGTCCTCGACCCTGAATGTTGATCACCGTGTCGTCGTGCAGGGTGGTTTTGGACGGCGGCGCAGCCGTGATGGGGATATGACGGTATTTTCCATCTTTCGGGAACAGGGGTGTGATGTTTCCAGCGCCGTCCCGCACGAGCAGTGCGTGAAGGTCCGCCGCGGTGGTGTCGTCGGGCATTTCGATCGTCGCTATGGAGAACTGAACTTCGTAGCTTTTCTCGCCTGTTTCTACAAACGTGCGGTTAAGAGAGATGCACTTATGCTTGGTCAAGTAAGCGTGGACTTCGCCGCTGGAGTAAGAGGCGCAGTCTTTGGTGGACTGCGATTGAAATCTAGTGGGATGCCGACCAAGACGGCGCAGGCGAAGTGTTGCTTTGAGCCTGTCGCCAGATCCCTTGATTCGTACTTCGGTCTGACCGCGGGCGGTGTTGGCGTTGATGCCGACCTCGCCGGCTGACTCGCTGGCTGCCGCTGCAGCGGTACCTGCGCCGCCACCAGCGACTGCCGAAACAACAAGAAATACTGCTGTGCCTACAATGGCCCTGATCCCCTTGTTCTCGATGCACACTGGACGACCATCTATCGTGACCCAGTGCCCCCAGAAACATCCCACTCGCCCACCCCCAGTGACGCCGCACTGAATCAAGATCGTTTTCGGCACCCGCCCATCAACTAATACATGACGCCGGGAGAATTAATCAATCGAATGCGCGTTCGATGTTAGTATTTCACCATTGAAAGGCGTGAATCAACCATTGCTCCACCTGAGTGCAGCGTGTAGCTCGTCCCTCCAGATTGCCGCGCGGGGGAACCCGGGAAATGCCAGCCTGGCGACCGGCCGGTATTTAGAGGTTGGTGAAGTCTGCAATGAAGATCCGGCGGCAGTCCTCGCAGGGCGTACCGGGTGGCGGCTGGTCGCAGCGGGCCACGGTCGTGGACAGCAAGTGCCCGCACCGCGCTCGCAACGCGCCAGTGCGATATTCACCATCAAGCAGGTGCACGGCCAGGGTTTGCGGTTCCAGCGCCCACCACCGCCCGGCGGAAAAGGGGATCACCGGGCGCACTGGGCTAGGGCGAGCAACCTGGACCGCAATTCCGCGCTGGTGATCGTGGGTGCCTCCTCGGCCAGCACGATGATCTGGGTCAGGATCGCCCGGGCCGCGCTGAGCTGCCGGACCGCTACTGCCAGATCGGTCGGATGGTCAGGTCGCAGGTGGGGGTTGACCACCGAGATCGCCCAGTTCAGTCCACACCGGGTGCATGTCCACGCGCACACCCGGGAGGTGACGCGGGTCAGCTCAACACCCTCGGTTCGCCCGCACCCAGGGCACAACTCCTCCTGCGGGTACCGGTACTGGTTCACCGGGCGCGGCGTCCCGGAGGAGTGCCCGCAGGCTCAGCTACCGGGACCGTCATGGGTTTCGCGGATGTGCACCACAGGCATCGGCATCCGATCTGGTAGCCGCGCAGGGTGCCGTGCGGCGCGTCCGGGACCCGGCGCGACTCATCGGCACTCATCGGCATCTCTGCTCTGGTATCGGGGTGCACAGCGACTGTGTCGACCTGTCATCGGTTCCATTCCTCGACCGTTGGAACCGGTCGGGTACCGGGAAGCGTCGGGGGGAACGCATCTCGACCGGCACCCGACCGGAAGCACTAGCACGGCAACGCCACATCGGCGGGCGGATCGCCAGATCCGGCCGCACGGCAGGCCGCACCCGAACCGCGGAGCGCAAGGCGTTCGCCGATGACGTGGCTCGGGAGGCTCCCACCGGCGCAGCAAGGCAAGGACCCGCGCCAACTGCGCAGGGCCGGCTACCCCGTCGTCAGTCACCGCTATCAACCCATCCTGTCCGCCGTTGCTCAACACTTCGTGAAAGTATCATCGTGATTTCACGATTACTAGCCTAGGGTACCTGTTTCTACGACCGAGATCCTCGCTACGCTGCTCGGCATGGCAGGACCCACCGTGAGGCGTGTTCAACTCGGCATCGAGCTGCGGCGGCTACGGGAAGCGGCGAACATGTCGCGACCGGCGGCAGCGTCGGCGATCAAGACCTCCAACTCACGGCTTGCCGCGATAGAACTCGGGCGCAACGTGGTCTCGTACTCGGAACTCATCGTGCTGGTGCGCAACCACTACAACGGCACCGAAGAGCAGCTCGCCACGCTGGAAGAGATCCGCGAGGAAGCCAGCAAACGCGGTTGGTGGTCCACCTACGGTCTACCCGAATGGCTCGCGGGCTATGTCGGTCTCGAGCACGACGCCGTCTCGATGCGCATGCTGGAACTGGAAAACATCCCCGGATTGCTGCAAACCGAGGGGTACATGCGACGGCTATACACCGTTGATGTGCGCTTGTCGACGAAGGACATCGACAAGCGCGTCGCCGCGAGGCTGCAGCGCCAAGCCCGCCTTAACAGGCCAAATCCGTTACAGCTCACCGCGGTGATGTCCGAGGCTGCGCTCGTGCGCTGTGCCCGCGACGAGGTGGCGGCTGCAGATCAGCTCTCGCGCCTCATCGAGGTCGCGCAGTGGCCCAACGTGGAACTAATCGTGCTCCCGTTCGATCTCGGGTTGCACGTCGGCATGGCCGGACCGTTCAGCCTGCTGAGTTTCCCGGACCACATGCTTCCCGACGCCGGATACCAGGAGTACGTCGTCGGTGGTCACGTCATTGATGATCAATTGGTGGTGTCTGAACTAGCTACGCTGTTTGACGAGCTGCGCCGCCAGGCACTCGGTCCCAACGAGAGCCTGACCATGATCACGCAGCTCGCCAAACACCCGTGAATAGTGTGGCTAGGAGCGACACATGATCCGTGACCTGACTCCCGCTCTATGGCGGAAGTCTACCTTCAGCAATAGCCAGGCGGCCTGCGTCGAAGTCGCCGACATCGGCGATGGTCGTGCCGTCCGGGACAGCAAGAACCCGACCGGACCGGCGTTGGTATTCGCCGCCGACGCGTGGTCTGCGTTCACCACCGGAGTACGTGCCGGCGAGTTCGACTGACCTTGAACCAAGGCTCGGCCCCGCCTACCTGACCCAGGCGGGGCCGTTCCGTGCCTGGATGGGCCGGTCAGCCGGGGTGGCGGTCCAGGGCGGCCACGATGGGCGTCACGATGCGGCCGATCTGGTCGATCTCGACCTCGACGGTGTCGCCTGCGTGCAGGAATCGCGGGGGCTGCCGGTACAGCCCGACTCCTTCCGGCGTCCCGGTAGCGATCACATCGCCAGGCCGGAGGGTCATGCAGCCCGAGGCGTAGGCGGCGATCTCAGCCGCCGAGAAGATCATATCCGCGGTGTTCCCGTCCTGGACCACCTCGCCGTTGACCCTGGTGACGATCCGCAGCCCGGCCGGCTCGGGTATCTCGTCCGTGGTGACCAGCCACGGTCCGACGGGGGCGGAGAAGTCGGCGTTCTTGCCCAGCATCCATCGCGGGCTGGCCTGCTGGAAACCCCGGGCGGACAGGTCGTTGAAGCACAGGTACCCGATGATCGCCGGCTGCGCCTGCTCGGCGCTCGCGCCCCGCAGCTCACCACCCAGCACCGCGGCCAGCTCGCCCTCCCAGTCCAGGTGGTCCTCCCGGGGTGGGACCGGGACAGCGGCTCCGCTAACGGTGAGCGTGGATGACCAGCGGCCGAACAGGTCCGGGCACTGCGGGACCGGGGCCTTCCCCTCCGCCGCATGCGCGGCGTAGTTGCGTCCGGCGCACAGGATCCGAGCGGTGCGCGGGACCGGCGGCAGGTGCTCGACCTGGTCCATGGTGAGCTCGCCGGGCACGGCCCGGTGGCCTCTCGCGAGGCCCTCCTGCGGATCCGCCCAGAACTGCTCCACCGAGCAGATGGCCGCCAGCCTGCGATCATCCATGACCCGCGCCATGCTCGCGCTCCCGTTTTCCCGGTACGCGATGAGTTTCACGACCACCTCCTGTTGAAGTCGAAGCTCAAGCGGCACCGCCCGGTTCTCGCTGGCATTGATTCCGCTGATAAATGCGTTGCGGACGGATGCGGTGTGGGCTGGGCTGGAGCTGAGAGGCGGGGTGCCATGGACGGTCAGCTAGAGGATAAGGATCTCCAGCCGGTTTCGGACGGTACCGGCAGGCGTCCGTCGTTGCTGGGTCGCCTCCTCCCGCGGCGCACGGCCCTGCGCGATGCCCGGCGGCACGAACGCCTGCAGCAGCAACGCAATCAGCGGCTTGCCGAGAAGGTGGAGACGATCCTCGCCGGATCCGGGTTGAGCCAGTCGGACTACAGCGTCGCCGGCGGGCGCTCCTACCACTTCCCGCGAGTGGTCTCGGTGGACGAGGGACCTCCGGTGACCGTGACCGTCCGGCTGCTGGGAGGGCAGGCACCTGACGATGTGGCCGTGCACGCGCCGGCCATCGCCTACGACCTCGGCGTGACCGAGGTCCGGGTGGTCTCACTGGGACCGCTACTGATCCGGCTTGAGCTGCTGCCCTGATTCCCCTGCCGGTGGTGGGCGAGGTCGGCGTGATGATCGGCACCATCCAGGGTGTACGGGTCGGTGTGCACGGTGGCCGAGGTCAGCCGCGGTACGGCGTGGATGAGTCGATGCTCCGCCGCAACGGCGATGGCGTGCGCGGCCACCACGGAGAGCTCGGCGGGGACCGCGATGTCACATTCCGCCCGTAGCTGGTGCCCGATCCAGCGCAGCCGGACCGCGCCGACTCCGGCTACGCCGGGGGTGGACTGCAACTCGGCCTCGATGCGATCGACCAGCGCGGGGTCGACGGCGTCCATGAGCCGCCGGTAGACCTCCCGGGCGGCATCCTTGAGCACCAGCAGGATCGCGACGGTGATGACCAGACCGACGACGGGGTCCGCCCACGGCCACCCGATGGCCACCCCACCGGCACCCAGCAACACCGCCAGCGAGGTGAACCCGTCGGTGCGGGCGTGCAACCCGTCGGCCACCAGCGCCGCGGAGCCGATCCGGCGACCGACCTGGATGCGGTAGCGGGCGACCACCTCGTTGCCGGCGAACCCGATCAGCGCCGCCGCGGCCACCGCGAGCAGGTACGAGACCTCCGCGGGGTGCAGGAGCCGCTGGATCGCCTGGTAGCCGGCGAGCACCGCGGAGACCGCGATGACCCCCACGATGACGATGCCGGCCAGATCCTCCGCGCGGCCGAAACCGTAGGTGTAGCGCCGGGTCGCCGCCCGCCGGCCGAGCACGAACGCGATACCCAGCGGCACGGCGGTCAGCGCATCAGCGACGTTGTGCAGGGTGTCACCCAGCAGCGCCACCGACCCGGACAGTGCCACCACCACCGCTTGCAGCGCAGCGGTGCCACCGAGGACGGCCAGCGACACCCACAGCGCGCGCATCCCCTCGCGGGAGGTCTCCATCGCCGGGTCGACCTTCCCGGCAGTGTCGTGCGAGTGCGGGGTGATCACGTGAGCCAGGCGCCGCCACCAGCCGCGCTCATGTCCCTCGTCGTGCCCGTGATCATGTCCATGATCGTGGTCGGGATGGCTGTGGTTACTGCTCATGGCGGGACCCCCTTCGCGAATGACCAGCGACCCTGCCACTATAGGTTCTCATGTACGCACGCGACTACGGAGCAACAGCGGGTACCGGGCAACAACCACCGAGCGGCGCGCAGATCGAGGCTGCGGTGACGGCGCTGCGCATGCTGGCCGACCCGACCCGGCTGCGGCTGCTGTGGTTGCTGGGCACGGGCGAGTACGACGTGAGCAGCCTCGCCACCGCGGTGGGTGCGGCCAGGCCGTCGGTGTCACAGCACCTGGCCAAGCTGAAGCTGGCCGGGCTGGTCACGACCCGGCGGGACGGGCGGCGCGCCCTCTACACCGCCCGCGGTGGGCATGTGCGGCGGCTGGTCACCGAGGTGCTGCACGCCGCCGAGCACCACCTGACCGGTCAGCCTGACCACGCCTGACCAGCCTGGGCCTGGCGGCGCCGGAAGTTGACCGGAGTCTCGCCCGGATCACAGGGCGGGTGCGGCGGGGACCCGCGCGGTGAGCCGTTCCACGACGCCGGCGGCGAACCGGTCGTGGCGTTCGATCGCCAGCCCGGCGGCGCGGACCAGCTCGATCGGGCGGCGCCGGAAGTGCTCACCACCGAGCGGGATGCTGACCAGCTCAGCGGTGCGCTGGAGGGCCCGCAGTGCTGGGTGCGCCGCGACCACGTGGTCGGCCAGCAGCAGCTGGGCGCCTGGACGCAGCACCCGCACCATCTCCGTGATCGCTCGCTCGTGGTCGGGAATGGCACACAGCGAGAAGGTGCACACGACGGTGTCGAAGGAGGCATCCGGGAACTCGAGCGCTTCGGCATCGCCCCGTCGCAGGTTCACCACCCGGCCCAGCTCGCGGGCCCGGCGCTGCGCGAGGGCCAGCATGGCCGGGCTGAGCTCGACGCCGGTGAGCCTGACGCCGGGTGGGTAGCGCCCGATGTTCAGCCCGGTGCCGATGGCCACCTCCAGCGCCCGGCCCCTGGCTTGCCCGCAGATCCAGTCCCGGGTGTCGCGGAACAGCATCCGGTCCAGCAATTCCATCTGGCGGTCGTAGACACCGGCCTGCCGATCCCAGTAGCGCTGCCAGCGCCGCCGCCGGCCGGCGCTCACCCGTCCCGTCACAGGTCTGTGGTACCCACTCAGCGCGGCCGGTATTCCGCCCGCCTCGGCCGCGCCGTCGCCTCAGTCGTTGGATTCCGCTATCTCCGCTTCGACCTCGCGGACGTAGCGGTCGGGGTCCTTGTCCACAGCTGTGACGCCAGTGAAATGCGTGGCCTCGAATGCAATGAAAGCGACGGCTATGTCATGACGCAGCTGGAGTGCGGCGTGGCGGCGGAAGTCGGTGAGTCCCTCCCGCTCCTCTTCGGCCATGTGGTCGCTGTTGGCTTCGTTGGCCCTGGCGACCGCGTCATACCAGCCGTCGCTGCCCACCTCGTGCTTCGTCACCTCCGCGACCGCGTCGCGGATGTCGTTGTGATCGCCGATCGCGTCTTCGGTTTCCTCCGCCGGGTCGACGCTACCGACGCCTTTGCCCACCCTCAGCAGCTCGGGGTAGAAGAGCTGCTCCTCAGCCTCGGCGTGTACCTCGAGAAATGCGGCGAGCCGATTCCAAACAGCACTGAGCGTCGTGGTGTCGGTGCGGTCGATCTGTTCCAGGATCGCGAAGAGCCGCCGCTGCTCGTAGTGGTCATCAAGGATCAGCTGGGTGATATCCATGGCTTCCCCTATCGCGCTCGTCCAACACAATTCAGATGTCCCAACACAATTCAGGAAACAGCGGTGCCGATGAGGTGCCCGACACCGAAGGTGACAGCGGCGGCGAGACCACCGACGATCACCTGGCGCACTCCGGAACGCAGGGCCGAGCGACCGTTGAGGACCCCGATCCCGGCGCCGACCGCGAACATCGCGAGCACCGCCAACCCGATCGCCCCCAGCAGGGCCGCCATGCCACCGCCGATCAGGTAAGGCAGCACCACGACGAAGGCACCCAGGGCGAAGGCGAGCAGGCTGGAGATCGCTGCCAACCACGGCGAGCCCAGCTCGTCGGGGTCCAGGCCGAGTTCCTCGCGGGCCAGCGTGTCCAGGGCCACCTCTGGGTTGGCCATGATCCGGTCGGCCAGTCGCTCGGCGTCCGCGCGGTCCAGACCCTTGGCACGGTAGAGCAACACGAGCTCGGCACGCTCCTCCTCCGGTTTCTCGGCCACCTCCTGAGCCTCCAGAGAGATCTCCCGCTGGTACATCTCCCGTTGACTGGACATCGACACGTACTCCCCGGCCGCCATGGAGAACGCGCCCGCCAGCAGACCAGCGATCCCGGCCAGCAGGATCGCGCTGCGCGACGAGCCCGACCCGGCGAAGCCCATCACCAGTGCGGTGTTGGACACCAACCCATCGCTGACACCGAACACCCCAGCCCGCAGGCTGCCGGAGCGGTCGGTGCGGTGCCAGGGTTCCCGGCGCGCGATCTGCTGCTGCGGGTTGGGCCGGCCGCCATCGATGAGCTTGCCGATGGTGCGGGCATGGCCACGTTCATCGCCGGCCATGCCGGGGGCGGCGTCGGGTTCCTCGTCATACCTGCCGGCATCGGCGCGCTCACCACGTTCGACCAGGGGCAGCACCGTTGCGGTGGAGAACCGCCGGGCGGCGAGGCCGATCACCCTGGTCCGCAGGCTCGGTCTTCCGGGGCGCGGAACCTGGACCCCTGCCGCACGGAGCTTGCCCTCCCAGTGGCTGGCATGGCGGCGCTCGATCGCCGCCAGCTTCTCGAAGATCTCGCGGCGCTCACCGGCCTCGGCGGCCGCCAGCCGGGTATACAAGGCGGCGGCGTCCCGCTCGCTGTTCAGCAGCTCACGCCACCGCCGCACCCGGCTCCGCTCATCCCGACTCATCTCCTCCTCCTTGACCCGCGTGGCGACGCACGCCGCGAGCTCGACGCTACGCACGTTCCAGCTCACTCGGGAGTCGGTGGCGTCCAGTTCACGGCCCGCAGCTCCCGTTACAGCGCGCGGCGGGTCGCTTCGGCGGCGAGTTCCGTTCGGGTGGCGATACCGAGTTTGGCGAAGACATGGGCGAGGTGGGTTTTCACGGTGCCCCGTCCGATGAAGAGGCGTTCGCCGACTTCGGGGTTGGTGAGGCCGGTGGCGACGAGTTTGACGACCTCGATCTCGGTGGGGGTGAGGCTGGCCCAGCCACTGGACGGGCGTTTGCGTTCGCCTCGGGCCCGGGATACGTAGGCGACCGCTTCGTCGACGGGAAGAGCCTGCCCTTCGGCCCAGGCGGCGTCGAAGGCGGGCTCGCCGAGGGCGTCTCGCGCCCTGGCCACGCCGGTGTCGTAGCCGGCCTGGTCCGCCGGCCAGCGGGCCAAGCCGATCTCGGCGCGCAGGGCTGCGGCGGCACCGAGCAGGCGGGCTGCCTCGGTAAAGCTCTCCTGGTCGGTGGCCAGCGCGGCCAGTGATTCCAGCGACTCGGCGACGCCGGGGCGCAGGCCGGCCCGGGCCCGGAGCGTCAGGGCTTCGTGGTGCAGGTCCTCGGCGTGGCTCGGGTCATGGCGGCGGCGGGCGAGCTCGCCGAGGTGATGGTTGGCGTGGGCGACCAGCCGGGGGTTGCTGATGGACTTGCCGAGCTCCTTCGCCTCGGTGAGGGCCGCGTCGGCGGCCTCGAGGTCGCCGGTGGCGAGGTGGGCGGCGCCGAGCACCCAGAGCCCTAGCGGGACCTTCCGGGCTAGTTCGATCTTGAGTACTGTTTGTGCTGGTTGGTGGTGGTTTCGGTGGGGTCGGGGTGTATTACCTAACCATTGATCATCGGCTCGGGGCGTGGGTGGTGAGGTCGAAGAGGTCGGATAG
>DASYAZ010000048.1:0-19191 GCA_036501085.1 Pseudonocardiaceae bacterium | reverse complement strand
CGGCCAGCTGGACCGCGGCGCTGGGCGTGTCCGATGAGGCCTATCACCTGATCTCGGTGTCCGTCGGCACGCTGTCCGGCCTGGCCACGGTCGCTGGGCTGGCGATCCTGCTCTACCGGCGGTTCGCCGTGCCCGCGGTGCGCAAGGCCACCACCACCGTCGACAAGATCATGTACGTGCTGCTGAGCGCGGCGATCCTGACCGGGATGCTGAACACCCTGGGCAGCAACCTGATCGGTGGCGGCTACGACTACCGCGCCACGGTCTCCCCCTGGTTCCGCAGCCTGTTCACCCTCTCCCCGCAACCCGAGCTGATGGCCGGCACCCCGCTGAGCTTCCAGATCCACAGCCTGGTGGTACTGGTCCTGCTGGGCATCTGGCCCTACACCCGGTTGGTGCACGTGTTCAGCGCGCCGCTCGGATACCTCACCCGGCCCTACGTCGTCTACCGCAGCCGCGACCCGGCGCACCCCGGTGCGCACCGCTACGCCCGTGCCTGGGAGGTGCCAGCTGCACCACGAGCCGGCACCCGCCGCTAACCAACAGATCGGTTATCACCCCGGCCCGGATTTGAGCGCCTCATCAGGTGCAAGTACGAGACCGAGGTGGGCGAGGCGACGGTGCAGCTTGTCGTCGACGGTAACCAGCGGTTCGCCGAGCCGTTCGGCCAGTGCCACATACAGCATGTCGTAGACCGGATGGTTGTCGTAGCGACGGGCCAGCTCCCAGGCCCGATGGCGGTCGCGTCCATCGTCGTGCAGCGTCATCGGAAAAGTGGCGACCAAACTGGCTGCGGCATCGGCTGCCTCGCCGTCCCAGCGCTGCCTGCGCACCCCGGTGAGCAGCGCGTTCATCACCTCCATCAGGAGGATCGAGGGAGCGTGCAGCTCCGCACCGGTCTGCGCCCAGCAGTCGAAGAGCTGCTGGGTGGCTGACGCGGGGTCCGCATCGGGTGCGATGAACTCGACGACGACGGATGCATCAACGATCGCCATGACTCGACCGCTGCGCTCGATCCTCGATGACCAGCTGGCCGGCACCGCTCCGGGGTGGCACGTTGTTGCCGTCGCGCCACGCCCTCACCTCGGCCACCCACCCGCCAAGCCGCAGCTCGGGCTCGCGCGGCGCGGGCACGCTGGCGGCGACCGCGTCCAGGTCGCTTTCCCTTACCTGGTAGCTCCGGCCGAGCTTGCGGGCAGGCAGCTTGCCTGACCAGATCCACCGGCGGATGGTTTCCTCGGCGCGGTTGACGCGCCGGGCGGCCTCCCGCACAGTGAGTTCCTGCCCGCGAGATGTAGTAGACATGATGGCACTTTACTACTACAGACCTGCCTCTATGTAGTAGAGCCTACTTTGTTGCCGCCAGCGGCACCTCCACAGCAGATCACCCCGATCCTCCGGCGGCGCAGGTGAGCACGTCGGCGATGACGGAGGAGATGTTGTCCGGCGCACCGCCGTCATCGGCCAGCGCGAGGAGCTGGTCGGCTGCCTCCTGCGGCGTACGCGCGGTCACCAGGACCTCGCTCAGCCGTGGCTCCGGGACTACTGCGTGCAACCCGTCAGTACACAGGAGGTACCGGTCACCGGGGCGGACTTCGCGAAGGTGCAGGTCTGGTTCGGTCGTGCCGTCGCGGTGCAGCGCCCGGACCAGCGTGGCACGCTGCGGGTGCGAGGCAGCCTCGTCCGGAGTCATCCGGCCCTCGTCGACCAGCGATTGCACGTAGGTGTGGTCGTGAGTGATCTGGGTCGTCGCTCCGCCGCGCAGCAGGTAGACCCGGGAATCACCGACGTGTCCCAGGGCGAACTGGGCACCGTCCCACAGCATCGCGGTCAGCGTCGTACCGGTGTTTTCCCGGGCCGGGTCGGCGATGATGAACTCGCGTACTGCGATCTGCGCGCCGTCCATGGCCTCGCGGAGACGGTGCAACAGGTTCCCGCCGCGATGGTCGGTGTCCAGGGGTTCGAGCGCTTTGATCGCGACAGCGCTCGCCGTTCGATCCCCGCCCGCCACGCCGAACCCGTCGGCGACCGCGAAGAGGTACGAACCGGCGTATGCCGCGTCTTGGTTGGTCCTGCGCACCATTCCACGATCGGTGCGGGCCGCGAATCTGATGCCCAATCCCGGGTGCACATCGGCCATGTCAGTGTCCTTTCGGTCCTTTCGCAATAGTCGATGAGGAAGGTGGCCAGCTCTTTCCGGGCCATGGTGTCGGCTTCTACCTGACTCCAGTACGAGGCGACTTCAACCGTTGCCGCACACGGCGGGAGGTCACACACCAGCCGGATCCGCGCCAGGGGCATGCCCAGACCGCGCAGCCACAGACCAGCTGTGCCCGCTCCAGCTGGGCGAGATCGTAGGTGCGGTAGCCGGAGCGCGGATCGACGTGCGCTGGTGGTAGCAGACCCAGCTCGTCGTAGAGCCGCAACGCCTTCTGCGTCAACCGCGACGCTCGCGCGAACTCGCCGATGGTCAGCCTGTTCACGTCGCCCTCCTCATCCCGGGCTATTCGCCCGGTGACCCGAGACTGCGGCCTTCCCCAGGGTGAAGGTCAAGATTCCCCGTCGCTGACGGCGAGTCGTGGGCGGCGTCAGCGACCAGCGCGCCGTACCGTGTGCAAACGGTCGGGGCACAAGCGGCGATGAGGAGCCTCATGCTGGGCAAAGCCTTGCCGAAGATGCTTATTCCGTGCCTGGTCCTGCTCGCTGCCTGCGGGACCGCCCAGCCACCGTCCCCGGCCGCTACTCCGCGCCCGGTCGCGTTGGCGAAGTCATCCGGCTCCACCCTCGCCGGCACCACGATCGTGCTCGACCCGGGACACAACGGCGCCAGCGCCGCCCACCCCGCCGAGATCAACCGCCAGGTTCCCACTGGACGGGGTGGCACCAAGGCATGCAACACCACCGGAACCTCCACCAACAGCGGCTACCCCGAGCATGCCTTCACCTGGGATGTCGCAATCCGGGTGCGTGACGCGCTGACCGCGCACGGGATCCGGGTGGTGCTGACCCGGCCGAACGACACCGGGGTCCGCCCGTGCGTGGACGAACGCGCCGCGATCGCCAACCGGGCGGGAGCGGCCGGGGTGATCTCCATCCACGCCGACGGGGCGGCACCCTCCGGGCGCGGTTTCCACGTCGCCTACTCCGACCCGCCACTGAACTCCAGCCAGGGCGCAACCTCGATCGCGCTGGCCAACGCGCTGGTCACCTCGTTGCGCGGTGGCCGCTTCCTCACCTCCAACTACATGGGCTCGAATGGGCTGAACCCCCGGTCGGACCTCGCCGGCCTGAACCTCGCCAAGATCCCCGCCGTGCTGGTGGAGTGCGCCAACATGCGCAACGCGCACGAGGCCGGGCTGGTGTCCACACCCGCCGGCCGGGCCCGGTACGCGACCGCGATCACCCAGGGGATCATGGCCTGGCTCGCCTCCCGAGGCCGGCACTGAGTTACTTCATCCCGATTCCCTGGTGTCCGGAGCCAGGATCATGGTGGCCGTCGGGCAGAGGCGCCGCTCACGAGCAGCTCCTGGATACGGGACAGGTCAGTAGCGGCGGCGGTGAACGTCACCAGTTTCTGTTCCGGATCGTCGGCGGCGGTCAGTACCACGTGACGCAGGGTCACCTGTCCGGGTGCATCAACGCGCCGAGTTCCACAGGGGCGCTGTCCAGCCTCGATCCGGCAGCGCTCCTGTGGAACTCGGCGCAAAGAGAGCAGTCCCGCGGGTCAGCACCACGTGCTGGACAGGTTGGTCACGGGCTGGCGTTGGGGTGGTAGAGGTTTTCGTAGGACGCCTTGGCAGCGTCGGATTGCCGCAAGCTCTGAGCGACTGCCCACTGGCGCGTGGCCCGATCGACCGCGATCGTGGTCCAGCCGGGACCGGCCTCGTCGCTGAGGTGGATCAGCAGGGTGTGCTGGTCATGTTCCACCCGGAGCCGGTGGTCCGGGTTCGTCGCCTCGTGCAGTGCCCGCACGGTCATGCCCGGCCGCACGGTCATGCCCGGCCGCACGGTCATACCCGGCCGCGCGGCATCAGCGACGAACGAGGTCCACCGCCCGCGCCCGGCTGGAGGACGAACCGGCGGTTCACCCGGTGCCTGTGGTTCGTCAGACCCTGCCCGCTGAGACATCGCCACACCCCTCAGTTGGGGAGATCCCGGAGCGTCATGAACCGGCCAGGCGGGCAGGTGGAGCTGAGCCCGTCCCGCACCGCACGGTAGATCACCTGATTGCTCGGCTCGGAAGCATGCAACCCGCCTTTGACCAGGGGCAGGCACGCGCCACCGTCGAGCCGGGTGAGGGTGCCATTGGACTCGACGGGCTCCTCGGTGCTGCCGATCGAGGTGTAGTAGATCGAGCCGGGGGTGTCGTCACCCTCATTGAGGGCCTGCATCACCGGGTTCCCCGGGCATTGATCCGGCACCGTGGCGCAGCCGACGACGCTGCCGTGCTGGGGCGTGCCGAACGCGGTGTAGGTCGCCACGTTGGGCAACCCCTTGAGGACCTTGATGTAGTAGCGCGCGGACAGACCGCCCATGCTGTGCCCGACCAGGTGCACCTTCGACGCGCCGGTCTGCCGCTGGATCTCCTTGACCCTGGTGGCGATCTTCGCGGCGCCCATCCTGACGTCGGTCGCTGGGCTCCCGAGATCGACGGTGAAGGACTGGTACCCATCGGCGGCAAGCCACCGCTGCATCAGGGCGAAATTGCCGGGGTTGCCCCCACCGCCGTGCACCAGCAAGACCGGGGGGCGAGTATCAGCGCTACCCGGCGCCGGTGCGGCGAGCGCGCTCATCAGGAGAAGGGTGAGCGTGGCCAACACGGCTCGACCCACCCACCCGTAAAGCACCCCGCTCATCTCTGCTCCCCCTCGCTCGAACCGCCCGCGCCCGAGCGCCGAAGCGCCAGGAAGCGAGCGGCTAAGTTACCTTCCATGGACCAGGAACGGCGCACCAGACTCCCTGCTCTGCGGGCAGGCGGTGCTGGCTGATGACCGGATCACCGGCTCACGACTGGGGTCAGTGGCGGAGGCAGCTCGACCCCCGGGACTACGACGAACGCTGGCAGAAGATGGCGGCCAGCGGCGTCAATCCGCACGGCGAAGCGGATTTCGTGTCCTCCTACGGACCGCATTCGGTGCTGGACGCGGGATGCGGCACCGGCCGGGTTGCCATCGAGCTGGCCCGCCGCGGCCTCGACGTCGTGGGGACCGATCTTGATCCGGACATGATCAGGCAAGCTCGCGCGAAGGCGCCCGAGCTGGACTGGGTGCATGCCGACCTCAGCGAGCTCGACCTGCCGGCCAGGTTCGACGCCGTGGTGCTCGCCGGCAATGTCATCCCCTACGTGGCGGCGGAGCGCCGTCAAGCCGCGGTCCTGGCCTGCGCCCGGCACCTGGCACCGGGCGGTCGGCTCATCGCCGGATTCCAGCTGCAGGCAGGCTGGCCGACGGCGGCCGAGTACGACGAATGGTGCGAAAGCGCCGGCCTCGATCTTGAGAACCGGTACGCGACGTGGGACCGCGACCCGTTCACGGAGGCCGATTCCTACGCCGTGTCGGTACACCGTGCCCCGCTATCCCCCGATGTAGTGAGCGACTGAACGACCCCGGCCAGCAGCCGGCCGTTCAACGCGGACAGGTCGAGGCGCTTGCTAGTCCGTGTTGACCAACTCAAGGACGCGCAGATCTGCCGTGGCTCCGATCACGCACGGCAGGCACGCCAAATCACCCGGTAGCAGCGCGTGGTCTAGCCCGACATGCGGTATCTGAACACCGCAGAGCGCCTCCGCGTAGCCGCGCTGCTCCGATATCCCGAGGTCCCCGGGCGCCACCGCGTGCCAGTGCCCATTATCCGGGTGCGGAGCCCACCGCATCACGGGCCCGGTCACCCCAACCACTCCGTCAACGCGTCGCGAAGCACCGTGGCCCCGCCCTCGTTGAGCGTGATCACGCAGGAACCGGCCACGTGCGGATCGAGCTCGACGTCACCGTTGAGCCTGCGTACCACCAGATTGGTGAAGCCGCGGCTAGTGCCATGTGCGGAGCAGGATGCGCATATCACGACTCGCCCACGTTCGATGGCTCTGCGCGTCACGGGTTCCTGACTGTCCATGGCTAGCTCGTCTCCGTCAACACGGTCGCGATCATCGCGCAGCACGTGTCTCTGCATATCATGATGCAAGTATTGCACGATTACATGCGTAGAGATGCGCCGGTTTGTTTGCGGGATCACAGGCTGGCAACCTTGCGCAATGCCGAAGTTCACTGCTACCGCGCGACTCAAGCGGTTGGGCTCCGCCCTGCGAGCGCTGCGCGTCGCGTCCGACCTGACCGTTGATCAGGTTGGCGAGAGTCTCCACTGGTCTGGCTCCAAGGTGAGCCGGATCGAGACCGCCAAGCAGATCGTCTCGCCCGATGACGTCCGCGAGCTGGTCACCCGGTACGGGTTGGGCCCAGACGAGATCGAAAAGTACGTGGCGATCGCCCGGAAGGCCAAAGAGCGGGACTGGTGGCACAAGTACGACGACGTGCTGCCGGAGTGGTTCGAAGGCTACTTAGGGCTGGAAGCGGAAGCGTCCAAGATCAGCACCTACGAGTCCGATCTTGTGCCAGGCTTGTTGCAGACCGAGCAGTACGCGGCTGCCGTGCTCGGTGTCTTCCCATTACGGACCACACCCGAAGAGATGGAACGCTCCGTTGATCTTCGCCGCGATCGTCAGGCGCGGCTGGTCGAGGAGAACCCTCTGATCCTGGACGCCGTGATCAGCGAGACGGTGCTACGTCGCCCCATCGGCGGGCCGGAAGTGATGCGCCAGCAGCTCGCGCATCTGGTGAGCATGATGGAGCGACCGAACATCACCGTTCGCCTGCTGCCCTTCACCGCAGCCGAGCATCCTGGCATCAACGGCGCCTTCAGTGTGCTGGAGTTTCCCGACCCGGACGACGGACGGATCGTGACCGTCGAGACCATGACGTCTACCCTGTATGTCGAACGAGCCAGGGACGTTGGCACCTACCGGCTAGCGTTTGACCAGATACGCTCCGCGGCGCTAGCACCAGATGAGACGGCCGACATGATCACTGCCACAGCTAGGGGGCCGAAATCATGAGTACGCACCGCGTAGCCGGGCGCGAACTAACCCACCTGCTTTGGATCAAGAGTAGCTACAGTGGCAGCGGCGGCGGCAACTGCGTGGAAGTGGCGCGCCCGACCACCGGATACCGCGCCGTACGCGACTCCAAGAACCCAACCGGTCCCACCCTGATCTTCTCCCACGCCCAGTGGGCGACGTTCACCACTGGTATCCACTCCGGCAAGTCCGACTGACCAGCAGCTAGCGCCCCGGTGGCCCAACGTGGGCCGCCGGGGGCGTTGGCATCCCCAGCCCGGGACGTCCGACGAGCATGATCACCTTCACCCAGATGGTGCGCGGCTCAGATCGACCACGCAGAACGCGTTGCCGTCCGGGTCGCCGAGGACCACGAAGTCCGGATCCGGCGGATACAGGTCCCAGGCCAGCCTGCGTGCCCCGAGGGCGACGAGCCGCTCGACCTCGGCTTGCTGCTCGGCGGTGGTGTCCACCAACAGGTCAAGATGCACACGCGGACGTACCTCCACCGGCGATTCGCTGCGTTGCAAGCCCAGCGCCCTGCCGGACCCATTCGCGTGATACAGCGTCGTCCAGTCGGCGCTGTGCCACTCGTCGGAGGCCACGAGGTTCAGCGCTGCCGTCCAGAAGGCGACGGCGCGGGGCATGTCGGTCACGCCGATCACCGCGAACCCGAGCCTGAGCACGGACTGAGCCTACGAGCACGGCTCACGCGGAGAGCAGCCGCAGCATGTCCGGGCCAGCACCGGCCGCAGCGACGAGCCGGTCCATCATCGAGTTCCGGGCCGGCGGTTCCATGACTCCCAGGCCTCGACCGGGGTTCCCGGCGGGCCGCCTGGATCAGCCTCTATGACGGTGGCCTGGTGCCCGTCCTGCGCCAGCATAATCGCCACAGACATACCGACGACCCCGGCCCCGCAGACAACGATCCTGCCCATTCGGCCATCCTCTGGAGGAAGAAGCCCACGCTCAGCCTGCAATGGTGTCACTCACACGGGGAAGCTGGGCAGGGACTTACCGCACGAGAGGTGAGAGTTCATGGATCCTGACCAGCCAGTCGCAGCACACTATGAAGCCAAGGACCTGCCGGGCGGGTTCCTCGGGGCCGCGGCGGCAGCGGGGCTCGATGTCGAACGGCTCGATCCTGCTGAGCTGGCCGCCGCCGACGAATTCCACATCGGTGGCCGCCAGGCGACCATCGATCTTGCCGAGCAACTCGACGTGGATCCGGGCATGCGCCTGCTCGACGTGGGCAGCGGACCGGGCGGCGCGTCACGCTACTTCGCCGCGGAGTACGGCTGCCACATCACCGGCATCGATCTCACCCCGTCGTACGTGGAGCTGGCTACGGAGCTGGCCGCCCGGACCGGCCTGGCCGATCGGTTGAGCTACCAGGTGGCAGCCGCCACGGACCTGCCGTTCCCGGATGGCGGTTTCGATGGCGGATACCTGCTGCACGTCGGGATGAACGTGGCAGACAAGGAACTCCTCTGCGCCGAACTCGCCCGGGTACTCATCCCAGGCGGGTTTTTCGCGATCTATGACGTGATGCGCATCGGCGAGGGTGACCTCGACTACCCGCAGCCGTGGGCCGACGATCCGGCGATCAGCTTCCTTCAGACACCCGCGCACTACCGCTCGTGCCTGGAGAAGGCCGGTTTCGTGGTCGACCCGCCATGGGAACGCCGGGAGTTCGCGATCGAGTCCCTCCGCGTGATACGCGAACGCATCGCCGCTGAGGGGTTGCCGCCCCTGGGCCTGCACCTGCTGATGGGACCCGACTTCGGCCAGAAGATCACCAATCTGGTCGCCGGACTGGCGGATGCAGTGATCGCTCCGGTACAGATGATCGCCAAGCTTCCGGTCACACCACAGCGACCTCGAGCAGCCGATCCAGGCCGCTGAAGCCACTGGCATCACGGGTGAGCAGAGGTATCGAGTGGGCGGCCGCGGTCGCGGCGATCTGTAGATCCATTCGCCGGGGCCGGGGGTTGTGACCGTTGCGGCGGATCACCGCGGCCATGGTGCCGTAGATCTCCGCGGCCCGGAGGTCGAAGTCGAGCACGGCAAGCTGCTCACGCACGACCTGGTATCGCTCGGCGCGGGCACGGCGCTCGATCGGATCATCAATGTCCAGCCCGAAGGCCAGCTCGGCAACGCTCACGGCGCTCACCACGGGTTCGGCAGCCTCGAAACGACCCAGGTCCACGACCGCCAAGTCGATGATCACTGACGTGTCCAGCAGGATGCGCACCGCGGAGGCCCATCACCGAGCCGCATCAGGTCGCCTGCGGATCCAAGGGTCCTCAAGCGGATCGTCAGATCCGAAGAACGCGTCGGCCTCCGCCCGTTCACGGTGCCACCGCTGGCCATCGACGGGGGTCATCCGGCGGAATCCCGCCTGCAGCTCACCTAGCGTCCCGGACCGTGGCGCTCGATCTGCCTGGTGCGGGATCAGATCGGCGATGGGCCTGCCGTTGCGGGTGACGGTGAAACTCTCCCCTGCCTCCACCCGGCGCATGATTTCCGCGTTGTCGTTTCGGAGCACTCGCTGACCGATGACGTGAGCCACATTTCACTGTAGCATCCTGTGCTACGAAATCGCTACGGCGTTACGCGCTGCGCAGGGCTGCGCCGGCTGTGGCGAGCTGCGCCAGCCGATCGGCCACTGCCGGATGCCCACCCAGGGGCGCGGCCACCGCATCCGCGCCGGCCGCGGCAAGCCTGCTGTGGAACAAACCCGGCGCGAGCAGCCAGGACGCCACCACAACCCGGCGCTCCCCCACCGCACGCAGACCTGCCACCAGCGGCGCCACCCTCGGGGCCCCGGCCGCGACGAACCCGACTCGGACCCGGCGGCCGAGGACACCGGAGAGCTGGCACGCGGTGGCACGCACGTCGGCCACCGACCGCGGATCCGACGAGCCCGCCGCGGCCAGCACCACCGCATCGCCGCGGCGCCACCCCGCCGCATGCAGCCGGTCCCGCACCGCTGCGACCAGCAACGGGTGCGGCCCGAGGGGTGCGCTGATGGTGACGTCCCGGCGGCCGGTGGCACGCACCTCCCGGGGCACGTCGGTCCGCACGTGGTAACCGGAGCTCAGGAAGGCAGGCACCACGGTGACCGGGCCCGCCACGGCGGCGATCGTCTCGCGCACCGTGGGGCCGAGCACATCCACGAACGCGAGCAACACCCGGCACCCCGGCAACCGGACATCCACTGCCTCGGCCAGCCGGCGCGCCACCGCCACACCCGCCGGATCACGGGTTCCATGCGCAGCAACGACGATCGTGCGCCTCACCGGCAATCCCCGGGTTCCAGGGCCAGCCGGTAGCCGCGCTTGACCACGGTCTGCACCAGCCGCGGGGCACCCAGCGCGGCGCGCAACCGGGCCACCGCAGTCTCCACCGCGTGCTCGTCACCACCGGCCGCAGGCATCGCGGACAGCATCTCCGCGCGTGGCACCACCCGGCCGGGGCGAGCCACCAGCAGCCGCAGCAGGGCCATCGGGGTGGGCGGCACCGTTCGCAGCACCCCGTCCACCACTGCGGCGTGCCCACGCAGCTCCAGCACGTGTCCCGCCACCGGCCACCGGGGCGCCCGCGCTGGTAACACCTCGGACAGCGTCCGGACCAGCGCGCCGATCCGGGACCGCTCCGGCTGCACGGTGGGCACGTCCTGGGCCACCAGCGGACCAGCGGTCACCGGGCCGACGCAGGCGGCGAGGACGTCCCGGCGCAGCCGGCGCAACAACGGCGCCAGCATGCCGAGATCCTCGGCCCGGCTCAGCACGCTGGCCGCGGCGGGAGCGCTGGTGAAGCTCACCGCGTCGACGCAGCCATCCAGGATCGCCACGAGCAGCCGGTCCAGCGGGGCGAGGTTCTCCGGCAACACCCACCGGTAGACGGGCACCTGGATCACCCGCGCACCGGCGCAGTTCAGCGCGTCGACGAAATCCGGCAGTGGCTCGCCGTGCAGCTGCACCGCGACCCTGGTGCCTTCCAGATCACCGCTCAGCAGGTGCTCCAGCACCTCTGCTGAGGACTCTGATGGCGGGGACCAGGCATCGGTCAGGCCGGCCGCCCGGACCGCGCCGCGCGACTTGGGGCCCCTGGACAGCAAGGTGGCACGGCGCAGGGCCGCGATCAACGCCTCACCCAGCCCCCACCCCTCGGCCGCTTCCACCCACCCGCGGAACCCGATACCGGTGGTGACCACCACCACGTCCGGCGGATAGTTGATCAACTGTTCGGTGGCGGCGTGCAGTTCGGTGTCATCAGTCACGGGCACGATCCGGATCGCTGCGGCGTGCATCACCTCAGCACCCCGGCGTTCCAGCAAAGCCCCCAGCTCCTGGGCTCGGCGCGCGGCGGTGACACCGACGGTGAATCCCGCCAGCGGCAGCAGCTCGGCAGGCTCGGGCCCCGACCGGAGCGAGGTCGCGATCATGCGCAGCAGACTTCTACGACGCCGCCCACCACCCGTACCGGATAGGTCGGCACCGAAACGCTGGGATCGTCCAGGCACACCCCGGTGGACAGCTCGAAAACCTGCTTGTAGATCGGCGAGGCGACCGTCGCCCGCCCCCCACGATCGCCGACGATCCCCCGCGATAACACCGAGGCGCTGCTGAACGGGTCCAGGTTGGACAACGCATGCACCACACCATCATGAGTCCGGAACAGGGCGATCGCGGCACCGTCGACCAGCGCCGCGATCCCCCGCTCCGGGATGAGGTTCTCGAGCAGGCATACGGCGGTCCAGCCCTCCTGTGTCCGCAGGGTCATGAAACCACCGCCAGCGTCGGACCGGCGATGAGCACCGGCTGGCCCGGCCGGCGGGGCGCGGGGGTCGGCTGGCCGCGTTCCTGGACGAACTCGATGGTCGGGTCGGGCACGCCGGGTGCGTTGACGAATGAGGTGAAGCGGGCCAGCTTGTCCGGGTCTTCCAGCACCCCGCGCCACTCGTCGGAGTAGCCCGACACGTGCGCTTCCATCGCGGCGTCGAGTTCCGCGCAGATCCCCAGCGAATCATCCACGATCACATCCCGCAGGTGGTCCAGGCCGCCTTCCAGCTCTTCCAGCCACGGCGCGGTGCGCTGCAGCCGGTCGGCAGTGCGCACGTAGAACATCAGGAACCGGTCGATGGTGCGCACCAGGGTCTCGGTGTCCACATCGGAGACCAGCAGATCAGCGTGCCGTGGCCGGAAACCGCCGTTGCCGCAGACGTAGAGATTCCAGCCGGCATCGGTGGCGATCACCCCGAAGTCCTTGCTGCGGGCCTCGGCGCATTCCCGCGCGCACCCGGAGACCGCGGACTTGAGTTTGTGCGGCGCCCGCAGCCCCCGGTAGCGCAGCTCAAGGGCGATGGCCATGCCCACCGAGTCCTGGACCCCGTAGCGGCACCAGTCGGTACCCACGCAGGACTTGACGGTGCGCAGCGCCTTGCCGTAGGCGTGCCCGGACTCGAAACCCGCATCCACCAGCCGGCGCCAGATCGCCGGCAACTGCTCCACCCGGGCCCCGAACAGGTCGATCCGCTGCCCACCGGTGATCTTGGTGTAGAGCCCGAAGTCGCGGGCCACTTCGCCGAGCACGATGAGCTTCTCCGGAGTGATCTCCCCGCCGGGGACCCGGGGCACCACCGAGTAGGTGCCGTTGCGCTGCAGGTTGGCCAGGAAGTGGTCGTTGGTGTCCTGCAAGGCGGCCTGCTCGCCGTCCAGGATATGGCTGCCGGGCGAGAGCACCCCGGACAGCGAAGCCAGGATCGAGGCCACCGCCGGCTTGCAGATATCGCAGCCACGGCCGGTGCCGTGCTTGGCGACCAGCTCGGAGAAGGTCCGGATCCGGGTGGCGGCGACGATCTGGAACAGCTCGGCCCGGCTGTGCGTGAAGTGCTCGCACAGTGACGTGGACTGCTCGACGCCCTGCGCGGCGAGCAGTTTCTTCAGCATCGGCAGGCACGAGCCGCACCCGGTGCCCGCCTTGGTGCACGCTTTGAGGTCGGGCACGGTGGTGCAACCCTGCTGGGTCACCGCCGCGCCGATCGTCTCGACGGTGACGGCATGGCAGGAGCACACCTGCGCGCCGGGCGGCAACGCCCCCGCATCCAGCTCACCACCGGACGGGGAGATCAGCGCGCCCGGGTCGGCCGGCAGCTGCGCGCCGACCAGCGCGCGCAACGTGCCGTAGGCCTCCGCGTCCCCCACCAGCACCCCGCCGAGCAGGGTGCGCGCGTCGTCGGAGACCACGAGCTTGGCGTAGCGCCCGGCCACCGGATCGTTGTGGGTGATCTCCAGCGCGCCCTCGGCCGTGCCGTGCGCGTCGCCGAAGCTGGCCACATCCACCCCGAGCAGTTTGAGCTTGGTGGAGGTGTCCGCGCCGGGGAACGTGGCGTTGCCGCCCAGCAGCTGATCTGCCACCACCTCGGCCATCGCGTAGCCCGGAGCGACCAGCCCGTAGCAGCGGCCCTCAACCGCGGCACACTCCCCGATCGCCCAGATGCTCTCATCGGAGGTGCGGCACCGGGCGTCGACCAGCGCCCCACCCCGCTCGCCGGTCGGTAACTTCGCCTCCCGAACCAGCTGGTCGCGGGGCCGAACCCCGGCGGAGAACACCACGACGTCGGTGTCGAGCTCGGTGCCACCGGAGAGCCGGACCAGCAACCGACCCCGATCTGGCTCGATGGCCTGGGTGGCCTGCCCGCAGTACACCCGCACGCCGAGGCCCTCGATGAACCGGCGAAGCAACGCCCCGCCACCCTCGTCCACCTGCATCGGCATCAGCCGGGGTGCGATCTCGACCACGTGCGGGGAGAGCCCCAGCTGACGCAGCGCGTGCGCCGCCTCCAGCCCGAGCAGCCCACCGCCGACCACCACACCGGAGCGCCGGCCGGCCGCGGTGGTCCGCATCGCGCGCTGGGCCGCGACCCGGATGGCGTCGAGGTCCTCGGGGGTGCGGTAGACGTAGCAACCAGGCAGGTCGTGACCGGGTACCGGGGGCACGAACGGCGCCGATCCGGTGGCCAGCACCAGCGCGTCGTAGCCGATCCGGTGCCCGGACGCGGTGCGGACCCGGCGCCTGCGCCGGTCGATCGCCACGCACGGATCACCCAGTCGCAGCTCCACCCGGTCGTCCTGGACCGCGGGCAGGCTCAGTGACTCGGCATCCCAGGAGTCTACGTACGAGGAGAGGGCGACCCGGTCGTAAGCGGGCCTGCACTCCTCGGCGAGCACGACGATCCGCCACTGCCTGCGGGTGTCCCGGCCGATCAGCGCCTCCACCAACCGGTGCCCGACCATGCCGTATCCGGCCACCACGAGAGTGCGCATCAGCTGGCCTCCTCCCGCCGGTCAGGTGCCATCCCTTCGATGGTCACCGTTGCATGTGTCTTCCACGTGACAGCCGGATTACGCTGGCCGCGCCGTCATGGTCAGACGGTTTGCATCGCCAGATGTGCCGGGCTGGGCACGTCGGCACCGAGCTCATCCACCCGCCGCCGCATGTAGACGGCGTACGTCACGATGGCGCAGACGGCGTAGAAGGCGATGAAGGAATAGAAGGCCAGCACGCCGGACCCGGTCGTCAGGAATGCCTGCCGGAAGGCGAGGTTGATGAAGAACCCACCCAGTGCCCCGATGGCGGAGACGATCCCGATCGTCGCGCCGGTGATGCGCCGGGCGTGAGCCAACGCCTCGTCCCGGGCTACACCTTCGGCGATGGCGGCATCCGCCTTGGCCCGGAAGATGCTCGGGATCATCTTGTATGTCGAGCCGTTCCCGATCCCGGTCAGCACGAACAGCGCGATGAAGCCGGCGGTGAACAGCGACAGCGATTCGGCGTTCGCCGCCAAGATGATCAGAATACCCGCCGCGACCATGGCGATGAAATTCCAGAACGTCACGATCGAACCTTTGATCCGGTCGGACAGCCAGCCGCCCAGTGGCCGGATCAGGGAGCCGAGCAGCGGACCGATGAAGGTCACCGCGGCGGCCTGCAACGGGGTGCGGTCGAACTGGTTCTGCAGCACTAGGCCGAAGGCGAAGCTGTAGCCGATGAACGAGCCGAAGGTCCCGATGTAGAGGAACGACATGATCCACAGGTCCCGGTTCCGGAGCGCCTCCCTGGCGGCGCCTGCGTCATTGCGCACCGAGGTGATGTTGTTCATGAACAGCGCCGCACCCAGCAGGGCGATGACGATCAGCGGGATGTAGATGCCGAGGAGCACGCGCGGAGCCGAGGTACCCGCCAGCGCGATGATCAGGAGCCCCACCAGCTGGACCACGGCCACGCCGATGTTGCCACCACCGGCGTTGAGCCCGAGGGCGGCCCCTTTGAGTCGATCCGGGTAGAAGGTGTTGATGTTGGACATCGACGAGGCGAAGTTACCGCCACCGAATCCGGCCAGGGTGGCGACGACGAGTAACGTCCCGAACGAGACCCCGGGCTGCAGGATGACGGCCGCCAGGATGGCGGGCACCAGCAGCAGTGCGGCACTGATGATCGTCCAGTTCCTCCCGCCGAACCAGGCGACCGCGAGGGTGTAGGGGACTCGGAGCAACGAGCCGACCAGGTTGGGCAGCGAGACGAGCAAGAACTTGTCCGCCGCGCTCAGCCCGTACTTCGGTCCCATGAACAGCACCAGTACCGACCACATCACCCAGATGGAGAACCCGATGTGCTCGGTGAAAATCGAGAACCACAGATTCCGGCGGGCCACCCGCTTGCCGGTCGTCTCCCAGAATTCGGGATCCTCCGGCTCCCAATGATCGATCCATCGGCCTCCGCGAGCCGGCGTGGCCGGAGTCGTCATCTCGGTCGTGCTCATCGCAGCTCCTGAGCTGGTGGGTACGACGAGTGACGCTATGGGCTCGTTGTGATCCTCGTGTTGCCAGTTGTTGCAGCACGGAGAACTCCCGTTCACATCGCCCGGGTAGCTGCGCGTGAGGGCGAAACCCAGATGCGCCGCGCTCGGCGGGCACGCTAGCGTGTCGGCATGATCTGGTGAGTTCTCCCGCCTGCGCCGCCGGAGCGCCCCCGCGCCCGCGGCTCACATCTCATTTCCAGTTTCCCGCGCCCGCCGCTGCGTAGCGGCAGCACTCACTTACTGGCGACACACCTCTGCCGAGGAGGCCTCCCTCATGACATCGCAGGACGAACCGCAGGACCAGAGCCCCCCCGCCGACGCCGACTCAGACCTCGGCGCACCGGTGCCCAACCGCCGCGAGCGCCGTGGCGGGAAATCAGGAGCATCGGTCCACCGCGGTGGAAAGTCCACCATCCCCCGCGGGTCCGGTCCGGTGACGCCATCCCGCCAGTACTCCACCCGCCGCCGCAGCGGCTGACGGCAGTCCCCTGCCGTCGCGGCGGCGCGCTGCCATCCAGCTCAGTAGGCGGGCAGCGAGGGGTCGACCTGTTTGATCCAGGCCAGCACCCCACCACCGACGTGCACGGCATCCCGGAAACCGGCCTGGTGCAGCGCAGCCAGCGCCTCGGCGGATCGCTGCCCGGATTTGCAGTGCAGCACCAGTGGCCTGTCCTGCGGCAGCTCCGCCAGCGCCTCACCGGAGAGGATCCTGTCCTTGGGGACCAGGATCGAGCCCGGGATCTTGACGATCTCGTACTCGTTCGGTTCCCGGACGTCGATCAGGGCGAAGTCCTTGCCTGAGTCGATCATCTCCTTGAGCTCGGTGGCGGTGATGGTCGAGCCGGCGGCGGCCTCAGCAGCATCATCGCTGACCACACCGCAGAACTCCGCGTAATCGATCAGCTTGGTGATCGGTGCACCAGCCGGGTCCCGGCGGATCTTGATCGTGCGGTAGGTCATCTCCAGCGCGTCGTACACCATCAGCCGGCCCAGCAGGGTCTCGCCGATCCCGGTGATGAGCTTGATCGCCTCGGTCACCATGATCGAGCCGATCGACGCGCACAGCACACCGAGCACACCGCCCTCGGCGCAGGACGGTACCATCCCGGGCGGCGGGGGCTCGGGATAGAGGTCGCGGTACTGCAAACCCTGCCCGCCGGGCGCGTCGGCCCAGAACACCGACGCCTGCCCCTCGAAGCGGAAGATCGACCCCCACACGTAGGGCTTACCGAGTAACACTGCGGCGTCGTTGACCAGGTAGCGGGTCGCGAAGTTGTCGGTGCCGTCCAGGATGAGGTCGTAGTCCCGGAAGATGTCCAGCGCGTTGGACGACTCCAGCCGCACCTGGTGCAGGTTCACCTGGACGAACGGGTTGATCTCCCGGATGGAGTCGCGGGCGGACTCGCCCTTGGGTCGGCCGATATCGGACTGGCCGTGGATCACCTGACGCTGCAGGTTCGACTCATCGACCTCGTCGAACTCGACGATGCCCAGCGTGCCCACCCCGGCAGCGGCCAGGTACAGCAGCGCGGGGCTGCCCAACCCGCCGGCGCCGATCACCAGCACTTTCGCGTTCTTCATCCGCTTCTGGCCATCCATCCCGACGTCCGGGATGATCAGGTGACGGCTGTAGCGGACCACCTCTTCCTTGGTCAGCTCCGCAGCGGGTTCCACCAGCGGCGGCAGGCTCATCGGCGCGCTCCTCACAGTCGGTGCCTTCTGATCGGCCCTCTGGTCGAGGGGAACGCCGGCGAGGCGCCCGGTCTTCCCGCCTCAGTTCACCGTCGGGAAGGGCCATGCGTTGGGCTGGCACACCAACCCGTCCGCGCGCACATGATCGGTGCCCAGCACCGCGAGGTAGTCGTCCGACAGGCCCCAGGTCTGCTGCATCATCACCGGCGCCAGCTTTCCCGCTCCGTCGCAGGCGATGTGGGAGAAACCCAGGCCGTGCCCGACCTCATGGTTGACCACGTACTGCTGGTACTGCACCACGTTGCCCTCGAAGGCCACCGCGCCCCGAGCCCAGCGGGCCGTATTGATCACGACCCGATGATCGCGGGGCACCCAGCACGAGGCATCGAAGGGGATTCCGAAGCCGCAGAGCCGGCGCGTGGTCTGCTGGGAGGTGAGGCTGATCCGCAACGTCGCGGCCCGGCTGTCGTCGATCCGCTGGAACCGGTACCGCCCGCTGCCGATCCAACTCTTGGGGTTGTGCAGGGTGCTGTCCACTGTGGAGGCGAAGCCCTCCGGGCCACCCACCAGCTCGACCCCGTTCTCGATCTCGACGGTATAGCTGAACAGCGGGCCGGTCCCGAACGGGGCGCCGGCGCCGGGGATCACCCGCCAGCTGCCGGCGCCCTGCACGGTGAACGGCCCCCCGCCGGGCAGCTCAGCCGGAATCTTGGCCGCTGCGAAGCCCGGACCACCCACGGGATTGGGGATCAGCGGGGTCCGGACCAGACCAGCGGCGCCGGCCGGGTTCGACGGCGCCGGGGACGCTGACCGGGCCGCATCGAGCACGGCCAGCACCGTGAGCACCACGAGGACCGGGACGGCGTAGGCCCGCCAGCCGTAGCGGGCCACCATCCGGGCCGGCCACCGGGCCGACCGGGACCCGGGCCCAGCGGGGCGATCGCCCCCCGGTCCGGAAACCCGGTCCCGGGCCCCGGCTGTGGTCGTGCTTGTGGAGCCGGTTCCTCCTCCTCGACGATCCGGGAGCCCACGTAGCGCTGGTAGCGCCGCGGTGGATCGGCTCGCGTCGGGCGGATCACGGCGCAAGGATGGCACATCCACTCCGGACAGTAAGCGCATTACCACGCCGCGTGGTCCACCATCTCGACCATCCCGAGCATCCCGCGCGCCACCGCGGTGGGCCGCTCGATCTGCGGCAGATGTCCGGTTCGCGGCAACAACAGCAACCGCCCCCGTGGCAGCGCCACCGCGGTGCGCGGCGCCTTACGCACGCTGACCAGCTTGTCCGCCATGCCCCACACCACCAGCGCGGGCGCGCCGACCCGGGTGGCGAGCCGCCACAACGACCGGGATCGGGGCACCAGCCAGCTCCGCAGCAGCTGCTGCGTGGACCGGTGCACTCCCGCCACCCCCCAGGGCAGCGACGCCCGGTGGGCCCATTCCGCAACCGCCTCCGCCCGCCGCGCTGGGGACACCACTGACGGGTCGGCGAAACACAGCCGCACGATCCGCTCGATCTGTTCGT
>DASYAZ010000047.1:0-14535 GCA_036501085.1 Pseudonocardiaceae bacterium | reverse complement strand
CAAACCCCACCACCATTACGCAGCGCGTTGCGCACCATCGACCAGCACATCAACGCCCGCTTCACCCACGCACGACTACCCACGGCAGCTGCCTGACACTCTGCCCAAGTGCCAAAGTCTCAACAACCAAGGATCGCTAGGCCTCGACCGCGTTCGTAGGGGTGCACCCAGACCCAGCCCAGGTATGGATCCGTGTCGGCGCGGTAGATGCCGATTGCGCCGGCGATGAGCTTCGCGTAGGCGATGGCGTACCGGCCTTCCAGCAGGATCACGTGTTGGCCGTCGGGGTCGGTTGCACTGTAGGGCGGGAAATCGAAGTGGGTCTCGCGGCGGAACTGGAGGCCGATCTGCTCGGCGATGCGCCGTAGCCATAGCGGGGAGCGTGTGGTGACGACGGGCCAGGTTTTGACCGTCGTACATTTCGTCTCGGCGACGTAGGGCATGCGGATGGTGACGCGGTTGATGACGTCGGGCGCGCCAGGATCGGCGTAGCTCATGGTGTCTCCGGTTCGCTTGTCCCCCAGCGGCCTTGTGCGTAGGGACGTTAGGTGTACGGACACGCTGGCTGTCAGGCTTACCGCTTGGTGGCGGGTCGTGCTCCCCGAGCTTCTCGACCAGTTCGCGGTAGGTGTCGGCTTGCCTGCGGGCGTGCGCGATCCGGCTGGCTCGCACCACCCAATGAAGGCGCCAGCTGGGGTAAGAGCCATGCCGGCGCAGATGATGAGGCTCGCTTCCTATCTATTGACGAAAGCCTCGGTAGCCTGGCGGATGGCTTCGGCGAGCGCGAGCGTCGCATACGCCTGCGCCGCACCCGCGGCCGCGAGTTGTTCGTCACTTCCGGATCCTTGCCCGGTCACCCTGGACGCGTGAAACTTCGTCATACCCACCCAGTCGTAATACTCGTGCTCGCTCACCCGTTTGCTCCCTTCACAGCACGGCCATCACGTCGGCTCATGCCCACACATCTCCGTTTTTGCCCAGCCCGTTACTGCGGCAGTGACGGACCCCTGACGGACTCCGGCCGGTCCGCTGGGTCCCCTGCTACCCTGTATCGCCTGGTAAACGGCATGATCAAGAAAGTCAGAGATAATCCACTGATGAGGGTTTACATCCCCGCCACGCTCGCGATGTTGCGCACGTTCGTCGAGTCCGGGGAGCTGGTTCCGGTCTCCGGACTCGCCTTCGCGCTCACCCCCATGCTGCGCGAGTCCTATGCGGCCGGCGACACCGAGGAACTGGAGTACGCGGCGATGAACGAGGCCGCCCGGGCCTCGCTGCGCTTGCTGGCCCTGGACCTCGACGGTGATCCGGCGGCGATCGCCCGCCGAGTCGTGGTGGCCGCCGACGTCGAACCCGTGCAGTGGCGGCCCGACCTCGATGACGCCGCCGTGACGCTCGCCGGCGCGGTACCGACCCGGTCGGTCGCGGCGATCCACGTCGATGTGGCTGAGGCAGAGGGCGCAGTGCGGGCCGCGGCCGCGGTGGTGGACGCGGCTGACCTCGGTGATCCGGATGCCGAGTTCGCTCTCGGCGAGGCCGAGGATCACGAGATGGCCTGGTACGCCAGCCAAGAGGTCCCTTTCCTGCTCGAACTGTTGTGAGAGATCCTGCTATGGACGCGATCACTTCCACGCCGGTACCGCGCAATGAGCCGGTGCGTGGCTACGCCCCGCAGACCCCGGAGCGCGAGTCGCTGGTTCGCACGCTCGCGGAGCGTTCCGCGGACCCGGTCGAGCTGACCATGACCATCGGCGGGGTGCAGCGGATGGCGGGTGGGGCACCCTTCACCGTGGTGGCACCGCACCGGCACGCCCACGTGCTGGGCACCAGCGCGCAGGCCACCGCCACCGATGTCGCCGACGCGGTCCGCGCTGCGATGGACGCCGCCCCGGCCTGGCATGCGATGCCTTTCGACGAGCGGGCTGCGGTCCTGCTGCGAGCTGCGGATCTGGCTGCCGGACCGTGGCGGGACACGCTCAACGCCGCCACCATGCTCGGCCAGTCGAAGTCGGTGCAGCAGGCGGAGATCGACGCCGCCTGCGAGCTGATCGACTTCTGGCGGTTCAACGTGCACTACGCCCGCCGGATTCTGGCCGAACAACCGGAGTCGGTGCCCGGTGAGTGGAACCGGATGGACTACCGCCCGCTGGACGGGTTCGTCACCGCGATCACCCCGTTCAACTTCACCGCGATCGCCGGGAACCTGCCCACCGCACCGGCATTGATGGGCAACACCGTGGTGTGGAAGCCCACCCCGACCCAGCAGCTCGCCGCGCACGAGACGATGCGGTTGCTCGAAGCCGCCGGCCTGCCGCCCGGGGTGATCAACCTGGTTACCGGGGACGGCGCCGCGGTCAGCGAGGTGGCCCTGACCGATCCGCACTTCGCCGGGCTGCACTTCACCGGTTCCACCACGACCTTCAAGAAGCTCTGGCGCACCATCGCCGATCACCTGGACCGCTACCGCAGCTACCCGCGGATCGTGGGGGAGACCGGGGGTAAGGACTTCGTGGTGGCGCACCCCTCGGCCGAGGTGTCCGCAGTGGCTGACGCGCTGGTCCGCGGGGCGTTCGAGTACCAGGGTCAGAAGTGCTCCGCGGTATCCCGCGCCTATATCGCCCGGTCACTATGGGAGGCCGGCCTGCGCGAGCAGCTCGCCGACGGCACCCGGGCGATCCGCTACGGCGACGTCACCGACCTGTCGAACTTCGGCGGCGCGGTGATCGACGCGCGGGCTTTCGCCAAGCACCGTGACCTCCTGGAGCGCCTCGCCACCGACTCGTCGATCGAGTTCCTCGCCGGCGGTGGTTGCGACGGTTCGCAGGGCTGGTTCGTCCAGCCCACGGTGCTGCTCTGCGCCGAGGCCCGGCACGAGGTGTTCGCCACCGAGTACTTCGGCCCGATCCTGGCTGTGCACATCTACCCCGATGATGCCTACCCGGCGATCCTCGAGACGGTCGACTCCACCAGCCCCTACGCCCTGACCGGCGCACTGTTCGCCACCGACCGCCAGGCCGTGGTGCAGGCCCAGGCCGCGCTCCGGTTCGCCGCCGGCAACTTCTACCTCAACGACAAGCCCACCGGGTCGATCGTGGGCCGCCAGCCTTTCGGCGGCTCCCGCGCCTCGGGCACCAACGACAAGGCAGGCTCACTGATGAACCTGCTGCGCTGGACCAGCCCCCGCGCGATCAAGGAACGGCTCGTGAGTGCGTAACAGTGTTAAAACACTGTTACGCACTCACGAGCGTCGCCAGCAGGCGACGGACCGACATCGCCCGGCGGTGGGCGGCGCCGTCGAGCTCGTCGAGCGCGCACTCCGGGTCCGCTGGGGGGCCGAGGTGGGTGCAGCCCCGCGGGCAGTTCGCGATCGCCCCGGCCAGGTCGGCGAAGGCGCTGACCACGTCGTCCGGGTGTACGTGCGCCAGCCCGAAGGAGCGGATGCCTGGCGTGTCCACCACCCACCCGCCGCCTGGCAGTGGCAGCGCCACGACGGAGCTGGAGGTGTGCCTGCCTTTCCCCACCCCGCTGACCGCCCCGGTGACCCGGTAGGCGTCCGGTACCAGCCGGTTCACCAGCGTCGACTTGCCCACCCCGGAGTGCCCGACCAGTGCCGAGACCCGGCCCGCCAGCCGTTCCCGCACCGCGTCGATCCCCGCCAGCGGGGCGGTGACCAGCACCGGCAGCTCCAGCGCTGCGTAGCGTTCCAGCACCGCGTCCGGCGAGGCGAGGTCCCGCTTGGTCAGGCACAGCACTGGTTCCAGCCCGCCGGCGTAGGCGGCCACCAGGCACCGATCGATCAACCCGGTGCGGGGCGGCGGATCGGCCAGCGAGGCCACGATGAGCAGCTGCTCGGCGTTGGCCACCACGATCCGCTCGGTGGGGTCGGTGTCATCAGCGGTGCGGCGCAACACGCTGGACCGATCGTCGACCCGCACGATCCGGACCAGCCCTTCCGGCGCGCCACTGACCTGGCCGACCAGCCAGACCCGGTCACCCACCACCACCGGGGTGCGCCCCAACTCGCGGGCCCGCATCGCGGTGACCCGCAGGGTGGGGTCGCCCTCGGGTGCGCAGGTCCACCGGCCCCGATCCACTGCCACCACCATCGCGGGTGTCGCGTCGGCGTGCTCCGGGCGGCGCTTGGTGCGGGGGCGGGAACCGTGGCGTCCCGGCCGGACCCGGATGTCGGATTCGTCGAGACCGCGCCGGTTTGGCCGGCTCAGCCGGCAGAGGCGATCCGGCCGGCTCAGCCAGCACAGGCGACCGGGCCGGCTCAGGCGGCACCGCCGGCCAGCATCGCCGACCAGGCTGCCGGGAACCCTGGCAGCGTCTTGGTCGTCGCGGCGATGTCATCGACCGCGATCCCCGGCACCACCAGACCCAGGATCGCGCCCGCGGTGGCCATCCGGTGATCGGCGTAGACCCCCCAGGGGCGGTCGGGGTCCCCGCGCAACGGCCGGGGATGGATCTCCAGCCCGTCCGGGGTCTCCCGAACCTCGCCGCCCAGCGCCGTGAGCTCGGCGGCCAGCGCGGCCAGCCGGTTGGTCTCGTGCCCGCGCAGGTGCGCGATCCCGCGCAACCTCGACGGTCCACTGGCCAGCGCCGCCAGTGCCGCCACGGTGGGGGTGAGTTCCCCCACGTCGTGTAGGTCGGCGTCCAGGCCGGTGAGCTGATCGGGCCCGGAGACGGTCAGAGCGTGCTCCTCCGGGTGCACCGCGCAACCCATCGCAGCCAGCATCGCCCGGATCGCATCCCCCGCCTGGGTGGTGTGTTGCGGCCAGCCCGGCACCCGCACCCGCCCGCCGGTGATCGCCGCCGCGGCCAGGAACACCGCGGCGTTGGACAGGTCCGGCTCGACGTCCCAGTCGCCACCGGCGACGGGACCCGGGGTCACCTGCCACCAGGTGGAACCGTCGGTGTCCACCTTCACTCCCCGGTCGGTGAGCATCTGAACGGTCATCTCGATGTGCGGCAGCGACGGAACCGGCGGGCCGTCATGGTGGATGGTGATGCCGCCCTCGTAGCCGGCGGCAGAAAGCAGCAACCCGGAGACGAACTGCGACGACCCCGACGCGTCGATGCGCACCTCGCCGCCGGGCAACCGGCCGGTGCCGTGCAGCTCGAAGGGCAGCGCATCCCCCTCGACGCGGGCACCGAGAGCACGCAGCGCGGTCAGCACCGTGATCATCGGTCGCTGCCGGGCCTGCTCGTCGCCGTCGAACCGGATGGTGCCCCGGGCCAGCGCGGCCAGCGGCGGGACGAACCGCATGACGGTGCCGGCCAGGCCGCAGTCCACGGTGCCGGCGCCCCCGCGGAGACCCTCGTGCGCGCCGACGTCCACCTGGTCCCCGCGGCTGGTCACCGGCACCCCCAGCGCGCGCAGGGCCCCGGCCATGAGATCGGTGTCCCGGCTGCGCAGCGCGCCCCGGACGGCGCCGCCGGTGCCGGCCAGCGCGGTCAGCAGCAGCGCCCGGTTGGTGATCGACTTCGATCCCGGCACCGTGACGGTGGCGTGCACCGGGCCGGGCGCCCGCGGTGCGATCCACGGTTGGTGGGGTGCGGTCGTCATGACGCCATCATTGCCTATTCGTGGGCCCACTCGGGGCGCACCTGAACCGGTGTCTACCCGAGCATGGCGTACCGGCGTGCCACGATGGATCCATGTGCGGCAGGTATGCCTCCACCCGCGATCCCGCGACGCTGGCGGTCGATTTCGACGCCGTCGACCAGACCGACGGCGCCGCTCCCGGGGCGGGGTACAACGTGGCGCCCACCACACCGGTGCTCTCGGTGGTGACACGGCATCCGCGCGACGCCGAGGGCGCCCCCGACCCGGACTGCACCGTGCGCGGCATCCGGGTGATGCGCTGGGGTCTGGTGCCGCATTGGGCCAAGGACCCGGGAATCGGGTCGCGGCTGATCAACGCCCGGGCCGAGAGCGCGGTCACCAAACCTGCGTTCCGCGACGCGGTGGCTCGGCGGCGCTGCCTGCTGCCCGCCGACGGGTGGTACGAATGGCAGCGCCGGGGCACCCACAAGCAGCCGTTCTTCATCACTCCGGCGGATGGCTCCGGGTTGGCCATGGCGGGGTTGTGGTCGATCTGGCGCGACTCGAAGGCCCTGGACAACCCCGTGCTGGTGACCTGTGCGGTGCTGACCACTGACGCGGTGGGCCCGCTCGCCGAGATCCACGATCGGATGCCGCTGCTGCTGCCCCCGGCGGCGTGGCAGGGGTGGCTGGACCCGGACTTCGACGTTCCCCCGGAGTTGCTCGCGCCGCCGCCGGCGTCATTGGTGGACGCACTCGAGCTGCGGCCGGTCTCCACGGCGGTGAACAACGTCCGGAACAGTGGCCCGGAGCTGCTGGACCGGGTCGAGCCGGAGCAGCCTGCGCTGCTGGATCTCGACGGTGAGCCGGCCGATCCGGCGCTGGATCCGCGCCGGTGAGTGGGCTGAGCATCCCGACGCCGCACGGTCTGGCCGAGGTCGAGCTGCGGTACGGCCCGCCGGGTCGTGCGGCGCTGCTGCTCGGGCACGGGGCAGGAGGTTCCACCAGTGCACCCGATCTGGCGGCTGCTGCGAGGTCGGCGACAGCGAGCGGGGTGCACGTAGCGCTGGTGACCCAGCCCTATCGGGTTGCGGGCCGGTGCGCCCCCGCTCCGGCCCGGCAACTGGACGAGGCATGGCTGGCCGTGGTCTCCGCTCTCGCCAGCGGGGTGTTCGCCGGCGTGCCGCTGCTGTTCGGCGGCCGATCGTCGGGAGCCCGGGTGGCGTGCCGGACCGCGGCCGCAGGCGCTGCGGTGGGTGTGCTCTGCCTGGCCTTTCCGGTGCACCCGCCGGGACGTCCGGATCGCAGCCGGATGCCCGAACTCGAGGGGGTGGGGGTGCCGCTGCTCGTCGTGCAGGGCGAGCGGGACCCCTTCGGCCGTCCCGGGCCCGCGGCTGGCCGCGAGGTCGTGCTGGTACCGGGTGATCACTCCCTGAAGGCCGATCCCGGCGCAGTGGGACACGCCGTGGAGCAGTGGCTTCGTCTGGTGAGTGCCTGACAACGCGAGGCGCCGGCGAGCTGGTAGACCTCGCCCACGACAGGTCGGACGTCGGTGTGGGGCAGTGCCCCTCGGCGCACACAAGGTTGGTCCTGGCCACGACGTGCCCACCGCTCAAGCGGTGTTACGACTCACGCGCGATGGATGCCACGGTGGCCTGGGTCGCGGGAACCGGTGGAATTCCGGCGCCCGGTAAGGCGTTGCTCCAGCCGTGGTACCAACAGCCGAACAAGTCCGGCCAGTGCCCCGGCGAAACCGCGAGCGCCGGGTCGTGGGCCGGTCGCAATTGCCCCATCCAACAGGATCGGTGCCGGCGAGCAGCACTTCAGCGAGCCGAGTGCCTGGTTGGCGCGTACCCTCGACCACTAATGCATACCTGGGCATGGGGGTGGTCGGAGTGAGCTCAGCCGGTGATGCAGAGCCCACCCAGTCCGGTCAGCCCGAAACGAGCCCCGAAGGGACTAGGGTGTCAGGCGGTCCGAAAACGGTGGCGGAGGAACTCGCGCCGGAAAGCCTCGATGAGGGTTCGCAGGAGACGCCGGAACAGCGCACCGCGCGTTTCGAGCGCGATGCGATGCCGTTGCTCGACCAGCTCTACGCGGCGGCGCTGCGGATGACGCGCAACCCAGCCGATGCCGAGGACCTCGTGCAGGAGACCTATCTCAAGGCCTACGGGGCTTTCGAGTCCTTCCGGGCCGGCACCAACCTCAGGGCCTGGCTGTACCGCATCCTCACCAACACCTACATCAACGGGTACCGCAAGCGGCAGCGCCAGCCAGTGGCGCAGCCCTCCGAGGAGATCACCGACTGGCAGCTCGCCCAGGCCGCCCAGCACACATCGTCGGGTTTGCGTTCCGCGGAGATGGATGCGCTGGACCGGTTGCCCGACTCCGCTGTCAAGGACGCGCTGAGCCAGCTCGCGGAGGATTTCCGGATGACGGTCTACCTGGCTGATGTCGAGGGATTCGCCTACAAGGAGATCGCCGAGATCATGGGTACCCCCATCGGGACCGTCATGTCCCGGCTGCATCGGGGACGTAAGCAACTGCGCGACATGCTTACCGGCGTGGCCCGCGAGCGCGGCTTCCTGCGCGATACGGAGGTCGTATCATGAGCTGCGGAGATCCGCATGACACCGACTGCCGCGAGGTGATCGCCGAAGTGTGGATGTTCCTGGACAACGAATGCGATCATCAGCGACGGGAGTTGGTCCAGCGCCACCTGGACGAATGCAGCCCGTGCCTGGAGCAGTTCGGCCTCGAGGAACATCTCAAGGCATTGCTGGCCCGCAAGTGTGGCGGGGACCATGCGCCTGACGCGCTCCGGCAACGGCTGCGCCAGTCGATCCGCGAGATCATGCTGAGCCAGGCTGTTCTCGGCGCGGAGGTGACGGTGGTACGGGCCGAGGATGGATCTGTCGTGGAGGTCTCGACGACCACTGTGGAGAACCACGCCTGGCTCTCCACCGAGCGCTGAGCCGCGCTGCGGGCCCGCCAGTGCGGCTCAGCGCTCGGTGGACCCGCAGAGGGTTGTCAGGTGTTCGGGCGCTTGCCGTGGTTGGCTGAGTTCTTCGCGCGGTTACGCTTCTTGCGCCCTTTCTTGGACACGGCGGTTCTCCTCCTGTGCGGTGACGATGGTGGCCGCGAGTGTGCCACGGTTGCCGTCGACTGTGCTGATCGTGGCCGTCACGCGGCCCTGCGCACCATGGTGTTGGATACGGGCTGACTAGGGTCAACGCGGAGGAGGGTGATCCATGACCGAGGAGATCCGGGCCGAAATGGTGGCCAACGTGTGGAAGATCGTGGTCGCCGAGGGCGATTCGGTATCGGATGGCGACACGCTGGTGATCCTTGAGTCGATGAAGATGGAGATCCCCGTCCTGTCCGAGGTCGAGGGCACGGTGGCGAAGTTGGCGGTCTCGGAGGGCGATGTGGTGCAGCAGGGCGACCTGATCGCCGTGGTTGAGTAGTGTCACCGTTGAATGGAGATCGCGCCCGGGTGGTGAGCGGCAATGTCAACGCTGAGCGAGTTACTCGCCCAGCACACCCGGTTGTCCGGCGCGGCAGTCGGCCACCTGCAGCGAACCGTCGCCGAATGGCAGTTGCTCGCTGATCTCGCCTTTGCCGATCTGGTGATGTGGGCGCCGCTGGACGCTGACCAGCCGCTGGATCCTGACCACCAGGCCGGCGGGTTCCTGTGTGTGGCCCACGTGCGGCCCACCACCGGTCCCACGGTCCATCCGGAGGATGTCGTCGGTAGCCGTGCGGCCGACGGTGAGCTCCGATGGCTGCACCAGGCGCTGCGCCACGGCGGCATCCTGCGTGAGGATCAGCCCCGATGGTTGCATGGCGTTCCGGTGCGCCGGGAGGTGGTGCCGGTGCTGCTGGGCGGGCAGCCGATTGCGGTGGTGGGCCGGGAGGCGAACCTGGCGGTCCCCCGGGTGCCCAGCCCACTGGAGATCGCCTACCTGGGGATTGCCACCGACCTGTGCCAGATGCTGGCCGACGGTACCTTCCCGGACGCCGAGACCGCAGCGGATCTCCAGGGTGGTCCGCGAGTGGGCGATGGTCTGCTGCGGCTCGACGCCGGCGGGACGGTGATCTACGCGAGCCCCAACGCGCTGTCGGCCTATCACCGGATGGGCCACGCTGCCGACCTGCGGGGCGTCCAGCTCGCCTCGCTGACCCGCAAGCTCATCTCAGACTCGTTCGACGCCGCGGAGGTCGCGCAACGGATCCGCGCGGCGGTCAAGGGCGCTCCGAGCATGCGCATCGAGGCCGACGCCGCTGGTGCCACCATGCTGTTCCGGGCGTTGCCACTGCGACCGCAGGGGGAACCGGCTGGTGCGCTGGTGCTGGTCTGCGACGTCACCGAACTGCGGAGCCGGGACCGTGCGTTGCTGTCCAAGGACGCCACGATCCGAGAAATACACCACCGAGTGAAGAACAACTTGCAGACGGTGGCCGCGCTGCTGCGGTTGCAGTCTCGTCGAACCGCGAACGTGGAGGCTCGCCAGGCCTTGCAGGAGTCGGTTCGCCGGGTGGCCTCCATCGCCATGGTGCACGAGACGCTCTCGCTCTCCCTTGATGAGCGCGTGGACCTCGATGACCTCGTGGACAAGGTGCTCTCCATGGTGGCCGAGGTGGCGGGAGCGGAGCGGCGGGTGGTCGTCCGGCGGGAGGGCATTTTCGGGATCCTGGCTGCCGAGCTGGCCACGCCGTTGGTGATGGTGCTCACGGAGCTGGTACAGAACGCGCTGGAGCACGCTTTTGACCCGAGCCAGGATGGCGAGGTCGTTCTGCGTGCGGAACGATCGGCAGGATTGTTGGAGGTGATGGTCGCCGACGACGGGCGGGGTCTTCCAGCGGATTTCTCCCTGACCCGGGTCGAGCGGCTGGGTTTGCAGATCGTCCGAACTCTGGTCGACGCTGAACTGCGGGGATCTTTGGAGCTGCAGCGAAACCAGCCCAGCGGCACTGTGGCGGTGGTGCGGCTCCCACTGGGAATCCGCGCTGAAAGAGAACGCGACGTTAAAGAGAGATGAAGAGGGGCCTGGCACCGATAGTGCCAGGCCCCTCTTTGATCGTGCTTTGCCGCGGATCAGACGCCGTTACGGGCCCCGGTGCGAGCGCTGCGCCGCTTAAGGGCACGTCGCTCGTCCTCGCTCATACCGCCCCATACGCCGGCATCCTGTCCGGATGCGAGTGCCCAATTCAGGCACTCAGCATTAACCGGGCAACGCCGACAGACGGCCTTCGCCTCGGTGATCTGCAGTAGAGCGGGGCCACTGGTTCCCACAGGGAAGAACAGCTCGGGGTCCTCGTCTCGGCAGGCCGCGTGGTGGCGCCAGTCCATGGTGCTTGCTCCTCGTCGATCGCGCTGGTGAACTCCGGTGTCCCAGCGCTGTCGTCGTCATGTCATTTGGGCTTGTGAATGATTTCACAATCACCCGCGATGTCAAGAGGTATCCGCGGGTGCAGTGCGTCAATTCACCCAGCGGGTACCCCGCCGCACGAACTGTGAACTGCATGTGAAACCGATTCAGAAGCACCATTCGAACGTAGCTGTGTGTCACGGTCCCTTGATCGCAACGAACCGATCTACCCGGCTACCGCGATAAGGATCATCGCAGTGAGCCGACCGAGATGCTCACCTCCCCGCGAGGGTTGGCATGCATCGAGGCAACTAGTCCTATGAGTCCTAACGACGCCTCCCGCTCGAACGTTTCGGTCTAGTTTCTGTGACCGCGTGTCAGACTTGGTCATCGATGAGAGGGGCCGTATGTTGAACGGCTACTCCGCTGCGGTGAGCGGTAATGGACTGATCGGTGTGGAGTTGGCATGAACACCGCTGAGCTTGCCGTGCCGCGCACGATCCGGGTGGCGGGGGTTCTGGTCATGCTGCAGGGCATGGCCGGTGTCGCGGCCGCCACCGAGGTGATTATCTCGGCGACGGGTGCGCCCGCCGGTCCGGTACCAGCCGTGGCCACTACGGCCTGGCTGGCTGTTCTCGGGGTATGCGTGCTTGCCGTCGGTGTTTTCCTGGCTCGGGGCCGGCACGGCGCTCGCACCCCCGCGATCGTCACCCAGATCCTGCTGCTCGGCGCCAGCTGGTACGCAGCGGGCCCCTCATCCCAGCTCGCTCTAGGGGTGCCGGCGGCGGTGTTCTGCGTGGCCGTGCTGGTGCTGCTGTTCTGCCCGCCGTCGGTTCGCTGGGCCATCGGGCAGGACAAGACCGCCCGTCGCCGGTCCGATCTTCGTTGAGCCGGGCGCTCAGTTGAGTTGGGCGCGGAGGCTTCGCGCCCCGAATTCGAGCAGCTGGGCTTGTTGGGGCCACGCGGGCATCTGGGACTCCAGGAATGCGGCCCCGTCGATGAACCGGCCTTGCTGGCCGAGGGTTTCACCGAGCTCGATCAGATCCTGCACGCCGATCCCGGGCAGTGCCAGGCGCATCCGCAACGCCCATTCCAGGTCGGCAGGCCGCCGGAGGATCCGGTAGATGGTCCGCAGGTTCTCCAGGATGCGGGCGAAGATCGCCCGCCGGGGCGCGGTGGTGAGGAGGTGCTGCCCGAATGGAGTGCTCGAGCCTGCTCGGGTGGCGGTGCGGAACAGCGCCTCGCACGCGGCGAGATCCAGCAGCGCGCCGCCATTGAATGCATCGAGGTAGTACGGGGTGGCCATCGGCCGGACCAGAAAATGCCCGGGCATGCTGACACCCTCCAGTGACACCCCGGCACGGCGCCCCACCTCAAGGCAGACGAGGGACAGTGTGATCGGAATGCCGAGCTTGCGATCGAGCACCCGATCCAGCAGGGAGTTGCGCGGGTCGTAGTAGTTCACGGTATTGCCTGCGAAGCCCTCGTCGACGAACAGCCGTTGAATGAGCTCCTCGAGCGAGTCGACACCGTGCGACAGCCGGTCCAGTTCACGCAGCCAGCGGCTGGGGTCGAGGTCCGGATCCGCGCCGGCTGCGATCGCCAGCGCGCCGACGTCAAGCTCCGGGCCTGGGCCGCGCCCGGACAGCAAGGCGATGAAGTGCTCGACTGCGTCCACGGTAGTGCTGATCGTGCGCTCTGCAGGCCCCGCTGTCGACACCTGCCGCTGGTTTGTCCCGGGTGATTGCTCCTTGGGCGCCACGCCGGGTCGGGGGATGGGGTGCCGCCGGCTCCGTACCACCTCGCCGGCGCACGGGTCGGCGAGCCGACGCTGGATCCGGCTGGGTCTCCGCCACCCGTCGCATTCAATTCTTCGCGCTCGGCGACGTTACGGAGCGAAAATTGTAAATTCCTGAGAATTCTCCGAGAATTGTGTCGATCAAGTAAGAACTGGATCCTGTGTCCCGACCCAGTAGGCATGAGGTCGCTACTGGTACCGGTGATAGCGGCGTTACTCTGCATTACCGGTACCGGCTTTGTGTCCGGGGGAGTCGTTCCCTGCGCCCACCGGTCGGTGGCGGCCGAACCGGCGCAGGATTTGCCGGGATCGCCCGCCGCCGATCCGGTGCCTGCCGTTGCGCAGCAGGCCCCGGTCGAGGATGACAGCACTGTGGCGGCGGGAGCGTGGCAGGCAATCCGGGCGACCCTGCCGGACTCCCGGGTGGGATTCGAGGTCTTCGACCGGACCAGCGGCACCGTGCTGGCCAGCCAGGGTGCCGACCAGCAGTTCGCTGCGATGTCCGTGGTCAAGTTGCTGGTCGCACTGGATCTGCTGGCCGAGGGCGGCAGCCCGGATCCGGTCACGCAGCAGGAGCTGCGCCAGATGCTCGCCAGCAGCGACGACCAGATCGCCGACGGGCTCTGGACCGAGGGCGGCGGGGGAGCCATCGTGAGCAGGGTGGCTGCCCGGCTCGGGCTCACTGGCACCCAGCCGCCCGAAGATCCCGGTCAGTGGGGTGATACGCAGATCACCCCGGGGGATCTGGTGACCGTGTACCGCTACATCGCCGAGCACCTGCCCGCGCCCGATCGCGATCTCGTTCTCGGCGCACTCGCGGCCGCTCCGAGAACCGCCGCGGATGGTTTCGATCAGTATTTCGGAATCCCGGACGGGATGCCGAACACCGGCTGGGCGATCAAGCAGGGCTGGGGAACCAGTGGATCCGACGCGGTGATGAACAGCACCGGCCTGGTCGGACCGGACCTGCGTTACGTGGTGGTCGTCCTGGTCTCCGCGCCGGCGAACTCGTACTCCGAGCTGCCCGCGGTCGTCACCACAGGCGCCGCTGCCTTGGCAGGGCTGGTCGCACCAACCGCGCCATAAACCGGGGATGTTACCCGGATTCGCAAACTCGAAACATTACATTTACTTCCGATCGCGATCAGTCACATTCCGGCAACTGGCCGGTAATGGCTGTGGAGTTAGGGTCGAAGCGGCCGAGTTCTTTCGCTGTCCTGGATTTTTCTCGTCCTGAACGTGCGCGGGTATGCCGCCAGCGCGATGAGGCCAGCGGCGATGTAAGAGATCCTTACAAGAAGGGGAAGGCTCATGACCGCAGGCGCGGAAGTGCAGTATGACCGATTGGTGACCTCGGACTTCGCCCCACTCGCTGAATTCGCCGGCTTCGGATCGTACGAGGCGATGGCGGTCCAGGAGACCGGCAGGGGAGTCCCGGCACTGTCCACCCGGCTTGCCGAGGAGATATCCCGGTACCTGATGACCCGTCCGGAGTCGGTCCCGATGATGACCGGGACGGATCGGCCGATCGACGAGTTGGTCCTCAAGGAGTGGCTGGACAGGACAATCGCCGGCCCCTTCGATGGCGAGCTGGCCACCATGGTGCGGCGGATCAGCCACCTTCCCGGGGCCAAGGTGACCTTTCCAGGAGTGCTGGTGCCGCTGCCACCCCAGCTGGTTCTGGCGCTCATGGCGTGGGTCGAGGGCCGGGTCATGACGATGCTGGGGGAGAACTTCGACGTCGCTACCGTCTCGGCTTCCGGGGCGGCCTGGATGAACCAGTTCATGCTGCAGCTGGGCATCATGCTCGAGCCCTG
>DASYAZ010000046.1:0-27625 GCA_036501085.1 Pseudonocardiaceae bacterium | reverse complement strand
CGCGAGCAGGAGCAGGAATAGCGGGCTGGGTGCCAGGCCGGCGGCGCGCATGGGGCCACTCTCGCCCACCGGCTGCTGCCGCAGGCTGCCGGGTGGATGCTCCTCCGCAGAGCGCAGCTGCCCGACGTTATCTCAGCGTGTCAACGGCGACACGCTGAGATAACGCCCCCAGCTCGGTTCGAGGAGGGCGCAATCGCTTGCATCCCCGATGACAGGGGTGTAATCACAGGCTTGTTATTCTCCGGCCCACAGCCCGGGGAGGCGTGAACCGGGGAGGAACTCTATGGCGAGGAGGGCGGACCGCCATGGATGAGTTGGACATCGGCTGGCCTGTAGTGGGGAGGGGCGAGCGGCTGGGTTACTGGGACCTGGCCGACGGTCCTGACCAGCAGGACTGGCAGGAACGTGCGTTGTGCGCACAAACCGATCCGGAGGCGTTCTTCCCCGAGAAGGGCGGATCCACCAGGGAGGCGAAGCGGATCTGCTCCGGCTGCGAGGTCCGGGCTGAGTGCTTGGAGTATGCGTTGGCCTTCGATGAGCGGTTCGGCATTTGGGGCGGGCTCTCGGAGCGGGAACGTCGCAAACTCAAACGTGGTGTGGTCTGACCCGGTCTGCTCCCCGGTTTCGATACCGATCGCCGGGAGACGTTACCGTGTGCGCCCCACCAACGGGGATGGATTAGGGAGGAGTCGGCGTGTCGCGCACTGCTGGTAAACCCGCTGGTGACTCCGCTGGTAACCCTGCCGGTGACCCCGCTGATGGCTCTGCGGGTCACCACGGTGCCCGCCCGGCAAGGGGTTCGGTGTCGGGTTCAGGAGCTGCCGGCACTGTGGCTGCACCGGCAGTAGCTCCGGAACCCGACACCGACGGTGGTGAGCCCACCGGTAAGGCCGGCTCGCGAACCCGGCCGGATCCTTCACCGCGCCCCTCGCCGCAACCCCGGCGCTCCGCCGGAGATGCGGCACAGGGTGACGCCGATCCCAGTGACTCGGCTGTGCTCGAGCTGGACGACGTGGGGATCGGTACCCGTATCCGGAGGTTCCTGCTCTCCCCGCCCGCCCTGCTGACCCTGATCATGTCATTGCTCGCGGTGCTGGTGAACCGGCACCGACTGGGACTGGATCTGGCCGGGGGGCGGCTACTGCCGCCGGAAAGCCTCGGTCAGACCTGGGCCTCCTACCTGGGCTCCTGGCACCCGGTCGGTGGTGGCAGCGCTGCTCCGCCACCAGCCGCACTGGCCGTACTGGGCATCCTCGGCCTGCCGGTGGGTTCACCGGCCGTGGCACTGTCCTTGCTGCTGCTGGCCGCCCTGCCGCTGGCCGCTCTGTCCGCGTACCGGGCCACCCGCACCCTCTCCGTGAGCCGCCGGCGCCGGGCGCTGATCGCCGCGGCGTACGGGTTGCTCCCACCCGCCATCGCTGGGCTGTCGCAGGGTCGGCTGGATGTCGTCGTTCCCTACCTGCTCTTACCGCTGGTCCTGTCCGGAATCGTCTCGGTGCTGCGTACCGGGGTGGTGCGGCGATCCGGTAGCTGGCTGTCCACCGCTGCCGCTACAGCTCTCGGTATCGCCGTGATCGGCGCGTTCGCGCCACTGCTGCACTTGTTGCTGCTGGCGGTGGCCCTCATCGGTTTCGTGGTGATTCCCGCGCCGCGGGTCAAAACCATGCGCCGAGGGGTCGGGTTGTTCGCCGTCGTGCTGCTACCGATCGGGCTGCTGGTGCCGTGGCCGGCTGTGGTCGTCCAACGGCCCGAAGTACTCCTGCATGGAGTGGGCGCGGTGGTTCCCGAGCAGATGCCCAGCTGGTTGCAGCTGCTCGCGCTCGATCCCGGTGGCGCGGGTAGCGTGCCGTGGTTCGGGGCGGCGGTAGTGCTCGCAGCGCTGGTCGCCCTGGTCCTGCGGCCGTCCCGGACGATGCTGCCGGGTCTGGGATTGGTGGTGTTGGGCCTGGCCGCGGTGCTGTTGCTGGGCCATGAACCCATCCGGCCCCTGGTCGGTGGGAGTCCCCGGCCGGGTTTCACCGGCAGTGCGCTGCTCCTGGCCGGCTGCGGGTTGCTGTGGATCGTGTTGCTGGCCGGGCGCAATGTCCCGGCGCGGTGGCAATGGATGGACGATCTCGGTCAGCGGTGGGGTTCGGCATGGGATAAGTCGTGGTCGGCCGCATCCTGGGTGGGCATCGCGGTGCTGTGCGCGGGAGCTGTAGCGCTCGGTGCCAGTGGCCCGCTCACCGCCGGTCCTCCTTTTGACCTGCCGGTACTGGCTCCTTCGCTGAGCGCCGAACTGGCCCGGGACAACACCTCCGTCCTGGTCGTCGGATCCAAGGGTGAGCCGGTCCGGCTGACGAGGTCGCGGACCGCGCGATTCGGTGACGACGACATCGCTCCGCTGCGAGCCACCGGTGCCCGGCTGGCTCGGGTGGCCGATGCGCTGCGAGGGGGCCAGCCCGGTGAGACCTCTGCGGCGATCGCGGACATGGCCGCCACTGGCGTGCAGTTCATCGTGCTGCCCACCGCCGCGCAAGGCACCCGGGCGCTTGCCGCTTCCGGAGGCCTGGCTCGCTCGGCCCCCCCCACTACCGATGGCCGCCCGGTGCTCCGGGTGGTGCGGCCGGTGCCGGGTGCGGAGCTGCTGGGTCCTGCGTTGGCTGAGCAGGCGCGGATCGGGGCGGCCCCGCCCATCGAGCCGGGAGTCAGCGGGGTTCTGGCACCCGCTGACCCGCCGCAGGTTGCCATCCAGGTCGCACCCGGAGCGGAGGGAAGGCTGCTCGTCGTCGCGGCCAACGACGAGCCGGGCTGGCAAGCCAGCGTCGATAACCGTTCCGTGCCGGTGGTACGTGGCTGGGGACATCAGGTGGCGGTCCCGGTCCGGGGTATGCCCTCGGAGGTTCGGGTGGAGCGCTCCGACGTCGCCCGTACTGCGCTGCTCCTCGTCGAGGGTGCGCTGCTGTTGCTCGTCGTGGGAACGGCCCTGCCGTCGCGGCGGCGGCGCCGCGGTTAGCCCGCCGGCTCAGCCCACCCAGCTCAGCCGGTGTCGGTAGGTCCGTCGATGATGTTCGGGTCCAGGCCCAGGTAGTTCGCCACCTGCTCGACGAGCACCTCGTGGACGAGGTCGGAGAGATCACCACCGTGCGCTCGGCTTTCCAGCGGCCGCCGGTAGAGCACGATCCGGGCCCGGGTCGGACGTCCTGCCCGATCCACCCCGGCCGGGACGAGGCGAGCCAGCGGGACGTTGCCGTCCTCCACTACATCGTTGCCCCACGCGACGGTGGTGGGGTCACAATCAGTCACCTCCGGCACCTCGTCGACGGCGACGTCGAGCGAGTCGAGCTTGGCGTGCCAGCGCGCGTCGATCGGTTCCAGCGCATCCAGCACGACGGCGTCGAAGCGCTCCGAGCGGCTGCGCGCGGCGGGCAGGGTGGTGGGATAGAGCAACCCCCGGACACCGCGGCCACGCCGATCCCGGCGTTGACGTTGCCTGGTGCGGGCAGACCGGGCCACAGTCATTCATCGAGACTACGCCGGGAGAGCGTGAGACAGCGTAGTGCTCCGCGCGCCTCCGGCGCTCGGCTGAGGCAGCGCGCTATGGTCCCGGCCGTGCGCAGTGGGCGGCGGTGCTCGAAGACCGGGTGCACGAACCCGGCAGTTGCCACGCTCACCTTTGTCTACGCCGATTCCACGGCTGTGGTGGGCCCGCTGGCGTCCTGTTGTGAGCCGCATTCGTATGACCTCTGCGAGCGGCACGCGCTCCGATTGACTGCTCCTCGAGGCTGGGATGTGGTGCGCCACGATGGTGAGTTCGCCGAACCGGAACCCTCAGTGGACGATCTCACTGCGCTGGCCGAGGCGGTCCGGGAGGCTGGCCGGTTCGAGCGGCCGGCAGAACCGGTTCCCGCCGTTCCGGCGCTGGGCCGGCGAGCCCATCTACGAGTCTTACCTGACCTCGTCGACGACTGAGGCTTACCGCTCTGTAGCGCGCAGATAGGCTCAGCGGCGCCAGCACCTGCACTCAGTGGCCAGCGGGCCAGCCTCGACGGGAGGGACAGCGGTGCCCGATCTGTCAGGGATAGTCAAGGCCTACGACATCCGTGGGCTTGTCGGGGAGCAGTTGGGCCCGGACAGGGTGCGTGATATCGGTGCGGCGTTCGCCGATCTGGTCGCGGGCCCGACGGGTTCGACCGGCCCGGGTGCGGTGGTCATCGGGCACGACATGCGGGACTCCTCGCCTGGGCTGGCGGCAGCATTCTCCGAAGGGGTGACCGGCCGCGGTCTCGACGTTGTCGCGATGGGATTGGCCAGCACCGACATGATGTACTTCGCCTCCGGATCGCTGGGCATACCCGGCGCGATGTTCACCGCCAGCCACAATCCGGCCCGGTATAACGGGATCAAGCTCTGCCGGGCTGGTGCCAGCCCTATCGGCCAGGACACCGGGTTGGGTGAGATCCGAGCCGCGGTGGAGCGGGGCATCGAGCCCGGGCCGGGTGGTGGCGTGGTGACTCACCGGGACATGCTGCCCGCTTACGCCGCTTGCCTGCGTTCTCTGGTGGATCTGTGTGCGATCCGGCCACTGCGGATGGTGGTGGACGCGGCCAACGGGATGGGTGGATACACCGTTCCCGCGGTTTTCGAGGGGCTACCGCTGGAGGTCATTCCGCTGTATTTCGAGCTGGACGGCACCTTCCCCCACCATGAGGCCAACCCGCTGGATCCGGCGAACCTGGTGGACCTGCAAGCAGCGGTACGGCAGCACGATGCTGATCTGGGTCTGGCCTTCGATGGCGACGCCGACCGCTGCTTCGTGATCGACGAGCACGGCGACCCGATAAGCCCCAGCGCGGTCACCGCGCTGGTCGCCACCCGCGAGCTGGCCACCGAGCCCGGCGCCACCGTGATCTACAACCTGATCACCTCGCAGGCGGTGCCGGAGATCGTGGCCGAGCACGGGGGCCGGCCGGTGCGCACCCGGGTAGGTCACTCGTTCATCAAGCAGCGGATGGCCGAGACCGGGGCGATCTTCGGCGGCGAGCATTCCGCGCACTACTACTTCCGCAGTTTCTGGTTCGCCGACTCCGGGATGCTCGCCGCGATGCATGTGCTGTCCGCGCTCGGCAGCCAACCGGACCCGCTCTCGGCGCTGATGGGCGAGTTCAGCCGGTACGCCACCTCGGGGGAGATCAATTCCACCGTCGAGGACCAGCGGGGCAGGATGGCGGCCCTGCGGGAGCATTACAGCGCCCGGGACGGCGTCGAGATCGACGAGCTCGACGGTCTCACCGTGCGGTGCCCCGACGGTTCCTGGTTCAACGTGCGCCCGTCGAACACCGAGCCCCTGCTACGCCTGAACGTCGAAGCGCCCGACACTGCGGCGGTCGATACATTGCGCGACGAGGTGCTGGCCCTGGTGCGCGAGGTTGGCAGCTCTTCAAGTACGACCGCCAGTGGGCGAGGTGGCCTTCAAGAGCCGCCAACCTGACCGACGGAGGAGGACGAGTGATGGCGTTGGAGCTGGATCCGCACCTGATGGAGATCTTGGCGTGCCCGTGCCCGGCGCACGCCGAACTGCGCCGCGGCACCGCGGCTGATCCCGACGCCGCGGCGCTGACCTGCACCGAATGCGGGCGCAGCTTCCCAGTGGTCGATGGCATCCCGGTGCTGCTGCTCGACGAGGCATTACCCGGAACCGGTCCGGATGCGGGCACCAGCGGGCTGGCCTGCGGGTGATGCCGGCCAACGATGAGTGGGACGAGGATCTGCTCGATGATCCAGCGCGGCTGGAGGCCACCGATACCGGTGGTGTGCTCCGCGCCGCGGCCACCGCGGGCGCCCAGGTGCGCTCCACAGCCGCCGCAGCCGAGGAGGCGGGCCTGGGACGGCTGGCTGGGGAGCGGCCGCGCGCGTTGGTCCTGCTGACCCGACCGGGGGCGGCTCCGGCCGCCGCGCCACTGCTGCTGGGTCTTCTCGGCCCGGCGTGCCCGGTGCCGGTGGTGCTGACCCGGTCGGTCCCGATGTGGGTGGGCGCGCTGGACATCGTGCTGGCCAACACCACCGATCCCGGCGACCGGGAGCTGGCGGAGGGCGTCGGCCGCGCGGCGAGCAGGGGGGCGCGGGTGGTGCTCACCGCACCCGCCGAGGGGCCGGTGGCAGCGGCTGCCGCGGGCCGGTCGTTGCTGATCTCACCCCGGGTCGAGGTGCCACCGGGGCTGGCGCTGCCGCGCACCCTGACTGCGGGCCTGCTGCTGCTGGACACCCTGGGCCTGCTGGCTGTCGACGCTGAGGTACTCGCCGGCGAGTTGGACCGGGAGGCCGAGCGCGACCACATCGCCCACGAATCGTTCGTCAATCCCGCAAAGTCACTGGCGCTGCGGTTGATCGCGCGAACCCCCCTGTTGTGGGGAACCGATCCGGTGGCGACAGCGGTGGCTGGGCACTGTGCCGGCGCGCTCGCCGCGCAGGCCGGTGTCGTCGCACACGCCGCGGGATTCCACGAGGCCGCCGCCCTACCAGTGCTGTGCCAGCAGGCGACCCGGGCCGGCGGTGAGGTTGCGCTACTTCACGATCCGTACGAGGAGCAGCCGGGCGTCGCGGTGTCACCGGTGCGACCGGTGCTGCTCGGCGTGCGGCCCGTCCCGGGTGGCGAGCAGGAACGGGCCGCCGCGTTGGAGGCATTGCCCCATGCTGACGTGGTGACTGCCGATGAGGAGCTCATGGTGCATCCGAGCGATCCGGGTGCTGCGGCCTGTGCCGCTGCGGTGCTGGCCTTACGGTTCGACTTCGCCGCGCTCTACCTCGGGTTGAGCCGAGGGGTGCTGGGCGGAACCGGGTGGGTCGGTACACCCGGATCGACATTCGGGTGAGGGTGATCCTGGCGGTAAGGGAGGGTTCGTGGAGCTGCTGCGCAACGCGGTTCGGCCTTACGCCTGGGGTTCCCGGACCGCGATCGCGGATCTTCTCGGCGCCCCGATCCCAGCGCCTCACCCGCAGGCGGAGCTGTGGCTCGGTGCCCACCCGGCGGACTCATCGGTGTTGCTGCACACTGACGGCAACCAGACGTCACTGCTGCATGCGCTGCGGGCCGATCCGCAGCACCAACTCGGTGCCTCCTGCGTGCAACGCTGGGGCCACCGATTGCCCTTCCTGCTCAAGGTGCTCGCTGCCGAGGAGCCGCTGAGCCTGCAGGCGCACCCGTCCGCCGAACAAGCCGCCGAAGGGTTCGCCCGGGAGGAGGCCCGGGGGATTCCCCGGGATGCTCCCGAGCGCAACTACTCCGACTCCAGCCATAAACCCGAGCTGATCTGCGCGCTCACCGAGCTGCACGCGCTGGCGGGGTTCCGGGAGCCGCTGCGCACCGTGGAGTTCCTCGCCGCGTTGAACCTGCCGGCACTGGAGCCCTACCGCAGGATGCTCCTCGCCGAACCGAATGCCGACGGGCTGCGCACCCTGTTCACCACCTGGATCACGATGCCCCAGCCCGCGGTGCAGGCCGTGTTGCCCGCCACCCTGGACGCGTGCATCGGCCTGCTGCGCCGGAACGGGGTGAGCAGCGGCGCCCACCGCAGCGACGATTTTCGCGGCGAGTGCCAGGTGGTCCTGGAGCTGGCCGAGGCCTACCCGGGTGATGTCGGGGTGCTGGCGGCCTTGCTGCTCAACCATGTGGTGCTGGTACCGGGTGAGGCGATGTATCTGCCGGCCGGGAACCTGCACACCTACCTGCGGGGCACCGGAGTGGAGATCAGCGCGAATTCGGACAACGTGCTCCGCGGCGGTCTGACCGCGAAACACATGGACGTCCCGGAACTGCTCCGGGTGCTCGACTTCTCCTACGGCGAATTGCCGGTGCAGCGCGGGGATCGGATCGGGCCGTACGAGACCGCCTATCGCACCCCGGCTGAGGAGTTCCAGCTGACCCGGTTGGAATGGGCGGAAGGCGAGTCGACCCCGATCCTGCTGCGCAGCTCGTTGCCGCAGATCCTGCTGTGCACCCGAGGTGCAGCGGAGCTGTGTTCCCGGGATGGTGGCCGGGTCGCGGTGCACCGGGGCCGGTCGGTGTGGCTGGCCGCCGCGGACCCCGAGGTCAGAGTGTGCCCCGCTGGTGGCCCCGTCCAACTGTTCCGCGCCCTGCCCGCGCTCTGAGCGCGATCCAGCGGGGGTCGCTTGTAGGCTCTGGGCTGTGTCAGCGGGCGGTGGCAGAGCAGCGATTATTGCCGCGTTGCTGGCTAACGCGGGGATCGCGGTAGCGAAGTTCGTCGGGTATCTGATCACCGGCTCGTCGTCGATGCTGGCCGAGTCGGTGCACTCGGTGGCTGATACCTCCAATCAGGGCCTGCTGCTGCTCGGCGGGAAGCGCGCCCAGCGGGAAGCCACCCAGGAGCATCCCTTCGGTTACGGTCGCGACCGCTACTTCTACTCGTTCGTCGTGGCCCTGCTGCTGTTCAGCCTGGGGTCGGTGTTCGCGCTCTACGAGGGCGTGCACAAGCTGTCCGCCCACGAACCGCTCAGCTCCCCGCTGGTCGCCATCGCCATCCTTCTGGTGGCGATCGTGCTGGAGACTCTGAGCCTGCGCACCGCGGTCAGGGAGTCCCGCCCGCTCAAGGGCAACGGCAGCTGGTGGCAGTTCATCAGGCAGTCCAAGAACCCGGAACTCCCGGTCGTGCTGCTGGAGGACACCGGTGCGCTGCTCGGGCTGGTCTTCGCCCTCGGTGGCGTCGGGATGGCGGTGCTCACCGCTGACCCGGTCTGGGATGCCATCGGGACGTTGGGTATCGGTACCCTGCTCGGCGTCATCGCGATCATCCTGATCGTCGAGACGAAGAGCCTGCTGATCGGCGAGGGCGCCACCCCAGCCGAGCTGTCCCGGATCCGGGCGGCGATGGTGGGCGGCGGCGTCGAGCGGGTCATTCACCTCAAGACCCAGTACCTCGGCCCGGACGAGCTGCTGATCGCAGCCAAGATCGCAGTACCGGCCACGATGCCCACCATCGAGGTCGCCCGGATCATCGATCTGGCCGAGGTGCGCGTCCGGGGTGCCGTGCCCGCCGCCCGGATGATCTACCTGGAACCCGACCTGGACCGCACCCCGGCGAGTACCGGCTGAGCGCTGCCGGTACTCGCCGGGATGGGTAATGTCCCGCTGGTGTTCGAGTCGTTACTGGTCGCCAACCGGGGTGAGATCGCCCGCCGAATAATCCGATCCGCCCGCGCGCTCGGGGTCCGGGCCATCGCGGTGCATTCCTCAGTGGACGCCGAGCTGCCGTTCGTCGCCGAGGCCGACGACGCGATCGAGCTGGCCGGGCCACCCGCGCAGGCCTACCGGGACAGCCACCAGCTGCTGGAGGTAGCCCGCAAGACCAGCGCGGCCGCGGTGCACCCCGGCTACGGGTTCCTGTCCGAGGATCCCGGGTTCGCCCGGATGGTGAGCGAGGCCGGTCTCGCGTGGGTCGGTCCCAGCGCCGAAGCGATCTCGGCGATGGGGGACAAGGTGGCCGCGCGGGCGACCGTCGCAGCCGCGGGAGTGCCGGTGGCGGCCGGCTCGGCAGGCGCGCTGGCCACCGAGGACGCCGCGGTGGCGCAGGCCGAGCAGCTCGGCTTTCCGGTGATGCTCAAGGCCGCAGCCGGCGGGGGCGGGATGGGGATGGCGGTGGCGGCCGACGCCGCGGCGGTGCGCACCGAATACACCCGAGTCAGTGCCTTCGCCGGCCGGCTCTTCGGGGACTCGCGGCTGTTCGTCGAGCGGTATTTCCCCCGGGTCCGCCATGTCGAGGTGCAGGTCCTCGGGTTGGCCGGCGGCCGGGTGGTGACCTTGGGCGAGCGGGACTGCTCAGTGCAGCGGCGACATCAGAAGGTGGCCGAGGAGAGCCCGTCGCCCGCGGTCGATCCGGCATTGCGCGGCAGGCTGGAACGGGCCGCGGTGCTGGCCGCTGCGGCGGTGGACTACCGCAACGCCGGCACCGTGGAGTTCCTGCTCGATCAGGACACCGGCGCGTTCTTCTTCCTGGAGATGAACACCAGGCTGCAGGTGGAGCACCCGGTGACCGAGCTGCGCTACGGCGTCGACCTGGTCGCCGCCCAGCTGCACATCGCCGCGGGAGCCGGACCCGGCTTCGACATCGAGAACACCGTCCCATACGGGCACGCGATCGAGTTGCGGATCAACGCCGAGGATCCGCGGAGGTTCCTGCCCGGACCGGGGCAGGTGAGCGCATGGGCGGAACCGGTAGGGCCGGGGGTGCGGGTGGACTCCGGCTACACAGTGGGCAACACGGTCACCCCGGTCTACGACCCGCTGCTGGCCAAGCTGGTGGTACACGGCCGTGATCGGGCGCAGGCGCTGCAGCGGGCCGCCTCGGCGGTCGCCGGGTTCACTGTGGCCGGGCCGAAATGCAACCTGCCCTTCCACGCCGAACTGCTCGAGCACCCGGAGTTCCGTTCCGGGTGCTACGACACCGGTCTGGTCGCCCGGATGCGTCGCTGATCCCACCCGGTGGATAGCGTGTGCTGCGTGGGCCGGTTGATCGTCATCGAGGGTTTGGATGGGGCGGGCAAGCGCACCCTGGCTGACGGGCTGGCCACCGCGCTCACCGAGCAGCACGCGTCGGTGACCCGGATGGCGTTCCCCCGTTACGGCAGCGATATCCATGCTGAGCTGGTGCGCGATGCGCTCTACGGGCGGCTGGGGGACCTCCCCGGCTCGGTGCACGGCATGGCTGTGCTGTTCGCTCTGGACCGGCGTGGAGCCGCGGAGACGCTGCGCGCCCTGCAGCTTCGCTACGACGTGGTGCTGGTGGATCGCTACGTGGCGTCGAATGCGGCCTACGGCGCGGCGCGGCTGGAGGAGACTGCCGAGGGCCCGTTCGTCGAGTGGATCCACGATCTGGAGGTGGATCGGTTCGGCGTGCCGGTGCCCGATGCGCAGCTGCTACTGCAGGTGCCGGTCAGCGTCGCAGCCGCCCGGGCGCGGTGGCGGGCCGAGACCGACAGCGAGCGCCCTAAAGATCTTTACGAGGCAGACGGGGGCCTGCAGGCCCGGTGCGCACGCCTCTACGAGGGGCTCGCTGCGCGGGGATGGCTTGCGCCCTGGTCTGTCCTCACCATCTCCGAGACCATCTCCGCGAAAGGCGCAGCAGGCGCCGCAGGCACTCCAGAAGACACCGCACACAGCACCGCAGCCGGGCCGCCGCTGCGCGAGCTGGCGAGGCAGTTGCTCGGCGGATGATCCACTGCCGCTACCTCGGCACCGCCCGACCGGCGGGAGCGTGACGCGTAGTGCCACGATAGGGGCATGTCGGCTCGTGTGCTCGTGGTCGAGGATGATCCCGCAGCGGCGGAGATGTTGGCTATCGCGCTGCGCCAGGCGGGTTTTGAGACCGCGGTGGTGAGTGAAGGTCCCAAGGCGTTGCCCGCGTTCCGGGAACTCAAGCCGGACCTCGTGCTGCTGGACATCATGCTGCCCGGGATGAGTGGTATCGAGGTGTGCCGGGCGATCCGGGCCGAGTCCGGGATTCCCATCGTCATGCTCACTGCCAGGAGTGACACCGTCGACGTGGTCACCGGCCTGGAATCGGGCGCTGACGACTACATGATCAAGCCGCCCAAGACCCAGGAGCTCGTGGCCAGACTGCGCGCCCGGTTGCGCCGCATCGAGGCCGATCCCTCCGAGCGGCTCACCATCGGTGACCTCGCCATCGATGTGCCCGGCCACCAGGTCACCCGGGACGGGACGCCGATCCCGCTGACTCCGCTGGAGTTCGACCTGCTCCTCGCGCTGGCCCGCAAGCCGCGCCAGGTGTTCACCCGCGAGGTGCTGCTCGAGCAGGTCTGGGGTTACCGGCACGCCGCGGACACCAGGCTGGTCAACGTCCATGTGCAGCGGCTCCGGTCCAAGGTCGAGCGGGATCCGGAGCACCCTGAGGTGGTGCTCACCGTGCGCGGCGTCGGTTACAAGGCCGGCACCCAGTAGTGACCGCGTTCGCCGGCCGGGCCATCGAGGCCCTGCGCCCGGCCGTCGTGGCGGCACGTGAGCTCACTGCGGTGGCCGGTGCGGTGTGGCGCCGCTCGCTCAAGGTTCGGGTGATCAGCAGCACCGTCGCGCTGTCCTCCACTGTCGTCCTGGTGCTCGGGATGGTCCTGCAAGCTCAACTCGCTCAACGGTTGATCGAGAACAAGACCCAGGCCGCGCTGTTGCAGGCCGACAACAGCCGGATCCTGGTCGAGTCCGAGCTCAGTGCGGTGGATCCCACCTCGGCCTCGCTGCCCGCCAGGCTGACCACGGCCGTCGACCGGTTGACCAACCCCGACCCCGCCGGGTCCGCTTCGGCGACGGCCAGCGCCGGGGCGTTCGAGCCGGTGCTGGTCGACGGCGGTGACTCGTCGGGGGAGGCCGGCAGCGGGCAGAGAATCGGACCCCTGGAAGACGTCCCCGCCGTCCTCCAGTCCGCGGTGGAGCGTGGCGCGCTCGCCCACAAGATCACCACGGTGCAGCGCGGCTCGCACTCGGTGATTACCCTGGCGGTCGGCATGCCGGTGGCCAGCGCGGGCCGGACCATGCAGCTGTACCTGCTGTTTCCGCTCACCGCCGAGCAGCGCACGCTGACCCTGGTGCAATCCACCCTGGTTGTCGGCGGGGTGGTGTTGCTGGTCCTCATTGCGGGCATCGCCAGCCTGGTGACCCGCCAGGTGGTGGTGCCGATCCGGCAGGCCGCCGAGGTTGCCGAGCGCTTCGCCGACGGCCATCTCGACGAGCGCATGCCGGTCGTCGGGGAGGACGACATCGCCCGTTTGGGCACCTCGTTCAACGAGATGGCTGCCAGCATCCAGCGCCAGATCCGCCAGCTGGAGGAGTTCGGTGAGCTCCAGCGTGGGTTCACCTCCGATGTCTCGCACGAGCTGCGCACTCCGCTGACCACCGTACGGATGGCTGCGGACCTGCTGTACGAGTCGCGGGACAAGCTGCACCCGGTGCTGCACCGCCCGGCTGAGTTGCTGGTCCGGGAGCTGGACCGGTTCGAGACGCTGCTCGCCGACCTGCTGGAGATCTCCCGGCTGGACGCCGGGGTCGCCGAACTGCACAGCGAGACCGTCGACGTGCGCACCACAGCGACGCAGGCGATTGCGCTGGTGCAGCCGGTGGCCGATCAGGCCGGAACCCCGCTGGAGGTTGACCTGCCCGAGATCGAGGTGCTGGCCGACATCGATTCGCGACGGGTGGAGCGGATCGTGCGCAACCTGCTCACCAACGCGCTGGATCACGGCGAGGGACGCCCGGTGAAGCTCACCGTCGCCGCCGACGAGAAGGCCGTCGCGGTGCTGGTGCGCGACCACGGCGTCGGGTTGCAACCCGGCCAGCAGGATCTGGTGTTCACCCGGTTCTGGCGCGGTGACCCCTCGCGGGACCGGCGCACCGGGGGCACCGGGCTCGGGCTGTCGATCAGCTTGGAGGATGCCCGGCTGCACGGGGGATGGCTGCAGGCCTGGGGTGAGCCCGGGAAGGGTAGTGCCTTCCGGCTCACGCTGCCCCGAAACCAAGGTGACCGGCTCACCGCCAGCCCCCTGCCACTGGGACCTGAGCGCCCCACCCGGAACTCCTCGCCGGGCACTCCAGCACCAGATCACCCAACACCGGGCAGCTCGATGGGCGACGACCCGGCAGTGTCCGCGGAACCGGGACGCTCGTGATGCGCAGGCTGATCGCCGCCGTGCTCGCCGTGGTGTCCACCGCTGGGCTCACCGCGCTCGCGGGATGCGCCGCCATCCCGGCCAGTTCCGACATCCAGGTGGTGCGCTCGATGCCGGAGGGTGCGGGCCTGGTCCCGCCGCCGGGGCCGGAACGGGGGGTGGACCCGTTCCGGTTGGTGCGGGAGTTCATCGAGGCCACCGGCAGCTCGACGAACGGGCACGCCGCGGCGCGGGCCTTCCTGTCCCGCAACGCGGCCTCGAGCTGGGATGACCGTGCCGGCCTCACCGTGATCGATGACGCACCCGGTGCGAGCCCGCAGGCCGGCGCGGCCGGTGGGGTTCGACGCATCCGGGTGTCCGGTTCGCGGTTGGGTACGCTCAGCGCGGATGGCAGCTTCACACCCGACACCGGGACCTTCGCCGTCTCGCTCGACGTGGTCAGCGAGCACGGCGAGTGGCGGATCGCCAACCCCCCGCCGGGAGTGCTGGTCGAGGCCACCGCCTTGCAGCGGAACTACCGCCAGGTCCGGGTCTGCTTCGTGGACCCCAGCCGCGGCACCCTGGTGCCCGACTTGCGCTGGGTGCCGGCGTTGCCGGTGACCACGCTGCCCGGACGGGTACTGGACCTGCTGCTGGCCGGGCCGTCGGCGCGGCTGACCGGAGCAGTCCAATCGGCGATACCGGAAGGTATCCGGCTCCGGTCCAACGTGCTGGTCGGCCGTTCCGGGCGGACCGTGATCAACCTGAGCGGGCTGGACGCGATGACCGATCAGCAGCGCCGGCTCATCGCGGCGCAGATTGTGGGCTCGTTGGACGGCCTGGTCCCGGCCCCGCTGCGGTTGCTCGCCGACGGGGAGCCGCTGGTGCCCGGTCAGATCGAGTGGCGCCCTGCCGACATCACCTCCTACGCCGCGCCGACCGGGCCGCGGGCGGATGTGCCCGGGCAGGTGGTCGTCGGAGGCCGGCTGCGTGGGTTGCGTGGTACCCCGATGCCCGGTCCCGCAGGATCCGGTGCGCTCAGGCTGCTCAGCGCGGCGCAGTCGAATCCCGGTGGGGAGCTGCTCGCCGCAGTGGTGGCCGGTCCGGACGGCCCGCAACTGCGGATGGGGCCGGTTGACGGAGATCTGGCGCTGGCTCCCCTGGTCGCCAGAACGCTGACCCGGCCCACCTGGCGACCCTCGGGCACCGAGGTGTGGACCGTGGTCAACGGTGACGCCGTCATGGGCGTGGCGTTGTCGGGGGCGGGCCCGCCGCTGGCCTACCGGGTTGATGCGACTGAACTGACCCGGCTGGGCACCATCACCCAGCTGCGGCTGTCCCGGGACGGCGTCCGGGTGGCCGCGGTGATCGGTGGGCGGCTGGTGGTGGCCGCGGTGGTGAACAACTCGGGCACACTGACCCTGCGCCACCCCCAGGTGCTGGGCGAGGCCAGCCTGCCGCCGCTGGCGAGCGTGGACTGGGCGCGGCCGGAGATCCTCGTGGTGGCATCGGCAGGCGCTACCCCGCAGGTCTCGTCGGTGTCGGTGGACGGGCTGACCCGCCGAGCCCTCTCCAGCACCAACCTCACCGGCCCGCTGACCGCGATCGTGGCTGCGCCGGGCCGGGAGGTGCTGGTGGCGGATGCCACCGGGCTGTGGGGATACTCCGACACCCAGGAGGTGTGGGAGCCCATACTCGGCGGCATCGGCCCCGGTTCGGAACCCCTCTACCCCGGCTGACCCCCTGCACTGACTCCCTTGAGCGCGGGACCTCCCTGTGCGCGCCGAGTTCCACTGGAGCGTTGTTGGTGGCGCTCCAGGCAACCGTGGTGTGGAACTCGGTGCGTGCAGGGCGGGGGCTGGTTACCGGCGCAAGAGCTGGGCTGGCGGGCTGGGGATGGCGGGGGCGGTGTGGACAACTGGGCCCCCAGGAGGTCTGGCGGCACCGTGCTGCGGCAGTAACGGGCAAGCTCGGCAGGGTGCTGCACTCACTGCTGGATCTGCTGCTACCCGTCCATTGTGCTGGTTGCGGGTCACCGGGGCGTGCGCTGTGTTCCGGTTGCCAGGCGCTGCTGGGCTCGCCGGTGCGGGTGTACCCACCGTGCTGCGAGGCCGGCCCACCTGTGTACGCATTGGCCACTTACCGCGGCCGGTTGCGCGCCGCCTTGCTGGCCTACAAGGAGCAAGGCCGCCGTGACCTGGCTGGGCCGTTCGGAGATGCGCTGGCGCGTGGGCTGCTCCGGCTCCCGCCCGGGTCCGGCGGTGCTGGTTTTCCGCCCGGGTCCGGCGGGGTGTGGCTGGTCCCCGTGCCCTCGCGGCGCTCCGCCGCAGCCCGGCGAGGCGGGCAGCACGTGACGTTGCTGGTACGGCGGGCGGCGGCCGGGCTGGCGAGCGCCGGCGTCCCCGCCGCCGTCGCCCCGGCGTTGCGGATGGCTCCCGGAGTGCGGGACTCGGTCGGCCTGGCGGCACCGGACCGGCAAGCGAATCTCGCGGGCCGCGTGCTGCTGAGACAGGCCGGTCTGCCACCTGCAGGAACATCCGTCATGCTCGTTGACGACGTCACGACCACCGGCGCTACAGCTGCGGAGTGCGTTACGGTCCTGCTCCAGATGGGTGTTGTAGTGCCAGCGATCGTGGTGCTGGCCGCGGCCGGCTGTCACAGCCCGTCGATTCCGCACCGGGGCGATACCAACCACAGCGTTGACCCTGCGACGCGAGTGTCCAGACCCTGGCGAGCGGACCCCTGGCGGACTACCGTCCGGGCATCAGCATCGCTGCCCATTCGGGAGGAGGCGAGATAGCCATGGTCCTCACGCCGGCGGACGAGTGATCGTTGCGGGCGGCCCCTCGCTGCTGCTGCCGCCCCGACTAGCCCTAGAAATGATCACTGAGTGCCCCGGCGTCGCAGAAGTCCCTATTGGACAACGCAAGGAGGTCGCCCTGTGAATATTGTGGTGAAGGGTCGTAACGTCGAGGTCCCCGATCACTACCGGGTCCACGTTACGGAGAAGCTCTCCCGCGTCGAACGCTATGACCAGAAGGCCGTCCACTACGACGTCGAGCTGTTCCACGAGCGCAATCCCCGGCAGTCCAAGAGCTGCCAGCGGGTGGAGATCACTGGCCGGTGCCGCGGGCAGGTGGTCCGCGCCGAGGCCAGCGGATCGGACTTCTACGCAGCACTGGATGCGGCGGTGAACAAGCTCGACAACCGGTTACGCCGGGTCGCCGACCGGCACAAGGTGCACTACGGACGCCGCCAACCCGCATCCGTCGCCAAGGTCACCGCGCCGCTGGCAGCCACCATGGCTCCAGAGGGCGGACTCGACGATGGCGCTAGCGGGCTCGACAGCGGCGATGTCACCGTCGCGGCCGCCGGCCACCGCAGCCGGTCGCAGGTGCTCGACCCGCCCAAGCCCGATCACGAAATCAGCTACGAGCTACCCACCCAGCGGGGGGAGTCGCCGGATGCCCGTGGACCGGGCCGAATCGTCCGGCACAAGAAGCACAACGCCACACCGATGACCGTCGACGAGGCGCTCTACGAGATGGAACTCGTAGGCCATGACTTTTACCTGTTCTCCGATGCCACCTCGGGGCTGCCCAGCGTGGTGTACCGCCGGCGCGGTTTCGACTACGGCGTGATCCAGCTGGTCTGACCAACCCCGGCAAACCATGATCGCCGTCTGGGTGCCCACGACGACAACTCCTGTCGTGCTCAACACACAGACGGCGATCATCGGTTTTCACGGGTCGGGCTGACCTGCGCCGATAACGCCGCAAGCGGCGCTGGGCATACGATGGCCCGGAGACCGGCGGCCGCTGGCGCTGCGTGGCCACGCCATAGGCTGCGCGGCGCCGAGCCGCTCGGCGATACGAGTGCCCCGATACGAGTGAGGTCTTCCACGGTGGTCCTGTCCCGACTGCTCCGCGCTGGCGAGCACAAGACCGTGCGCCGGTTGCGCGCCATCGCCGACCACATCAACGTTCTGGAGGACGACGTCGCCGGCCTGGCCGATGCCGACCTGAGGGCCAAGACCGGTGAGTTCCGCAGCCGCCACGGCAAGGGTGAGTCGCTGGACGATCTGCTGCCCGAGGCGTTCGCCGTGGTCCGCGAGGCAGCGCGCCGCACCCTTGGGCAGCGGCATTTCGACGTTCAGCTGATGGGCGGCGCGGCGCTGCACCTGGGCAACATCGCCGAGATGCGCACCGGCGAGGGCAAGACGCTGACCTGTGTGTTGCCGGCCTACCTCAACGCGATCGCCGGTACCGGCGTGCACATCGTCACGGTCAACGACTACCTCGCCAAATACCACGCGGAGTGGATGGGCCGGGTGCACCGGTTCCTCGACCTGAAGGTCGGGGTGATCCTGTCCCAGATGACGCCGGACGAGCGCCGCGTCGCTTACCACGACGACATCACCTACGGCACGAACAACGAGTTCGGCTTTGACTACCTGCGCGACAACATGGCCTGGACCCTGCAGGACTGCGTCCAGCGCGGGCATAGCTACGCCATCGTCGACGAGGTCGACTCCATCCTCATCGATGAGGCGCGCACGCCGCTGATCATCTCCGGTCCGGCTGACCAGTCCTCCCGCTGGTACGGCGAGTTCGCCCGGCTGGCCCCGATGCTCCGGCGGGACGTGCACTACGAGGTGGACGAGCGCAAACGCACCGTCGGTGTCTCCGAGGAAGGAGTCGCGCTCGTCGAAGACCAGCTGGGCATCGAGAACCTCTACGAGGCGGCCAACACCCCCCTGGTCGGTTTCCTCAACAACTCGCTCAAGGCCAAAGAGCTGTTCACCAAGGACAAGGACTACATCGTCCGGGCTGGCGAGGTCCTCATCGTCGACGAGTTCACCGGCCGGGTGCTCCATGGCCGGCGCTACAACGAGGGCATGCACCAGGCCATCGAGGCCAAGGAGAAGGTGGAGATCAAGGCCGAGAACCAGACCTTGGCGACGATCACGCTGCAGAACTACTTCCGGCTCTACGACAAGCTCGCCGGGATGACAGGCACCGCGCAGACCGAGGCCGCCGAGCTGCAACAGATCTACAAGCTGGGTGTGGTGACGATCCCCACCAACATGCCGATGATCCGCACCGACCACGGTGATCTTGTCTACAAGACCGAGGAGGCCAAGTTCAGCGCGGTGGTGAACGACATCGCGCAGCGGCACGCCAAGGGCCAGCCGGTGTTGGTCGGCACCGCGAGTGTGGAGCGTTCCGAGTACCTGTCCAAGGCTCTGGTCTCGGCGGGTATCCCCCATTCGGTGCTGAACGCCAAGCAACACGAGAAAGAGGCGATGATCGTCGCCGAGGCCGGCCGTAAGGGCGCGGTCACCGTCTCCACCAACATGGCCGGCCGCGGTACCGACATCATGCTGGGTGGAAATCACGAGTTTCGCGCCGATGCCGAGCTGCGGGCCCGGGGCTTGGACCCGGTGGAGACCCCGGAGGAGTACGAGGCGGCTTGGGAGGCCGCGATACAGGCGGCGCGCGCCGAGGTAGCGGTCGAGGCCGAAGCGGTCATTTCTGCTGGGGGCCTGTATGTACTGGGCACCGAGCGGCACGAGTCGCGACGAATCGACAACCAGTTGCGCGGCCGCTCCGGGCGTCAGGGTGATCCGGGGGAGTCCCGGTTCTACCTGTCTTTGCGCGATGAGCTGATGGTGCGATTCAACGGCCCCCTGGTCGAGTCCATCATGACCCGGTTGCGGATGGAGGACGATGTCCCGATCGAGGCCAAGATGGTCTCCAGAGCGATCCAGTCTGCGCAGACCCAGGTGGAGCAGCAGAACTTCGAGATCCGCAAGAACGTCCTGAAATACGACGAGGTCATGGACCTGCAGCGCAAGGTGATCTACGCCGAGCGCCGCCGGGTGCTCGAGGGCGAGGACCTGCGCGAGCAGGTCGAGCACATGATGACCGATGTGATCACCGCCTACGTCACCAGCGCCACCGAGATCGGTTACGCCGAGGACTGGGACCTCGAACAGCTGTGGACGGCGCTCAAGACGCTCTACCCGGTGGGCATCAAGTACGAGGCCATCGCCGACGACATCAGCGACCTCACCTCCGAGACGCTGCTGGCCGCCGTGCTCGAGGATGCCCGGGCCGCGTACTCCCGCCGCGAGGAGGAACTCACGCAACTGGCCGGCCCGGACTCGATGCGGGAACTCGAGCGCCGGGTGGTGCTCTCGGTGCTGGATCGCAAGTGGCGGGAGCATCTCTACGAGATGGACTACCTCAAGGAAGGCATCGGCCTGCGCGCGATGGCGCAGCGTGATCCGCTGGTGGATTACAAGCGCGAGGGCTTCGAGATGTTCAGCGCGCTCCTCGAGGCGCTCAAGGAGGAATCGGTCGGGTTCCTGTTCAACGTGCAGGTGCAGGTCGCCGAGCCCGAGATGGCGGCCGACCCGGCGCAGGTCCCCCTCAACCCGCCGCAAGCAGGCTCAGCACTCTCGCAGCTCGACGGGCAGGCCGGCGATGCCGGCCTTCCCGCGGCGGCGCCCTCAGCACCGGCTGCCCAGCCCAGTCTGGGTGGTATGGGAGAGCCTCCGTCCCGACCGCTGACCTACACCGGGCCGGCCGAGGACGGCGGAACCGAGGTCCGTGGCCGTGAGTCAGGGACCAGCAACGGTGCTGGCGAGCCCGCCCGGAACGCCCCCTGCCCGTGTGGTTCCGGCAAGAAGTACAAGCGCTGCCACGGCGCTCCGACCACCGCCCGCTCCTGACCTCCGACCCTCCCGCCCGAAAGCCCCGCCGCGTCCCGAGTTCCACAGCCGGGCTCTTGCCGGCGAGTTGGACGGCCCTGAGGTGAACTCGCCGAACGGGAGGGTTCAGCGGGTTGCCCGCTGGGGGTGTTCGCGGGTTGCCAGATCGCCGGAAGTCAGCCGCAATTGCAGCGCGGTGCACTGCCATCGGTGCCCGCCACCGTCGATACGTTCCTCGAACCGGGCAGCCAGGGCGCGGATCCCGGTGCTCAACCTCACCACGGCGACGGCTTCGGTGACTCCCGGACCCTGCGGGCTCGCGATCACCTTGAGTACCCGAGGCCTCAGATGTCCCATCGCCTCCTGCAGCGTGGTGAGGTGGGCCAGCAGTTCCGGCCGGAGCACCGCAGCGAGCTGATGGACCGGCCGCCGGCCACCGAGTATCTCCACCGCGGCTCGCAACACCCGTTCGGCGTGAGCGCCAGTGGTGTGATCGGTTGCCGGCCGGGCCGGAATCGGCGCGGATGCGACTATGGCCGGGACCTCGGGCGGCAAGACGTCCACCAGCCGCCGCAACACCGGATGGTGCGACAGCGGCTGGGCAGGCTCGGCGATGGACGTGGTCAACGAAAACCCTCCTCGTCAGGCGAGCCGCGCGGGGGGTGCGCGCGGCTGGTCGACGGCGGGACCGGAGACGCCGCGGGTAGCGGCCTAGGCGAGGAGCCATCGGACCGCGGGCACCGGCTCGGAGGAGGGGCTACGAGCCGGGTGACGGAGAGTATGCGTGATGTGACGCGATGTTGCCGACCATTGTCGCCGGAGTGGGTGGTGATCTCCACGCGACCGGGTAATTCCGGTATTTAACGGCGCCTGGCGGCTCTCCGGGGGTGGTGTGCTCGCGGCGTGCCCTGCGCTCGGGATGGGTCTCGGGACCGTTGCCGTGCCCATTCGAAGCAGACCACCGCGGCGGCGCTGGCTACGTTGAGGGACTCGACGTTCCCGGCCATCGGGATACCGACCCAACCGGTGAGCTGCCCGGCCACCGCGGGGGAGACGCCCGCGGTCTCGTTGCCCAGCACGTAAGCGACCCGGGGCGGTGGCGGGGTACCGAACAGCGACACCGCGCCGGGTGCCGAGCTGGACAGCCCCAGAACGGCGAACCCCGCCGCGCGCAACGCGGCACAGCCCTGCGCCGTGGTGGGGATGCGCAGCACCGGAGCGTGGAAGGCCACCCCGGCCGACGCTTTGATCACCAGGGGGTCGATGGCCGGTACCCCCCGGCGGGGCAGGACCACCCCGTCGATCCCGGCGGCCGTCGCGGTCCGCAGGATCATGCCCACATTGGCCGGATTGGTGATCGCGTCGAGCACGAGCACCGCCGCCGGTGTGCCCAGCGCGGGCAGCGCGCGATCCAGAGAGCGCATCCGGGGCGCCACCACGTCGGCCAGCACGCCCTGGTCGTGCCGGCCGTTGCCGGCGAGCACCTTCACCCGGTGCGCCGATACCCGCTGCACCGGCACCTGCCGGTGCGCTGCCGCGTCGAGGATCTCCCGGACGGTGTCGCCGTGCGCTCGCGCGGCCATGATCACCTTGTCGATCGCCAGCGCTGGATCGCTCAGCGCCTCCAGCACCGGCTTGCGGCCGTAGACGGTGATGAACACGTCCCGCGGGCTCGGAGCATCCTGGTCCACCGGGCTACGGGAGGTCTCGTCATGCGGGGGCACGTGCTCAGGGTAGGGGGCTGGGTCACTCGATAGCCTGTGGCACCAGCTCACAGCCGTGATCGCGGAAGGCGTGGATAATCCACTGATGAGGGTTGATGGCAAATCCTGCGACAGAGGTCACGGCCCCGCACCCCCCGCGAGCTGGACCAAAGAATCGGACTGTCGCTGAACTTGAGACAAAGATCGGGGTTTCGATGACGGACTCACGGACTCACGGACTCCTGACGGACTTGATGAGTCCCCGCTAATGATCGTTCCGAGCACGATGTGCACAACCGGCGCGACAGCCACCGGTGCGGGCATAGGAGGCCACTCCGGCGCCGGCGGTTCCGGGGGCAGGGGAACCATGCGCACGTGGTGGCGGGTATAGGAGTCGCCGCGCATGGCCCAGCCGACGATCAGCCATAGCGGCATGCCGGCCAGGAACCCAGCAAAAGCGGCCATCATGTGGATCGGCCCGCGCATTCCGGACAGATCTGGGCGGGGTCGAGCGGTGGGTGGGGCAATTCCCGGCCACCCAGCGCCAGCGGTATGGGCTTGAAGACCTCACCGCAGCGCGCAGTCACCCGGTCCTTGTCGAGGTCGTAGTCGCCCCGGTGGGTGTCGTGGTCGCGAAGGGACCGCAGATACCAGGTGTCCTTCATTCCGACCCCATCGCCTCATGTAGCAGGGACCCTGCCTGAGCCTCGGTGAGCTGGGCATCAGCACAGATCTGGCACACGAAACGGCCAACCGGCGCGTCCCGCAACGTCGTGTTGGACATCAACCGTTGCCCGCACTGGGCGATGTAGACGCCGCTCGGGTGGTTGCCGTGGTCTTCGATGGCGTGGTTGTGCCAGTCCCGGATGGAGACCGCCCACCTGACCTGCGCGCTCATCCGAGCCACTCCGTCAGCGCGTCCCGCATCACGGTCGCCTCGGCCTCGTCGAGCTGGAGAACGCACTGCCCGGCGACATGCGGATCGAGCACGATCACCGCGCCCTGGCGGCTCATCACCAGGTTCGCGAACCCACGGGAACCACCGTGTTTGGTGCACGTCGCGTGGATGACCCGCCGGTTGCGTTCAGCCGGGGGCTGCTCAGGGGGAGCGGACATGCCATGGATAATAACGATGTAGGTCTACGAAATCTAGTTGGTACTTATACCTACAATTTGTTTCAGCCGTTACGCTACCTGCCATGACCGGACCTACGATCAGTCGGTTGCTGCTGGGCAAGGAACTGCGCGAGCTGCGGGAAGCAGCGAAGATCAGTCGAGAGCAGGCAGCGGCGGCACTCAAGTGCTCCAAGGCCCGCATCGATCACATCGAGGTAGGTCGCAACGCCCTCGGATACGCGGAGCTAGTGATGTTGCTGGGGAAGCAGTACTACAACGCCGACAAGGCGAAGCTCGATGAACTGGAAGTGCTCCGAGAGCGAGCCAGCCAGCGCGCGTGGTGGTCCACCGCTGGGCTGTCCAACTGGTTAGCTCGCTACGTCGGGCTCGAAGCCGATGCGGTCTCAGTGCGCACCTTCGAACTCGATCTCATCCCCGGGTTGCTGCAAACCGAGGACTACGCACGGGCCTGCTACTCCCTGGACGACCGGTGGCTGGCCAAAGACGTAGAACGCCGTGTCTGGGCCCGAGCCAGACGCCAGGAACGTCTCACCGATTCCGACCCGCTACAGCTCACTGCGGTGGTATCCGAGACTGCGTTGGTCCGATGCGCCCGGCACGGCCTCACCGAGCAGCTGACCGCGCTTGTCGAGCGCGCGACGCTGCCCAACATCGAACTGCGTGTGTTGCCCTTCGACGTCGGGTTGCATGTCGCGATGGCGGCCTCGTTCAGCTTGCTGAACTTCCCCGATCAGCTGCTCAACGACGTGGCCTACCAGGAATACGCCGTTGGTGGAGACGTCGTCGAAGATGAGTCCGTTGTGTCCCAGCTAGATAGGCTGTTCGGCAAGCTCCGTGATCAGGCGCTCGGTCCAGACGAGAGCCTGAACAAGATCACGGAGCTTGCCAACACACAGTGATGAAGGGCGAAGGGCGGCCTCGATGAGAGATGACCTAGCACCCGCCGTATGGCAGAAGTCTACCTACAGCAGCAACCAAGGGCAGTGCGTCGAAGTGGCGCAATGGCCCGGCGTCTGCGCAGTGCGGGACTCCAAGAACCCCGCGGGTGCGGTACTGAGTATCACCACGACCGAATGGGCAGCGTTCACGTCGGGCGTGCAGGCCGGCGAGTTCAGCTAGCCCCCGCAGGAGCGACGGCCCCCATCCGCGATCACCGGTCGGGGGCCGTCTGCTGCGCGCCGCCAGGAACGCTCTTGGCTCAACACCGGATCGCCGGTCGGAACGCCATACCTGGCACATATCCACGCCAGCGCCTGGTCAAGGGTGACCTCTATACGAACCATCGCCCCAGCTCCTAGCTCGGCCGGGGACCGGGGTAGCGGCCGCGCAGGTGGTGCTCAGGGGTCAGATTGCTCACTGCGAGTGGGCCTGTATTCATTGGGTCACAGTTCGGCATCAGCAGCTAACACACACCACACATCGGGCCGATACAGGCCAGTGAAAGCGGCCCCGGACGGTGCTGGAACACCGGTGCCGGGGCCTTGATCCAGCAACCTGAACTAGACAGGAGTGGACCCATGACACAGTCAACCATCACGCCACCGGCGCAAGCCGCGCAGCGCAACGGTTTCGGCGTGACCGCCCTCGTGCTGGGCATCGTCGGCGCCGTTTTCTCCTGGGTGCCGGTGCTCGGCCTGATCCTCGCCGTGCTCGCCGTGGTCTTCGGCGCCCTCGGTTACGCCCGAGCCCGCAAGGGACAGGCCACCAACTCGGGCATGGCGATCGCCGGTCTCGTGCTGGGTGTGATCGCGTTCGTGATCCAGATCATCGTGTTCGCAGCGGTGGGCACCGCCGCTAATCAGGCCAGCAAGGACCTCGGCGGCTCCCCCAGCGCTCCGTTCTCCGCACTGCCCAGCAACAACGCCGAGCACGACGTAGTCATCACCAAGTGCGGCGGCGACGACCAACTCGGGATGAACAGCGTGACGGTGCGGATCACCAACAGCACCGACCGGACCCAGTCGTATTTCGTCACGGCCAGCATGAACGACGCGGCGGGCAACCGGCTCGGCGAAGCCAACGGTGCCAGCAACTCAGTGGCGCCCGGCCAGTCGGCCAACGCTCAACTGATCGGCACCGGCGCCCAGGGTGCCGCACAGTGCACCGTCGCCAACGTGACCCGCTTCGCCAGCTGAGACCGGCCGATCTCCCTTCGGCGACAGGGTCCCACCCGCGTAGCCAGCGGGTGGGGCCGGCGACCATCGTCGCGTTGGGGCGTCGTTGCGGGTGGTGCAGCCATATCCGCCTCTCCTGTATGCCGGAATTTCATCAGGCGTTGGGTACGCCGCAGAGAGGTGGGAGCAGCTGGAGCTGCTGGACGCTGGCGTTCCACCAGAACTGCGGCAGCGCAGCGGCACTGGAAGGGATGAGACCGGGTTGTTGAGCAACTCCAGGCGGGCGGGGAGGGATCCATTGGGGGTCACCGACCAGTAGCGCGACCATCTTTAGTCTGGATAGCGGCATCACTGAAGGCGGGTCGCCGACTGGGTCGGGGATGATGCGCCACTCACGTTCTTCGAGCCAGTCCGAGTTATAGCCGTCGAGTTTCACGGTCCAGGGGCGGATGTGGTCGCCGAGTCGTTTCAGGTTCTCGTACTCGGGGCGTCGCGTGTACCAGACGGGGCCGCCACCGGCGTCGTAAACGCTGTCCCGACTGACGATGAGGCCCCAGGGTCGGTAGGGGCGGTTTTGCAGCAGGAATGTGAGGCCGACGACAGTGGATTCGGTGAAACAGACCGCTGGGTGTCCTTGGGAGAATGTTCGGAAGGCCCGCAGCTGACCTTCCCAGAGGATTGAGCCCAGTCGCTCGGATCCTGTCATTCTCTGGATCCATCCGTCGACAAGGTCGTTGCGGCGGATTTTGTGGTAGCAGAGATGGATCAGAAACGCTGAGGAATCCGGGTGCTGGACTCGCCGTAGCGAGGGTGTCTGAGGTAACAGCGGCGCTGGTGGTACGCCGCTTGGCGGACTGGGTTCCATGCCGGGGGATGCTGGGTCCCGGTGGTGAACAGGAGGCGTCGTGTGGCCTGTCAGGGGATTGCGGGGAACCTCACAAGGGACGACCTGATATGGAGCTCAGGCGGTCGAGCAGTCTGTTGCCCGCTGGGGTGTTGGCGGGATCTCGGTCTCCATCAATGCCGCGTATACGCGGATAGCTCCGTAGGACCTCTGGCAGCATCTGGTCCACTAGCGATCCTTGGTTGTTGAGACTTTGGCACTTGGGCAGAGTGTCAGGCAGCTGCCGTGGGTCGTGCGTGGGTGAAGCGGGCGTTGATGTGCTGGTCGATGGTGCGCAACGCGCTGCGTAATGGTGGTGGGGTTTGTGGTGCGGTGGTGGCCGGTAGTGGTCGTAGTACCCGGTTGTGGATTTTGGTGTAGAAGATCGCGAACGCGAGTCCGTCGTCGGTGAGTTGGTAGAGGTTGCGGCCTGGGATGCGGGTGATCAGGCCGTTGCGGCGGAGTCGGGTGAGGTCGTAGCTGGCCTGGGTCATGGTGTAGCTGCCGCCGAGCAGGCCGGTCATCAAGGCACGCAGGCTCTTGTTGGTGATGCCGGTGGTGGCGTGCAAGGTGTGGCAGAGGGCGCCGGCCAGGGCTTGGACCCGAGGGTCGCCGAACCGTAGGGCTGGGGCCCTCCTGCCATCGTCGGTGACGGTGGGTTGTGCGATCCGCTCATAGGCTGGACTCGCAAGGAGGCAGCCCTGGCCGACCCGTTCAGTATCGAGCAGCCGGCGGTTGATGGCGCGGGCTTTGGTCTGGAGTTCGTCGAGGTTGTGCAGGCGGCGTTGGCAGCCCAGGTCGTAGGTGTCGTTGATGACGGTCTCGATGCGCAGCGCGCGGCCGTCCTTGAGGTACTGCTTGACTGCGCCGCGAGGCGCTCTGTTGTATCCCCTATTGAGTAGGGAGGGATGTGGAGGGAGATCTCTGGGTCTAATGGCTTACCTCGGTCCGAAAGGGCGGCGGAGGGAAAATAGCATGCCAGGAAACCGGCGGCCGTGCCCAGGCGTATGGGGCGGTGCGCTGGGAAGGCCCGTGTGATATGGCGAAAGCTGGATTGCCTGAATCCCAATCTCCAGAAGGTGTAAATATCCACTCGTCGGAAAGACGCCTGAAACCGACGCCGGTCCTGCGGCGGTGTGATGAAGTAACCGCCGCATCCTCCAGGACGCGGGAGCGATGCCCAGTGAGGGTATTGAAGGAGATGAGTGGGACGCCTACGTCACGCTGTTTCGTACGGCAGAGACGAACGTGGGATCGCCTGTTGGGCGCGAGCCCTATGGCGACGGAGGCCTCGTAGTAGTCGGTGCGCCATGAGGCGCACTGTTATATCGCCCGCTTAGCGGGCAGGGATGGGAGGAGATGTCTCTGGATCTGATGGCTGACCGGAGTCCGAAAGGACAATAAGGGAAAATAGCATGCCAGAAAACCG
>DASYAZ010000045.1:0-34145 GCA_036501085.1 Pseudonocardiaceae bacterium | reverse complement strand
CCACATGGTCGGTCAGTCGACCGGATTCTGGTCGAGAAGCTCCTGAGTCCTTCGCCACACGATAACGATATCGAGTGCAGTGTATTTTCCAATGGTTTCCATTGTCGACACGCCGAGCAATTCATGGCATCGCCAAACAATATGCCAGCGCCCCGGTCCGCGCCTCTAACTTAGCGGCATTGGTCCCTGGCGCGTGATCTCCGGTACGCCGGACTCCCCGTAGCGGGTCCTGCCCCTGGAGCCGCCGGACTGGGAACAGGCGTAAACCGCGGTGTGGGTCCGCACCCACACCGCGGTCGAGGTGATTGCTAGTTCAGCTCCAGCAGCTGGGCGTAGACCATCTCGTGCACCCACCGGGATGTTGCGGTGTGGTGAGTGAGCTGCGCCGCGGTCCGCAGGCGCCCGACGTGCACGACGTCGACGGCCTCTGGGTCGACGTCGTGGGGTCCTGCAGCCGCCAGCACACTGGGCCCGTAGTACTCGGCGTGCGTGAGGCACTCCATGTTCCGGGCGATATGGGCGGGCAGCAGCAGCGCCGTCCGGCACAACCCAGCAAATGGCGCCGCACCGGTAAGCCCGGTACGCCAGTGCCGCGCCGGCGCCACAATGCCGCTGAGCTCCACCGCAGGAGCAGGGACGAGGTGCCGCATTTCGGGCCAGTCCCAGGTGGACACCGACACCCGGTCGGTCACCGGACCCCAGCCGGACCTGTGCCGACGATCATGCACCTCGTCGATGAGCCTGGCGACGGCCACCACCCGGCGGCCGAGCAGCACCATCGGCGGTAGCACTATGCCTTCCCAGCCCAATGCGCCCGCAGCGGCGCTGGCCAGGTGGTCCGGAGCGGACAGGACCTCATCGTGATCAGTGGCCCAGATGTGGGGACCGATCGCGGTGCCACGGGCCTCGACGAGCGATTCGGGTGCCACGGGGAGGTCTCCCATCGTTCTGCGGATGTGCGCTTCTCGGTGAGCTTTCGTGGTACTTCTGTTGGAGCTTCGGTTAGAGCTGCTCTGGAAGCTGTCTGGGTCCGAACGTCGCATTCCCGCCGCCAGGCCAGCTGGTGATTACGGCGTGAAGTAAGGACTACCAGGTGCGTGCCGTTGGATGGCGGAGGCGCGACCGCCCTGGCGTTCGGCGGCGGTCCCCTCGCGCTGACTGGTCGGACGAGATCGGCCCGCCGATACCGGAAGGCTTGCGACCAGCGGTAAGCCGGTCCGTCCGGCGGCACGGGCCTTTCCGGGATGACTGGACAGCGATACCTACTCGACGGTAGGGTTACCGGCGGTAACACCAGTTGTGATGGGAATCGACGGGGATCGGTCGTGATCGCCATGAGTAAGCAGGCCCACCATCGCGTCATCGTCATCGGTACCGGTTTCGCCGGGCTGGGGATGGCGATCCGCCTTCGGCAACACGGCATGGCCGATTTCGTGGTGCTGGAACGAGCCGCTGACGTGGGGGGGACCTGGCGGGACAACTCCTACCCCGGATGCGCCTGCGACGTGCCCTCCCGGCTGTACTCGTTCTCCTTCGACCTCAACCCCTCCTGGAGCCGCAGCTTCTCAGGTCAGCAGGAGATCTGGGACTACCTGCGGCGGTGCGTGGACAAGCACGGTCTGCGCCCGCACATCCGCTTCCAGCACGAGGTACTGGAAGCGGCATGGGATCAGTCGCGGTGCCGCTGGCAGGTGCACACCAACCGCGGTGACCTGAGTTGTGACGTGCTGATCACCGCCACCGGCCCGCTCTCGGAGCCGAACATTCCGGCTGTTCCGGGCCTGGACTCGTTCCAGGGCAGGGTGTTTCATTCCGCGCAGTGGGACCATGACCACGACCTGCGCAACCGGCGGGTCGCGGTGGTCGGCACCGGTGCCTCGGCTATCCAGTTCGTTCCCCAGATCCAGCCCAGGGTCGCCTCTCTCACCTTGTTCCAGCGGACCCCGGCCTGGGTCATGCCGCGTGGGGAGCGCGATGTCGGTGGTGTCGAGCAGGAGCTGTACCGGGCGGTACCCGGTTTGCAGCGGTTGGTTCGAGCCGGGATCTACTGCGGCCGGGAAGCCCTGGTTCCCGGGTTTGCGGTGAGCCCCCGCTTGCTCAAGGTGGCTGAGCTGATCGCCCGCGCGCACCTGCGCCGGCATGTCGCGGACCCCGACCTGCGGGCCAAGCTCACCCCGCACTACGCCATCGGGTGCAAGCGCATCCTGATCTCCAATGACTACCTGCCTGCGCTGACCAGACCCAACGTCGAGGTCGTCACCTCTGGGGTGGCGCGGATCGGGGAGAGCTGGGTCCAGGCTGCGAACGGCTTCCGGACCGACGTCGACACCATCATCTTCGGTACCGGATTCCACGTCACGGACATGCCGATGCCGAACTGGGTCCGTGGTCGGGATGGTCGCTGCCTGGCCGAGGCGTGGGCGAATGGCGCGCAGGCCCACCGCGGCACCACAGTGGCCGGCTTTCCGAATCTGTTCATCCTGGCCGGGCCGAACACGGGGCAGGGACACACCTCGTTGATCTACATGATCGAGTCTCAGGTGGCCTACATTCTCGACGCCTTACGTTTCCTCGACCGCACCGGGTCTGGCGCGGTCGAGGTCCGCCCGGAGTCCCAGGTGGCCTACAACCAGGCTGTCCAGCGCCGGATGCGGAACTCGGTGTGGACCACGGGTGGCTGCGCGAGTTGGTACCTCGACTCCCACGGCCACAACACCACGCTGTGGCCGAGCTTCACTTGGCGGTTCCGCCGGGCCACTCGCAGGTTCCGCCCCACCGAGTACACGATCCACCCCGCCGCCGACCCGTCTCCCCTCCCGAACCTCCTACCCCGATATGGCTCCATGACGGGGTGAGAAGGCCCCGGATAACCCCGATATGGCTCCATGTCGGAAGGAGAGGGGTGGCTGGTGCGGTTGTTCGTGGCTTTGGGGTTGCCTGGAGGTGTTGTCGAGGAGTTGCACACCGCCACTGCCGGGGTGCGATCGCGCGCGCCGGGCTTGCGCTGGACCCGGCCGGAGCAGTGGCACCTGACGCTGACCTTTGTTGGTGAGGTGGACAGTGACGTCAGTGCCGAACTGGCTCGCCGGCTTCAACGGGCAGCGGGCCGGCATCCACCGCTGACCCTCGCTCTCGGTGGGGGCGGCCGGTTCGGGCACCGGGTGTTGTGGACTGGAGTGCAGGGCGATCGGGACGGCTTGCGCAGGCTCGCCGCTTCGGCGGCAGCCGCGGCCCGCCGCTGCGGTCTGCCCGGCCAGCCCGAGGCCTACCGGCCGCATCTCACCCTGGCCCGGGCATCCGGCGGGGCCGACCTGCGGCCGCTCGTCGATCAACTGAGACCGTGGACGGGGTCGTCCTGGGTGGCAGGCAGCATGCAGCTGATGCGCAGCCACCTCGGCGCGGGTCAGGACGGCACCGCATTGCATGAGCTGATTTCCGGCTGGCCCCTCAGCGGTCGGAAAAAGTCGGATGGCACGAGTGCGGATTGACCCGCAATCCCTGCACGGCGGTGCTTTCCCGGTCTTTCACCCGGACTCGGCCGGCGGGTCAGGGCAGGGTGACATGCGGTATGACTACTGATCACAGCCCGTGCACGGGGTCTAGGTAGCTCAGGGTCGACCACTGGTGCGCCGAGCGCCGGGAATGCCGGCATCGCTGAGTCACTGCCTCCCTCCACCTAGTAACCACGATGGCCGTGATTCTAGGTAGTCCTGGACCTTGATCTATGTAGTTCGTCGCCGAGACGCCATGCAGTGGTCGTGATGACACTCCCGCTCGACGGTAGAGATGTCGTATGGATCTCGGTAAGGGGACTGCCTGTGGATGGTGTCCCGTTACCTATACACGGGACCGAGGACGGCTCTCACCAGCAGCGATATCGTTCGATCGGGCATCAGATGGGTCCCGGCATCAGGCTCGGGATGCGTGGTCGACCAGGCATGGCCTACGTGGCCGTGTCCGGCATTCTCAGTAGTGAAAAATCGGTTGAATAACTAAGTGAATTGATGCGCAGTTTAAGTAGCAAATGGATGTTGTCAGCCGGCCCTATTCTCGCCATGGTTGAATTGCCGAATCGGCATGAGGTCGGTGAGGCATTTTGTTCCCGGCCCACTGGGGGCCACTCCGAGGAGGATTGCATGTCTGATGCACTGAGCTTTGTTGAGATCGACGACCTGCATGTCGAGCTGCTCCCGGCTCGCACCGTCATGTCCATGTTCCGGGCCGGCGGCGGCGGCGATGGTGGCGCCGGCGGCGCCGGTGGCAATGGCCAGGGTGGCGTTGGTGTGAACCTCTTGAACATCAACGTGCTGGGCACCCAGGGCAACGCTGCCGGTAACGGCGTTGGTGGCGACGGTGGCGGCGCGAACGGCGGCCGTGGCTGAGCTGACTGCGGCATGAGTGCATGCCAATTAGTCGCGGCATGAGTGCATGCCAATTAGTCACTGATGGTGCCGTTGGCTAGGGAACGGCACCGGTATAACCGGCGGCGACGTGGAGCGGTGCTGGGGCAGCCGACAGCAGTACGAGTCGTGCAGCACCGCCGAGTGATGAGCCCATCGCACGCGACGTCGCCGGTGCAGGAGGGGTGGCACACCACGGCCGCCCCTCCTGCAAAACCTCATGTTGTGACGGCCGAGATCGGTGATAGGCGTCGATTGAGGCGTTCTTTATCTGGCCCATGAGGGCCACGCTCTGAGGAGGTTGTGGAATGTCTGATGCACTGAGCTTTGCCGAGGTCGACGGCCTGCATGTCGAGCTGCTCCCGGCTCGCACCGTCATGTCCATGTTCCGGGCCGGCGGTGGCGGCGACGGTGGCTCCGGCGGCAACGGTGGCGGCGGGCAGGGCGGTATCGGCCTGAACGTGCTCAACGTCAACGTGGCGGGTACCCAGGGCAACAGCGCTGCTGACGGCGTTGGTGGCGCTGGTGGCTCTGCCAACGGCGGCCGCGGCTGAGGGTAACCAAGCCGGTTGGCAAGCAGGGGTGGCCGCAATGCGGCCACCCCTGCTTGTGCTGTGCAGGGGCCGGCAGTCCCGTCCGCGCCGAGGGCTGGGCCCGGTTACTGACCAGCGACCTTGGTCAGCAGCTCCCATTCTGGCGATGATGACCCTGTCGTGGCCGTCTGCGATCTCGTCCAATCCGTGCCACCGTGGCAATCCACCTAGAAAAGCGCTCGGTGTTATCGACGGCCTGCGCTGCGTACTCGACTCCACGGTGGTTGCTAGGTAGCCCCAGGCCCGTGTCTACGTAGTTTTGTGTCGACGTTTTATCGACGAGTGCACACTCTCATGAAACTCTGCCTCGCAATTGGTGTTCGGTTACGCGTCCTTCGTCCGCCTCGGGGCTGGTCTTGCTACCTAGTGCCATCCCATGCAAGAGCCTGAACTGCGGAAATATCTTTTTCTTGACGTGCCGGCAGCGTGCGCTCGGTACACCTCGGTAGGCGTTGAAGTGGCCGGTGTATCCGTAGTGGGTTGCTCAGGATAGGTAGCCGAAGAGGGCGCGTCCGGGGTAGGTGACAGGGCGTGGATTTTACGTAGCGAATAGATGTTGCCAGGCGGCTGGATCCTCGCCAGTGTGTGAATTAGCCGAATCGGGATTACCACCGAGAAGGCGTTCCGTTCCCGGCCGAGATGGCCATTCTGAGGAGGATTGCATGTCTGACGCATTGAGCTTTGTTGAGATCGACGGCCTGCACGTTGAGCTGCTTCCGGCTCGTACCGTCATGTCCATGTTCGCGGTTCACGGTGGCGGCGGCGACGGCGGTTCCGGCGGCAACGGTGGCGGCGGCCAGGGTGGCATCGGCCTCAACGTCCTGAACATCAACGCGCTCGGCACCCAGGCCAACAGTGCTGCTGACGGCAGCGGTGGCGCCGGTGGATCCGCCAATGGCGGTCGTGGCTGAGGACAGCCGATGATCACATGTTGTGCTGTTGGCTAGGGAACAGCGCGGCATGACCGGCGGTAACGCCACGGCAGTGCTGGGGCAGCCGGCTGTGGTATGAGTCGTGCAGTACTGCCGCGCGACACGTGAGCGCGTGCGATGCCGTTGGTACCCGGAGGGGTGGCCGCATCAAAGCGGCCACCCCTCTGCTGTGTCGCGGGGGTGGCCGCTCGCGCGCCAACACACCTTCTCCAGCTCTGCACATGCCCTGCGGTCGTCATGTAATCGATCTCGACCTGGTCGCCGGCCCACCCGGATCTGTTGTCGAGCGGCTCGCGCCTCAACGGGTCCGGACCAACCCATTCGTCCGAGAGGTCGTCACCGACCTCATGCGCCGTGCGCGGCGGGATGCGATCGGCCGTGAGCTGCGTGGCATGGCCTACCGAATGGATCTCGCCACAAGCTGACTGGGTGATTTTGCCCGCTGGATGGTTGTTTCCGTGAACAGCCATCAGATGGCTGATGCCTAATCGGTGGGGGCGCCGTGAACTCGACCGGAGCGACGTGCATATGCCCTGGTCACGTCGATGACGTCGAGTTCATGGCGCGATTGGGCAACGGCCTTTCAGATGTCGCGGACGGCACCCAACCAGCGATCATGCTCATGCTCGGTCGATCACCCAGCGCAGGTCGGCACGCTGAGGTCCCGCCACCTCACGCGATCTTTCACGGATCACTCGCCTAGCGGCCGGCGTCACGGGCCGAATCCTCTACTGGCGGCGGGGGACTGGCACCAGGACCGGGCCGGGCTACCACCTGCGTATGTTCTGTGGGCGAGGGGGGAGTTGAACCCCCACGTCCTTACGGACACACGGACCTGAACCGTGCGCGTCTGCCATTCCGCCACTCGCCCGAGTGACCGCGGCAGCCTAGCATGCGCTCGCCTAATGTCCTGAGGCAGCAGGCTCGACCTGCTGGCCCTCCCGGATACGATCGGGGAGGGCCCGACCCGGGCACCTGGCAAAGTCTGACGGAGCTGGCTGGTCGCTGGCAGAGCCCTGCGAGAGGAGGCCGCCATGGGCAAGGCGCAACGATTCGAGCGCCGGTTGCAGGGTATGGTCGGCGACGCCTTTGCCAGGGTCTTCGGCGGTAGCGTGGTGCCGCAGGAGGTGGCGCAGGCGCTCCAGCGTGAGGCTGACGATAATGCACGTCCGCTTGCGGGGGGGCGGGTGCTGGCGCCGAACCGTTACATCGTCACACTCGGTGCGGCTGACCACGACCGGCTGGCCGGCGACGAGCAGCGGGTGATCCGGATGCTCAAGAGCTGCATTCAGAATCATCTCGCCGAGCAGTCCTGGGATGTCTACGGAGACGTCGCGGTGACTCTGAGGCGGTCTGAGACGCTGCACACGGGTCAGTTCCGTACCAGCTCGTCGGTCGACCCTGACACACCCCAACCTCGCACTGCAGGAGACCGAGCCATGAGCCAGCAACAAGGCGACTATCCCGGGCAGTATCCCGGGGGGTACGCCGGGGAGTCCGAACGTGGCCAGTACGACGGCAGGTCTGGGGCGAACCCGGATTACGGCTGGCCACCCGGCTATGAACCTCCGGACTCCCGGTACGGCCAAGACCAGAGCAGCCAGTACGGCTACGGCCAGGGTGCCGGCTACCAGCCGAGCTATGGCCAGGACGATTACCGCGGCGGGTACGACAGCGGCCAACCCCTCTCCGGCCAGCCCGCAGATCCCTATGCATACCCCGGTGCCGATCCCAACGCGGGTGCCTATCCACCCCCGGGGACCGGTTACGGGCAGTCCTACGGCCAGTACAGCGACAGGCAGCCGGGCTACGGCTACGACCAGGGGAGTTACTCGCCGATGTCGGCGGTTCTCATCCTGGACGACGGATCCAACCGCCAGTGCCAGCTGGCTGAGGGCAGCATCGTGGTGGGCCGGGGTCAGGATGCCCAGTTCCGGTTGCCGGACACCGGCGTGTCCCGGCGGCACCTGGAGATCACCTGGGATGGACGTACCGCGATCCTGGCCGACCTCGGGTCCACCAACGGGACGACGGTCAACGGTGCCCCGGTACAGACCTGGCAGCTCGTCGACGGCGATGTGGTCCGGGTCGGGCAATCCCGGCTCGTCTTCCGCACCCAGGGTTGAGGCCGGAGGCGATGGCAAGAGTCGGCCGTGGAGATGGTATGCCATAGAGATCCGATAAACCATTGACATAGCGATCGAGCGGCAACCTAGCAGAAACGAACCCAAGCGTGCCGGAGCTGGTGCTGCAGCTGACCAGAGCGGGCTTTCTCCTCCTGCTCTGGTTATTCGTCGTGGCCGCGTTGCGCATCGTGCGCTCCGATCTGCTGGCGGCGTCGGGTCTGCGAGCCAACATCCCGATGTCCCGCCGTGGCGCTCGCGCCGAGCGCAGTGGGACCCCGCGCCAGCTGGTGGTCACCGCGGGCGGTCTGGCTGGTACCCGGATCTCACTGGACGGCAGGCCGATCCTCATCGGCCGGGCCGATGACTCCACGCTGGTGCTCGACGACGACTATGCCTCCACCCGGCACGCCCGGCTCGGATTCCAGGGCGGCGACTGGTTCCTGGAGGATCTGGGCTCCACCAACGGCACTTACCTGGACCGAGCTAAGGTCACCGGACCTACTCGGGTTCCGCCGGGGGTCCCGATCCGAATCGGCAAGACGGTGATCGAGCTGCGCTCATGACTCTGGTCCTTCGCTACGCAGCCCGCAGCGATCGTGGCCTGGTCCGGCAGAACAACCAGGACGCGGTCTATGCGGGTCCGCGGCTGCTGGCGCTGGCCGACGGGATGGGTGGTCACGCCGCCGGCGAGATCGCGTCCAAAGCTGTCATCGCGGCCTTCGTCCCACTGGACGACGACGAGCCCGGCAACGATCTGCTGGATCAGCTGCACGAGGCGACCCTGGCCGGTAACACCGCGATCAGCGACCTGGTCCGCGAGGATCCCGAACGTGAGGGCATGGGGACCACGCTGACCGCGGTGCTCTTCGGCGGTAACAAGATCGGCCTGGTGCATGTCGGCGACTCCCGAGCCTACCTGCTGCGGGATGACCAGCTCAGCCAGATCACTCGCGACGACACGTTCGTCCAGTCCCTGATCGACGAGGGGCGCATCTCCGAGGACGAGGCCAGCCACCATCCGCAGCGTTCGCTGCTGCTCAAAGCGCTCACCGGGCACGAGGTAGAGCCCTCGCTCACCGTCCGTGAGGCTCGGGCCGGCGACCGCTACCTGCTGTGTTCTGATGGGCTCTCCAGCGTGGTCAGCGCGGAAACCCTGGCGGACGGCCTGAAGATCACCGATCCGCAGGCGTGCGCGGACCGGCTCATCGAGCTGGCGTTGCGCGGTGGCGGGCCGGACAACATCACCTGCATCGTGGCCGACGTGGTGGACGTCGACTACGGCGAGGACGCGCCGATCATCGCCGGGGCGGCCGGTGACGGCATCGAGGCACCGCAGCCGGACTCGGCAGCCTCCCGGGCGGCGACGACGACCTTGCCGCGGCCGCAACCGCAGCGGATCGAATCGGTACCGCCCGACCCGCAGCAGCCTGGCCGCAACCCGCGGCAGGTGTGGATCGGTCTCGCGGTGGTCGCCACCTTGATCGCGGGCGCGGTCGCGGTGGGCTCTTTCCTGGTGCTCGGCCAGTACTACGTGGGATCCTCCGGCGACGGCGAGGTCGCCGTCTACCAGGGTGTCGAGGGCGAGTTCCTGGGTTTGCCGCTGCACACCTGGGCCGAAGGCAGCTGCCGGGACAGCGCCCGCGGTTGCGAGACCATCTACCTGCGCGACCTCCAGCCGTATGCCCGAACCAACGTGAGCCGGGGTATGATCAGCAACGCCGGGTTGCAGGGCGCGCGCGAGATCATCGGCCGGTTGCGCACCAATGACCTGCTGCCGCTGTGTCCGCGCGCCGGCAACCGGCCTGCCCAGGTGCCAGGTTCGCCCACCCCGGTCACGTCGGATGCTCCGACGGTTCCGACTACCACCCCGACAACCACACCGACCACCAGCACGCCACTGCCGGAGAAACCGTCGGAACCCGGGGTGGACTGCCGGACGGTGGGTTGATGGTCGCCTCTGTTCCCGCTCAGGACGCGGCCCCGGTTTCGGGGACCGTGGCGGCAGCGTCTACTAGGCGCGGTCTTGAGCTGGTCATGCTGGCCTTCGCCACCATTGTGGTGACCACGGCGCTGGTGCTGGTGGAGCTCAACCAGCCGCAGGGACTGACCCGGTCGCTGCTCTACGAGGGAGCCGCTTACCTCGCCTTGTTCAGCGCCGCTCATGTCGCGGTGCGCGTACTGGCCCCCTACGCCGACCCGCTGATCCTGCCCTGTGTCGCGCTGCTCAACGGGTTGGGTCTGGTGTTCATTCACCGGCTCGACCTGGCTGATGAGGCGGTGGCCGCCTCGGTGGGGAACCCGGTCCCGGCGGGCAACGTTCCGCACCAGATCGCCTGGACAGCGCTCGGTCTGGGGTTGTTCGTGGTGGTGCTGGTCGTGATCCGTGATCACCGCACGCTGGCTCGTTACGGCTACACCTGCGGGTTGATCGGGCTGGCGGCGCTGGCCCTGCCCGGGCTGCTGCCCAGCGCGGTCTCCGAGGTCAACGGCTCGAAGATCTGGCTGCGCCTGGGCGGGTTCACCATCCAACCGGGGGAGTTCGCCAAGATCCTGCTGATGATCTTCGTTGCGGCGTTCCTGGTGACCAAGCGAGACCTGTTCACCACCGCGGGGCGCAAGGTGCTGGGCATGGAGCTGCCCAGGGCCCGGGATCTGGCTCCGCTGCTCGTGGCCTGGGGCCTCTCGCTGGGCGTGTTGGTGCTGGAGAAGGATCTGGGTACCTCGCTGCTGTTCTTCGGCATCGTGCTGGTGCTCATCTACGTCGCTACCGAGCGGGCCGCATGGCTGGTGATCGGGCTGATCTTCTTCCTCGGTGGCGCGGTCGCCTCGGACATGTTGTTCAGCCACGTGCAACGCCGGGTCACCGCCTGGATCAACCCGTTCTCCGATTACGACGGTGCCGGATACCAGATGGCGCAGTCGCTGTTCGGGCTGGGCACCGGCGGGGTGTTCGGTACCGGCCTGGGCGCCGGCCGTCCCGATCTGGTGCCCGAGGCGCACACCGACTTCATCACCGCCGCGATCGGCGAGGAGCTCGGGTTCGTCGGGCTGGCGGCGGTGCTGTTCACCTACCTGCTGGTGGTGATGCGCGGCATGCGCACCGCGCTGACCGTGCGGGACACCTTCGGCAAGCTGCTCGCCGCCGGGCTGGCCTTCGCCATCGGCCTGGAGGTGTTCATCGTGGTCGGCGGGGTGACCAAGCTCATCCCGCTGACCGGGCTCACCGCGCCGTTCCTGGCCTACGGCGGCTCCTCGCTGCTGGCCAACTACATCCTGGTGGCGCTGCTGCTGCGGATCTCCCACGCGGCCCGTTCCCCGGCGGCCCCGCCGGCACCACGCGGGCCGGTAACCCCGCTGGCCGAGGCACGTACCGAGATGGTGCAGCGCCCGTGAACACTCCCCTTCGCCGGGTCGCGCTGGCCGTCATCGGGATGATCGTTCTGTTGCTGGCGAACGCGACCTACATCCAGGTCGTCAGCGCCGACACCTACCGCACCGACCCGCGCAACCGGCGGGTGCTGCTCGATGAGTACAGCCGGCAGCGCGGCGAGATCATCGCCGGCGGTTTGCCGGTGGCGAACTCGGTGGAGACCGGCGGGCAGCTGCGTTTCCTGCGTACCTACCTCGACGGACCGCTCTACGCCCCGGTCACGGGGTACTACTCCCTGCTCTACGGCTCGGGCGGCGTCGAGAACTCGATGGACTCGGTACTCAACGGCTCTGACGGCCGGCTGTTCGTGCGGCGGCTGTCCGACCTGGTCACCGGGCGGGCGCCGAGCGGGGGGAGCGTCGAGCTCACCATTAAGCCGGCTGTGCAGCGCGCCGCCTACAACGGGCTGATCAAGCGCGGGTACACCGGTGCCGTGGTGGCGATCAAGCCGAGCACCGGGGAGATCCTGGCGATGGCCTCGACCCCCTCCTTCGACCCCAACCAGCTCTCCGCCCACGACGGCGCCAAGCAGGAGGCCGCCTGGAAAGCTGACGCCTCGCCGCAGCGGGGATCGCCGCTGACCAACCGCGCGGTCGCGGTGAGCTACCCACCCGGTTCCACCTTCAAGCTGGTGGTCACCGCCGCGGCGTTGGAGGACGGGAAGGCCACCCCGGACACCCCGTTGACGGCGGCGTCGGCCCTTCAGCTGCAGGGGACCTCGACATTGCTGCACAACTTCGACGACGAGACCTGCGGTGGCGGATCCACCGCCTCGGTCACCGAGGCGCTGGTGCGTTCCTGCAATGCCTCCTTCGCCCAGCTGGCCTCCGTCGTCGGGGAAACGGATCTGCGCAAGCAGGCTCAGCTGTTCGGGATCGGGCAGCAGGATCTGACCATCCCGACTCCGGTGGCGCCCTCGACCCTGGGCGCCATTCCGGACGTCGCGTCGCTGGAGCAGTCCGGTATCGGGCAGCGTGATGTGGCGCTCACCCCGCTGCAGAACGCGATGATCGTTGCGACGATCGCCAACGGCGGGGTGCGGATGAAACCCCAGCTGGTCCGCAGCATCCTGGCGCCGGATCTGTCGGTGCTGGACAAGTTCTCCCCCGAGGTGGCCGGCACCGCGATGTCCCGCTTCACCGCTTCGGAGATCCGGGACATGATGGTGGCGGCCGAGAACAGCTACCGCAACGACGGAAAGATCAGTGGCGTCAGCATCGCCGCGAAGACCGGCACCGCCGAGCACGGCGCCGATCCCAAGAACACCCCGCCGCACGGCTGGTACGTGGCCTTCGCCCCCGCCAACGACCCGCAGGTGGCGGTAGCCGTGGTGGTGGAGAACGGCGGCGACCGCAACCTGGAGGCAACCGGCGGTTCGCTGGCCGCGCCGATCGCCCGGGCCGTGATCGCGGCAGCCCTGCAGGGAGGCCGCTGATGCCCAGCGTCTCGACCACTCCCGCTGCGCCGAGTTCGACAGGAGGGTTCCCGCCCGGCGATGGGGCAGCACTGGTGTCGAACTCGGCGAAACCAGGGCGAGCGGGCGGCGTGGTGACAGTGCGGGTGACGGCATGGGACTGACCAGCGGTCAGGTGCTGGCCAAGCGTTACCAGCTGGGCCGGTGTATCGCGATCGGCGGGATGGGAGAGGTCTGGCAGGCTGCGGACACCCGGCTGGATCGTCCGGTAGCGGTGAAAGTGCTCAAGCCGGAGTACTCCGGCGACGCGGAGTTCCGGCAGCGGTTTCACACCGAGGCCCGGATGACCGCGTCGCTGAACCATCCCGGCATCGCCGCGGTGCACGATTACGGGGAGGCAGCAGGTGATACCGCTCATCCCTGTGCCTACCTGGTGATGGAGCTGGTCGCGGGAGATCCGCTGGCCACGATCCTGCTGCGGCAGCTGCGGTTGAGCGCGGACCGTACGCTGGACATCCTCGAGCAGGCCGCCGAGGCGTTGCAGGCAGCACACGAGCGCGGTGTGGTGCACCGTGACATCAAGCCGGGCAACATCCTGATCACCCCGTCCGGGCGGGTGAAGCTCACCGATTTCGGCATCGCCAGGGCCGTCGACGCGGCTCCGCTGACCCGCAGCGGGATGGTGATGGGCACCGCGCACTACATCGCACCGGAGCAGGCCGCCGGGAATGAGACCGGTCCAGCCGGCGATGTCTACTCGCTGGCCGTGGTCGGCTACGAGTGCCTGGCCGGTCAGCGCCCCTTCACCGCGGAGAGTGCGGTGGCCGTCGCGATGATGCACATTCGCGACTGGCCGGCGCCGCTTCCTTCGGACCTGCCGGCGGGTGTTCGGGCGCTGATCGAGGCCACGCTGGTCAAGGACCCGGGCCAGCGCTACGGCACCGGCGGTGAGTTCGCCGCCGCCATCGCTGCGGTGCGAGCGGGATACCCGCTGCCCCCACCCAGCAGGATGCCCGGTGAGATGGCCGGTCCGGTGGCCACCGCGGCGCTGCACGGCCCACCCCGAGGTCTGTCTCAGGGGGCGTTGCCGGGGACTCCCGGCAGCGCCCCCACACCTACCGCCGTACTCCAGCCGCCCTCACCGCAACCCTCGCCCGAGCGGCGGGGGGCCGGGCGGATCGGGCTCGCGCTGCTCGGGGCGTTCGTGCTGCTACTCGGTGGTTTTCTGGCCTGGGATGCGCTGCGTTCCCCGGTCCCGACCTCCGATACGGCATCGAGGTCGGGAAGCGCTCCCGGCCCCGTCGGCGTGCCGCCCCCGCCGGTGGCATCGCAGCCCGTCCAGCCGGGACCGGGCTCTGAACAGGACACTGAGCCCGGTTCCGGCCGGACGGGTTCGGACGAACCGACCGAAGACCAACCCACCCCCGGGCAGGACGACCAGGACGGCGGGACCCCGGAGGTGCTCATCATTCCCACCGACTATTGGGGTCATCGGGGTAGCGACGCGGCCGTCGCCGCGAAAGTCCATGGCCTGGTACCGCGGGTAGTGGACGAGGACGGCGAGCAGATCGATCCCGATCATCGCTCGCAGTGCCGGATCATCGGGCTTGATCCGCGGGTCGGCTATGTCCCCCGGGGGTCGACCATCGAGATGACGTGCCGGATGGGAAAGTGAGCAGTCCACACCCATCGGGTGACATTCAAAAGGGGGGCATGATGGGCCCGGGCCGGTGCGCATCACGGCTCTGGTCGCGAACGAGGAGCGGGACGGCGTAGGAATGACCATTCCCCGGCTACTGTCGGATCGCTATGAGCTGGGCGAGACGCTCGGCTATGGCGGCATGTCCGAGGTGCACCGCGGCCGTGACGTCCGGCTCAGTCGCGACGTCGCCATCAAAGTGTTGCGTGCCGATCTTGCTCGGGATCCGCAGTTCCAGCACCGCTTCCGCCGCGAGGCCCAGAACGCAGCCGCGCTGAACCATCCAGCGATCGTCGCGGTCTACGACACCGGCGAGACCGTGTCGGACTACGGCCCGCTGCCCTACATCGTGATGGAGTTCGTCGACGGCCGGACGCTGCGGGACATCGTCAAGCTCGACGGTCCGATGGACGAGCAGCGGGCGATGGAGACGATGGCCGACGTCTGCGCCGCCCTGGACTTCAGCCACCGCAACGGCATCATCCACCGGGACGTCAAGCCGGCCAACGTGATGATCAACAACGCTGGTGCGGTCAAGGTGATGGATTTCGGCATCGCCCGGGCACTGGCCGACGGGCAGGGTGTCACGCAGACCGCCGCGGTGGTCGGCACCGCCCAGTACCTGTCCCCCGAGCAGGCCCGGGGCGAGCAGGTGGACGCTCGATCAGATGTGTATGCCGCCGGTTGCGTGCTCTATGAGCTGATCACCGGGGTGCCCCCGTTTACCGGCGACTCTCCGGTCGCAGTGGCCTACCAGCACGTTCGCGAGGACCCCACCCCACCGTCGCAGGCCAATCCCGAGGTGTCGGCCGCGCTGGATTCGGTGGTGCTCAAGGCGATGAGCAAGAACCCGGCCAACCGTTACCAGTCCGCAGCCGAGATGCGTACGGACCTGGTTCGCGTGCTATCCGGGCAGCGCCAACTGGCGCCCGCCGTCATGACTGACGCTGACCGTGATCTCATGCTCGACTCGGGACCCACCGTCGCGCTGCGCACCATGCGACCCACCCGGGCCGACCGACGCCGCTCGGAGGAGCGGGCCGGGCCCTCGGCCGAACAGCGGCGATCCGGGAGAGGCCTCGGGATCCTGACCACGGTGGTGGTTATCGCGATCGTCGGCCTGCTCCTGCTGCTGTTCACCAACGTGTTCGGGGGCGGTCAGAAACCGCTCTCGTTGCCCAACGTGGTCGGCCAGCCCGTGGTGTCCGCCGAGCAGGCGCTCAACGCCGCAGGTTTCCAGACCGAGCGCCGGCCGGTGGAGTCCACGCCGCAGGATCTCGATCGGGTGGTGGCGATGACCCCATCGGGTCAAGCGCTACCGGGGACGACGATCCGGCTGGACGTCGGTGCGGGTCCGGCCGAAGTGGAGGTGCCCAACCTGCTCGGGCTGGACCGGGTGCAGGCGCAGTCCTCTCTCCAGCAGGTGGGCCTGGTGCTCTCGCCAGACCAGCGCCAGCAGGTCACCCAGGACGACAACGACGTCGGTCACGTGCTCGTCCAGGACCCACCGGCTGGACGCAGGCTGGCCAAGGGCAAATCAGTGGTCATCACCGTCGGCGTGCCCCCGGAGACCGTCGGCGTACCCGACGTGGTGGGGACCAACATCGAGCAGGCCCAGCGCAACATCGCGGTCGCCCACCTCACCGCGCAGGTCCAGGAGGTCGATTCCTCAGCGCCGAAGGGCCAGGTCCTCAAGCAGAACCCCGGCGGCGGTGCCAACGTCAAGGCGGGCAGCGCGGTGACCCTTACCGTCTCCCGGGGCAACCAGCTCCAGATGCCTGACCTGCACGGTCTGACGCCGGACCAAGCCTTGAACTCGCTGAAGAAGGTCGGTTGGGCCGGCACTCTCAAGCAGATCCTCGCTCCGGCGAGGGATCCCGACCAGGTCGGGGTCATCCTCACCCAGGACGTGCCATCGGGTAGCGGTGTCGCCGCTGATCAGACCATTACCGTCACCGTCGGCCGGGATAACACGTCGACCAGCCCGACCACTACCAGCGGGATCTTCGAAACCCCCGGATTCACCGGTCCCAACTGACTCCCTTGGTGGTACTTGAAGAGCCACCAACGGGGTCAGGGCACCACTGCGGCGGAGGCGAGTTTGCGCATTCCGTTCTCCAGTTCGGTGACCCGCGACTCGGCTACCTCGGCACCTGCGAGGCGGAGCCAGTTTGCCAGCAGCCGGTGCCCACCATCGGTGAGGACCGACTCGGGGTGGAACTGCACCCCGTACACGGGGAGATCCCGGTGCCGCAGCGCCATGACGATCCCCGACTCGGTGCGGCCGTTGACCTTGAGCTCGTCGGGGATGGTTTCCGGCAGCACGGTCAGCGAGTGGTAGCGGGTGGCGATGAATGGTTGCGGCAACGCGGTGAGCACGCCGGTGCCATCGTGGTGCACCACGGAGGTCTTGCCGTGCAGGAGCTCTGGCGCCCGATCCACGGTGGCTCCCCAGACCGCCCCGATCGCCTGGTGGCCGAGGCAGACACCGAGTAGTGGGCGGCTGTGCTCAGCACAGTCCCGGACGATGCTCATGCTTGCTCCGGCGCGCTCCGGGGTACCCGGCCCAGGACTGATCAGAACCCCGTCCGCGGAGCTGACGTCTCCGGGCTCGACCACGTCGTTGCGCCGGACCACGCACTGGGCTCCCAGCTGCGCCAGATACTGCACGAGGTTGTAGACGAAGCTGTCGTAGTTGTCGACCACCAGGATGCGCACACCGACCACCCTAGAGCAGCTCGCCCGGCGCCTGCGCCGATCCGCATTCAGCGGGCTGAGCGGGGTAATTCGAGCGCCGAAACCCCGCTCAGCCCGCTGAATGGGGGGTGGGTCAGCCGGTGGTGACCGCGTTGAACGGGAGCCGGGGGTCCAGCCAGGGGAAGACCACGAACAGCAACACGGCGACGACCACCGCGACCAGCAGCAGCGCCTCGATCAGCCGGACGGCACGGGGCCCGGGCAGATGCCGCCAGATCCAGCTGTACATGGGCCTCCTCAGGCGTCGGCGGTCAACTCGGTGGGACGCTGACCGGAGACCTTGGGGTACTCGGCGACCAGGACGCCATGCACGATCAGCCGGTGACTGGCCGAGAACTGCGGGTGGCAGGTGGTGAGTGTGATCACCCGGTTGGTGGGAGCGCGCCCGGGATGCCCGGGCACGGGAGCGATCACGTCGACCTGTGAGGGCAGCACCACGGTCTTGCCCACGACATCGGAGTACCGGCCGGGCAGCGGGGCGACCCCTCGGCATTGTGGTTGGGCACCCTTCCCTGCCGGCCACCCCGGTGCCTCGCCCGCCAGCGGCAAGACGCGGTAGACGTACCAGTGGTCGATCGTTTCCACGACGATGGAGTCGCAGGACGACAGCAGGTCCAGGGAGTTGAACGGCGAGCCTTGGCCGACGCGGTGCCCGGCGACCGCGAAGTCTCCCGGCTGGCCGGGAAGCGCGGTGCCCTGGTAATGGCCGGGGCCGGCCGCCAGGATGTCCGCGTCGGTGCCCTCCAGCACGGTGAAGACGAAATCAGGTCCGAAGGCCGGGATGTACAGCTTCGCGATCCCGGCGCCCTTGATCGGCCGGTCCACCAGGCCCCGCCCGTTGTGCCAGTCCTGATCCAGCTGGGAGGTGGCCTCGCGTTGTTTCTGAGCCGAGAACCAGTCGGTGACGTAGACCTCGTAGAAGACGAACAGCAACGCGACCAGGCCCGCTGTCAGGATCAGCTCGCCTATCCCGCGGATCGCCGTCCGAACGGGGTCCCTGCGCCGGTGTGGTGGCGGAGAACCCCCGACGGGCGGGGTCAACACATGGCTCACGAAACCTCCGCACTGGCGCGGTGAACTCTGCAGGGTCGGCACCGAGACGGTAGTGGGCGCGGACCTGGCAGGCCTACGCGGCCTGTGCGACCCGCGCGGTCTGCCCGGCCCCGGCACCGGATGCCGAGCCCGGATGGCGCAGTCCCTGACCTGCTCGGCCGCCGGGGTCACTACGTTAACGTGTCACCAGCACCCCAGCTTGGGTCCTGCTGGTACCACATCAGGCCGCACGTGACGAGGAATGACCATGCCGAAGTCGAAGGTCCGGAAGAAGTCGGTCTACACCCCTCCGGCCGAACAGCTTGGCCCGACGAGGGTCCGCGTTGCGGGTCCCTCGCACCCGGCCTACGTGGCGGTCATGCTGGGTTCAATGCTGCTGGGCTTGCTCTGGCTGGTGGTGAACTACCTGGCTATCGACAAGATCCCGCTGCTCTCCAGCCTCGGTAACTGGAACTTCCTGATCGGCTTCGCCTTGATGATCGTCGGGTTGCTGATGACCATGCGTTGGCGTTGACCCGTGAGCGGCGAATAACACGCGTGGGATTCATCCCCACTGTGGACAACTCGTGTGGATAGACAGCTCCGGGCACCCGTTGCGAGTCATCGGGGAGTTGTGGGGACGTACAGCATCACGGCTGTGACCGCAGTACCGAACAGCAAGCCACCGAGATGGCCGAGGATGGAGATTCCCGGCACCACGAAGCTGATGACCACGTTCAGCAGGATGATGGTCAACGCCGGGCCGGGGCTGCGCCGCATCCGGATCAGTACCACGGCCAGCCCGCCCATCAGGCCGAACACGGCACCAGAGGCGCCTGCGGTCAGCGTGTTCGGCGCGGAGAGCAACCAGACCGTCACGCTCCCGCCCAGCAGCGAGACCAGGTAGACCACCAGGTACCGGGTCCGACCCAGTACCTGTTCCAGATCCCGGCCGATCACCCACAGCGCGATCATGTTGAAGGCCAGGTGGATCGGCCCGAAGTGCAGGAATCCCGAGGTGAACAGCCGCCACCACGCGCCATTGGTCACCGCGGCCGGCCACAGTCCCCATTGCTCGAACAGCGGCGCGGTGGCGTTGTCGGACAGGCTGCCCGCCTGCGCCACGGTGATGACGAAGATCGCGACGTTGATCGCGATCAGGGCAGCGGTGACGACCGAATGCCCAGTCGGTCGCGTCGGCACAGTCCAGGCAGGTCGTGTGACGCGCGAGCGAGTTCGGGAGCCCTGCCCGACACAGTCCACGCACTGGTAACCGACCGAGGCCTCGCGCAGGCAGGCGGAGCAGGCAGGACGGTCACAGCGGCTGCAGCGCACCCCGGTCTCGCGACCGGGATGGCGGCTGCACACCGGACCTGCCATCGACGTCACACCCCGGCCGGCTCGACTGTCACATGTTCGATCACGACGTTGTCTACCGGGCGGTCGTCGCGAGTGGGGGTACCCGCAATCGAATCCACCACGGTGCGCGAGTCCTGATCGGCGACCTCGCCGAAGATGGTGTGCTTGCGATTCAGATGCGTCGCCGCACCGACCGTGATGAAGAACTGCGAGCCGTTGGTGTTCGGACCCGCGTTGGCCATCGCCAGCAGGTAGGGACGATTGAACTGTAGTTCCGGATGGGTCTCGTCGCCGAACCGGTAGCCAGGACCACCGCGGCCGGTGCCGGTCGGGTCGCCGCCCTGGATCATGAACCCCTTGATGACCCGGTGGAACAGGGAGCCGTCGTAGAACGGACCGGAGAGCTCGCCTTGGGCATTGCGTTGGGAGTATTCCTTGCTGCCCTCGGCCAGGCCCACGAAGTTCGCCACGGTCTTGGGAGCGTGGGTGGGAAACAGGGTAAGACGGATGTCACCTTCAGTGGTGTGCAGGATAACCTGGGTTTCGTTGTTTGCGTGCTCAGTCACCAGGCCTATCCTGCCATCACGCTGATTCAGTGACGGATGGGCCTGCGCTGCCGTGCTCCCGCCGGTCCGGCGTCAAACGGGCAGGTAGACGGGGATGTAGCCGGCGATAGAGCGAAGGTCTCGAGGAGGTGGCTGAGGTGCGGATCACGCGTTCGGTGCACATCAACCCGCGGCCACACCGTCGCTGGCCGTGGGTGGCGTCGCTATTGCTCGCAGTCGTGGGAATCGTCGGTGCCGTGGCGCGCGGCCGCCGGCGCCTGCCGCCCGAGCGATTCGGCCGTCATGAGGTCGCTCATCTGGTGCCGGAGTACCGGGACCAGGTCGCCAGCGGACGCTCGCCGACGGCTAACGGCGTCGTCCGGGTGCACGGCCGACCATCCGGAACCGACTGATCATCATCACTACCGATCCAGCGCGGCGATGACCCGCTTGGCGATCTCGCGCGCGCTGATCGTCTGGCGCTGATTGGTCGTGATCACAACCGCGGTGCCCTGCCGGGCGACGGCGTAGACCGCGCCGTCCTTGGTCGGCTGTGAGCCACCCGACCAGCCCCCCGGAAGCTGCGCCAGATCGGAGGTGGCCACCGGGACAACGGCGTCGATGGTCGCTCGCGCCACGCCGGGGGTGGCGACCACGATCCAGGTCCGCAGCTGCACGCTCCCGCTCTTGGTCAGAAAGAAGCACGCGGGATACGGATGATCAGCGGAGACCTGTACGCCGCCAACTCGCTCCCCGTTGATGTCCTGCACGGCCGCGGCCGGCAGGTAACGGCACGGCCCATCGGCGACCGGCTGCGGTGCGGGGGGAACCCGGGCGGATCCCACACTGCCAGCCTGCCCGGCATAGGGCGATGTGACCGGCGAGGGAGCGGCGGACGGCTGGCCACACGCAACTATGCCGAGAGCAAGCACCCCACCCGTGATCGCGACGATTGGATTCGGGCCGGCAGTGCCAGCCGACCTATGGCAGCGCGCTCGTGACATGTCGCTGGGCAGTGAATCACGGCCCGGTTGGGGCCGTTCTGTCCGGGTGCGGCTGCCCTGTCCGGCAGTGCTCGGTCGGCGTTCGGTCGGCGTCCGGTCGGCGTCCGGCCGTGCTGATTGGAGCTGTCCGTAACCGCGAACCTGCCCCGAAAACGGGGAAATCGATACGAAGGGCAACCTCCGACACGTCTCATGGATCCATTCGTGTGAACGACGGCCTTCTTACGAGGTGAGAATCGACGCATTGTGCACTTCGGGTGGCACTGGTCGAGGGGCGGATCACCGTTCGGGGAATAGTCGGGCTACCGGACGTATCTGTGCCGACTCCCACCTCGTTGAGCCGGTACCTGGACGCCCGGGAGATCGGTCACCACCGGTGATATCGGGGCGTTCATTGCGCAGGTTACGAGGGATCCGCGGCCCCCCAGGGGGAAAGCCGTACCGCCCTCTCGCGGAGAGATCTCGAACGAGGAGGAACACCGGAACATGACGTCACGCACACCCAGGAGGCATCGCCGCCTGGCACTCATGGCAGCCGGGACGGCAGCCGCGATGGTTTTGCTGCCGGGTGCTGCCTCGGCGCAGGTGGTTCACTCCGTGCAGCAGTTCACGGGAGCCACCGCTGGTCCGGCGGGTCCTCCCAGTGATCCGGTGGCACCGCCCAACACCAACGCTCCCGCCTTGCCACCCTCGCCTGCCGGGCCGGTTGTGGTCCCTGGCACGGGCGACCTTCCCCTTCCCAACAATCTTCTTCACCCGGGTACGACCCGCGCGCATGATGACCACGACGGTCACCATGATGGTCACTACGGTGAGGAAGAGCGCCGGGACGAGACCCCGGACAGCGACCAGATCAGGGATCCCAGGCCTCCTGACCACGCGTCCGGTGCCGTAGGCAAGGTCGACCTGCTCCGTTCGCGTCTGCTGGACATCACCAAGTACGACGGAAGCATCGACGACAACGGGCACGCGCACTCCGACTCGACAGTGCTCGGCCTGGGTGGTAGCCGGATCGTCGGTTCCAGCGCCGACTCTCGGGATCACAACCGGGAAGGCGACAACGGCGACGCGCTCAAGCTCTGCAACGCCACCAGCGGCTTGCTGTGCCTGAGCCTGCTCTACCACAACACCGTGGCCACCGAAGACCATGACTCCTCGCTGGCTGCGGCTCGCGGTGGCGTCGCGGCGCTGTGCTTGGGCAACCACGACAAGGACGCCACTGCCTCCTACGAGTGCAACGGCATCCTGTCCCTGGGTGTTGCCGAGGGCCTCGGCATCGCCGAGCGGGACAAGAAGCACGGTCACACCAAGGCTGACTCGGCGAACGAACTGCTGAACCTTTGCATCGGTAAGCGGGACAAGCTGACCCAGCCCTGCGATGGCCTGGGTGTTCGGGCGGTGCACTCCGACTCCAAGTCGAGGTCCGACAAGCCCGACACCGATCGGCACTCGTTCCTGCTGGGTATCGACAGCGACGGGCACTCTTCGTACCTGCTCGATGAGCCCACCGCGTTGGCTCTGCCCAAGGACTGCGGTAACTCGGCACTGCTGTGCCTGCTCCTCAACCAGGGCAAGTCGATCATCTTCCACAACCCGCAGGGCGCTGGTAGTGCCCAGGAGGCTCTGCGCCTCGACGTGCTCAACCGCACCCTTCTGGTCGTCCTCGGCCAGGCCGAGACCCTTGCCCACGAGACTGAGGGCAACGACCACCACGAAAAGGAGCACGGCGAAGGCAACAAGGGCGAGGAGAACGGCAACGGCGAGAACAAGGGTGGCGGTCCCGAGCTTGCTCAGACCGGTTCCGACCTCTCCCCGATGTTGGCCGGTGGTTTCCTGCTCACCGGACTCGGCGCACTGACGGTGGCGGCGACTCGCCGCCGGGCTGGCAGGCACTCTCTCTGAGGTGCGTGACAACCTCTGATTTCTGATCCAGTGGGGGCCGGCGAATCATCGCCGGCCCCCACTGCTACGTCCGACCACTACCCCGCTACGATCGGCGCCCTCATGAATAACTTGATCTCTCGGCTGCGCAGTCGACCGGTCATCTCGCTTATCGGTGTCGTCGCTCTCCTGCTTGCGGCCACCTTCGGAGTCATCGCCCTGGTGACCGGTGGCGGCGGTGCTGGAGCCGTTGATGCTCAAGAGGTGGTCAACAGCGCCGGCCAGTATCGCTTCGAGGCTCCCGATGGGTGGTCGACCGCCCAAGAGGGGCGCACCACCACGGTGACGAGCCCGGACCAGACCACGGTGATCACTCTCGGAGTTGGTCGCCCGGGGTCCCTGCCGGTCGCGGGCACCTTGTTCTTCCAGCAGGTGGCCGAGAATTACCGCAACGTGCAGGTGATCCCCCCGGAAGCCAAGCAGGTGGGTGCCCAGCAGGCGTTGATCTACGGTGGAGTCGGGGACAACGAGAAGAACGCGCACATCCGTTTCTTGGCGATCACTGTCCAGAACGAGCCCGCCAACTACGCCATCGCGGTGTTCACTGCGGCTGGCTCTGATCCCAAGGTGGTGCTTCCGCCGGTGAACCGGGTGGTGGACACCTTCCGGGCGTTACCGAAGAGCTGACGCTGCGGCTCACCGGCTGGGCCCATCGGCTGGGGGTCCCGGCCCTCAGCGGACGGCGACCGGGGCGGCTACCGTGGTCTCGTCGATGTCCGAGGTGCGAACGGTTACCGCCAGCTGCCAGTTGCCCCGGTAGGGCAGCTGGACCCCGCTGGCGACATACTCCCCCGGCGCGGTGTTGCGCAGCGCGATGGTGAAGGGTCCGAGCTGGCGTGCGGTGAGGGTCAATTCCGCCCGTAGCTCGGCGACGTCGGTCGGCGTTCCCCGGGGATCTTGCGCGGTGACGTGAATCATGTTCGGCCCCGTCGCGGCCGGGTTGACGTCCACGATGAGCCGACCTCTCCCGTTGGGCCCCCCGGTGTCGTAGTTGATGACCTGGTGGGCCGGTCCGGGTGGCGCGGCGGTGGCCGTGCGACCCGGTTCGGCGTTGATCAGCATTGCGGTGACGCCCAGCACCAGCGCCCCCAGGGCCGCCTCTCCCAGCACGCTCCGGCGTAACACAGCTAGCCCCGGTGCGTCCCGACGCTGCGCGGGGAGGCTCGGGGCCGGCTGGCTCAGGGCTGGGCCGGACGTGGCTCGGGCCGCTGCCCCCACGCCGACGAGCGTTCGCCGACGCCGGGTGACCCACCGGTGCGACAGCGTCGCGACGCTGAGCATGAGTGCGACCGCCCCCAGCTTCACCAGCAGCAGCCGGCCGTAGTCGGTGGATCCGAACGCGGCCCAGCTGCCGAGCTGGCGCCACGACTGGTAACTGCCGGTGCTGATCAGAACCACGATCGAGCCGGTCGCGATCGTGGAGAACCGGTACACGGCGTGGTCGGTGAGGGTGGGTACCTCGGCACTGGCGGTACTCACCGGTCGTAGCAGGACGATCAGGGTGACCAGGCCACCGAGCCAGAGCCCCATCGCCATCAGGTGGACCATGTCGGCGGGCAGCGCCAGCTCTGGTTGGAGCCCGACTGCGGCATGGTCGGCGGCAGACCAGGTAGCGGCCAGCCCCAGGGCCAGTACAACGCCGAGCGCGCCGAACCAGATCCGGCCGCGCCGGCCGAGATGCTCCAGCCAGGCGCAGAGCAGCACGAGGAACACGCCCGCCAGCGCAAGCAGCGCGAGCCGGCCGGTCAGCGCAGCGCCCACCCGGCTGTCCAGGGTCTCGGAGACGAGCGCCGAGTCCAGGAGCCGGTCCAGACCCAGTCCGTTGCCATAAGGCCCCTGGAGCAGCAGGGTTGCCATGGTGCACGCCAACAGCCCAGCCCAGCCGGCCAGCATGACGCGGCGGGTATCCCGTCTGGTGATCGCGCCCGGCCAGCAGAGCAGGACGAACCCGATCGACCCCACCAGTACCGCGAAGGACGCGAACGCCGCCGCGCGCACCACGGCGTAGACGGCTCCGAGGGTGGCGCTGCCGGCCGGTTGCGCGCCGGCAGGAGATCGGCCTGCGGAGGGATGGCCCACCGAGAAGGTGAACGCACCCGCAACCGGATGCGAGTCCGCCGAGATCACCCGCCAGGAGACCGTGTAGGTGCCCTGCGCGACCGGGGGAGCACTCGACAGGCCCACGCCCACTGTGGAGGGCTGCCCGACATGCACGGTGTGCCCGTTGTCGAGTTCGGACCCGTCCGGCCCGAAGACCCGGACTCCACTGGTCGCTACCACCACCGGCTCGCTGAAGGTCAGCGACACCACCGAGGGCAGGGTGGCCACCAGCGCTCCCTGACCGGGCTGGGTGGAGACGAGCGTGGCGTGGGCACTGGCCGAACCCGCACCGGCCAGCAATCCGAGCACGACGCAGAGCAGCGTGACCGCGCTCGCTCGCAGTACCCGCCGACCCATGGGCGGCCCTCAGCCAGCAGCGCCGCTACGCCGGTTCAGCACGCCGAGGATGATCCCGGCAAGCCCGAGCACGATCCCGACGATGCCGAGGACCACGCCGAGGGTGCTGGGCGAGGACGGTGTCTCGCCGGCGGTGCTCACGGTGGCGGCTGCCGTGCTGGTACCGGCCGGTGTCAGGGTGAGGACCGGTGCGGGGTGCGCCGGTTTGGGACCGCCCGGGGTGGTGGTGTCTATCCACCGCACCACCTCGCCGTTGTCGTAGGTCTGCAAGGACTTGAACACCAGCTGGTCGGTGTCAGTCGGCAATGGACCCATCGAGACGTCGAACTCCTCGAACTGTCCCGGGGGGATCTTGCCGCCAGTCCAGGTGATCTTCGAGACGACCTGCGAGATCTGCCCGTCATCGGTGATGATCGGCTTCGCCAAGGTGGTTTTCTCCACAGTGGCCGTCCAGCCGGGTACCGCACGGGTCCCCACCGAGGCGATCGGGTGATCGGTGGGCAGGTTCACCTCCAACTTGATGGTGGATGCGGTGTCGCGCTCATTGGGAACCCGGAAGGACACCTTGGCGTAGCCGCCTTGCTGCGCGGTGCTGGGGTTCGCTGTGACATGCGCCGACGCGGTGCCGGCCAGGGTGAGCAGCGCCGCCGCGCAGGCGATGCTGATCGCAGCAGCCCGTTGCCCCCACCGTTGCCTGAGCCGAGGGGGATGCCGCCGACTGAGATCGATCATGATGAGACGCTCCGTGTGGTAGGTGCAGCACCGCGTGGCTTGAACTCGATGGCCTCTCACAACATCGCGAGGAGCATGTAGCTCATCCCGATACACATGACAACCTCGGTAGAACCGAGCAGGTGGGGTGAGACGGCCATGCTGCGCGGTCCCCCGCCGGAAAAGGGGGCGCTGGCGGGCATTGCCAGCGCAGCGGTGCACGGCGTGACCAACCGCCTACCCAACCACACCGCGAAGAACAAGAAATATGCGACGAAAGCCCAGGTCAGCCAGGATGACGTGAAGTTGGCCGGGGCCATCCCGGCCATCCCGGTCATGCCGGTCATGCCGGTCATGCCGGTCATGCCGGAGGAGGAGCTGTGCCCGTCCGGCACCGCCATGAACATGTACACCATCGCCAGGGCACCGATGGCGAGATGGAGCTCGTGGTGCGTATCCGCAGCTGGTCGCATCCAGCGCTGGATCAACCGGAGCCCACCGTGCACGGCGGCGATCCCGAACAGCAGTTGCCAGCCCACCGGGGGAAGTGGATCAACCCAGGGCACCAACATGGCCACCATGCCCAGGCTCATCACGCCCCGCGAGGCGTCCACGCTCCAGGTCTCCCCGGCACTCCGCGGCGGCCCGGCTTGGCTGGGTAGGCACAGCCGGACCAGGTAGAACAGGGTCAGCGCGGTGAACATCGCAGCGAACACCCACCGGGCCCACTCGGCGCCCGCCATCGCCCTCACCTCCACCGTCGCTACCGGCTCGTGCCGCAATCTCGTCTGACCAGTAGTCGTTTCCCACTCCGGCTTAGTTCCGCGGACCTGCTCACGGGGGCAACCTCTACTCCGCCACCAAATGGGCCGTCACCGCACTCGCCGAGAACATCCGCATGCAGACGGCCCTCGGCGTCGGTGTCACCCTCATCGCCCCCGGCATGACCGCCACACCGTTCTGGAAGCCCGGCACCCAACCCCCACGACGCTGTCCGCTCAAACAGTGGCCGAGACCATCCGCTTCGCGCTGGACCAGCCCACCGGCGTTGACATCAACACCCTCGTAGTGCGACCGCTTGGACAGCCCATATGACCACCGCCGCCCCGACCCGTGCTCACTTCGCGAACATCGAGCAGGCCACCCTCACCCATCTGCACGACCACGGCTGCAGCTGCTCCCCCTACTCCGACGGATCCCTGCTGGCCACGCTCGCCGTCGATCGGCCTGCTCGCAAACATCTGGTTCTTGGTCAGAAGCTTGAGAGTCGGTAGCCTCGGTCATGAGGTCTCAGTGTGTCGTCGGCGTCACCGACGATCTTGCTCGCTGAGACCGGTGTGGCGCGTTCGACGGGGATGCCACACCGCGCCCATGCGGACCCGGCTGCAGTAGCTGTTGTGGTTGGCCGTCCCGGAGATCTGCCCACCCGGCGAGGGCGGTTTTGGAGCCCGTTGTTGCTGTCGGCTGTCAGCGTTGAGGCGCAGCCTCCGTAAGGCGCGGTCTTCGTGACTGCTGACATAGCCACCTGGTAGGCGTCGGCTGGGGGTGTCAGTTCCGGTGCCGATGTCGCAGCTGTGATTGTTGTGATGATCCGGTGAACGATCGGCAGACGATTGGCCACTGCGGGGTTACGGCAAGGGAGTCGATGGGGTATATCTGCACTGGTGGGGAGGGCAACGGCGTGAACATGACCCGCGGGACGCAGCGTCAGGTCGACGTGATCGAGGGCTCTGGGGCTGCTGGACCCCGGCGTGGTTGAGGTCGAATGTCGCACTCCACCGTGAGCGTTTCGGCAGCGGATCACGTGGTCTTGGTGGCCGGGCCCTGGTTTGCAGACATGATTTTTCGGGGTTTAGCCCGGCCAACCCTGCCCGGCGCAGAGGTTTTCGCCGAAGAGTTCAGGCTGCTACCGGGTGGTGCCTTCACTTTAGCGATGGCACTCCACCGTTTAGGACACAACGTCGTCTGGGCAACCGATTTTGGCAATGACCTGTTTAGCCAGCATGTTCTGTCTGTTGCCCGCGCCGAGGGCCTCAACGAGATCGGCTTTCGTCATCACCACATCCCGCTGCGCAGCCTGACTGTGGTGTTCTCCTATCCCAGCGACCGAGCCATGACCACATATCAAGACCACATCAGCCCACCGTCACTGGCGACCCTTCTTCGACAACACCGGCCACGGATGCTGTTGTTGCCCTCGCTCCAGTACGACCCGGCCACCTTGGCCGCCTTTCGCTTGGCGCACGAGCTCGGCACCCAGGTGTTCATGGACTGCCAGGACATCTCTGGCGCTCTCGGAAACCCCATGCTGCGAGACACCCTCGCACTGCTCGACTTCTTCGCCCCGAACGCTAACGAAGCGCTGCGGCTGACCGGCGCCACCACAGTCGAGGACGCCCTGGATGCACTCGCTGCCCTCGTGGATACCGTAATCATTAAACGCGGCAGCGACGGCGCCACCGCGGCTCAGCAGGGGCAGCGCTACGACATTGCCGGCATCCCGCTGGCTGCGGTCGATACCACCGGCGCTGGGGACTGCTTCAATGCTGGCTTTATCCATGCCCGGCTCATCGGACACGATCTTCCCGACTGTCTTGCTGCCGGGGTGGCCTGCGGCGGAGCTGCCATCACCGACCTGGGTTCCAGCGCCGCGCCGAACCTGGTCGAGCTACAGCAGTGGCTATCCCGCGTTCCCGCACCCGTCGCGGAGCTGAGCTAAGTGCCCACCGACTTGAAGATTCATATGCTCTACTCGCGGTTTGCGCGCTCGACGCACATGCGGGGAGCCATGGTTTTGTTGGGCGTTTCTGCTGATATCGGGGCAGCCAATGTGGGAACCGTCCGGGACCGATGAGAGAAGCTGCAGCACGGTCACCAAACACATCCCCACTCACCAGCGAAAAGCCCTGCGCGAAGGTGCTGGCTGCTGACCTTGATGGCACTCTGCTGGGCGGAGACGCAACGGACCGATGGCGGCTTCAGGCAGCCCTGGCACGCCATCCGGAACTGATGATCGTCTTCGCTACCGGCCGCGGACTCCCAGCAGTCCGTGAGGCGCTGCGTGATCCTCTGCTGCCACGACCCCGCTGGGTCATCGCCGACATCGGCACCACAGTCCTCGACGGTACCGACCTATCCCCGGTTGAGCCGCTGCAAACCCAGCTGCGCGCTGGCTGGCCCGGCACCGCGCAGGTACGCGCCGCGCTGGACCGCTTCCCCGCGCTGAAGTATCAACACGACGCCGACCAAGACGGCCGCTGCTCGTTTTATTTGCATGCCGACCAGCTCACCACGGACATCACCGAGGCCGTGGGGGCGCTGGGATGCCGATGGATCTACTCGGCAGACCGCTACTTCGACGTCCTGCCGCCCGGTGCCTCCAAGGGCAACGCCCTCTCCGCCCTGGCTCAACAGCAGGGCTGGCCACTGGACGCCATCCTGGTCGCTGGGGACAGCCGCAATGACCTGTCGCTGTTCACCCTAGGCGCCCACGGTGTGATCGTCGGCAACGCCGAGCCCGCGTTGACCTCCGCGGTACCAGCCCAGGACATGGTGTACAGGTCTCCTCAGCCGGGCGCGGCCGGTGTGCTGCAGGCATTACAAAGACTGGGCTGGGTGCACACCCGTTACCCGCTGCTGATCGGATACCACCGCCCGCCGGTCAGCTGGACCCCTGAACATGGCTGGCACGAACCGACGAGCCCTAATGGCATTCTGCCCACTCTCAATCACGTCTTCGCCAATGACCTGGACGCGATCTGGGTCACTGCGGGAATCGTTGACACCGAAGAACACCTTACCCACCTCAACGAACACAACACTGGAATACCACTGTCGTTCGTCCCGCTAACTCGTTACCAGTGGAGCGGGTATTTCCACCGGACCTGCAAAGAGACCCTCTGGCCCGTGCTCATGTCCCAACCGGAGCGAATGCGTTTCGACCCGGCCGCGTGGGCACACTACCGCAGGGTCAACAAGCGCTTCGCCCACCACATCGCCAACACAGCGGGCCCAGGGGCAACCGTGTGGCTGCACGACTACAACCTCTGGCTTGTACCCGGCCTTCTGCGCACCGCCCGCCCAGACTTGAAGGTAGGCTTGTTTCACCACACGCCGTTCCCGCCACCAGCAGCCTTCGCCGCCTTGCCCACTGCCCTGGAAATCCGCTCCTCACTGCGCTGTCTGGACTGGGCAGGATTTCATACCACCACCTTCGCCCAGAATTTCCGGCACGCTGTCGCCGAGACCCCACGGCCTCCGCGCATCGGTGTCCATCCACTAGGCATCGACCGCGAGGCCATCGAGGCACTGGCCCGGACCCGCGCTCCCCACATACCTCCGGCGACCCCGCCGTTGGTGGTATCCGTCGAACGCCTCGACTACGTCAAAGCCCCGCTAGAAAAAGTCGAGACCATCGCAACGTTGCTCACCCGCCACCCCGAACTGTGCGGGCATCTGCGGTTTCGGCTCGTGTGCGCCCCACCCGAGCCCGGCGTCACCGCCTACACTCCGACCAAAAAAGCACTCGAGCGGCGCATCACCCAGATCAACCAGGCCTGGAGCGTCGGTGGCTGGCAACCCATTGAATACCTGTCCCGTACCTTGTCCTTCACCGAGGTGATCGACAGCTACCTTGCAGCAGACGTTTTCTGGGTCACCTCCCTCCAGGACGGCATGAACCTAACCGCCAAGGAATTCATCGCTGCACAAGCAGCCGTAGCCGGATCCGGTGTGCTCGTGCTCTCCCGCCACACAGGCGCAGCTGAACAGTTAGGCGCGGCGGCGCTGCTTACCGACCCGCGCTCACCTGAAGATCTCATCGACAAACTGAGGCTGGCTTTAGCGTTGCCTCCTCAAGAACGACGAACACGTCTGCGATCTCTCGCCGACCTGGTAGGACACCACCCCCCGTCAACATGGGCATCACAAATCATCGCCGCCATCCAGGACACATAAAGACCCAACGCGACCCAGAGTGCGATCCTGGGATGTGGGAAGGAGTCGGCGGGATGCGGACCGACCCCGAATTTCAGGGGTTCAGCTAGCGTTCAAGGGAGTCAGTGATCATGCCCGGGCCGCGTACCGGCCCGCCGGTACGCCGGACGGGTTTGTGACGACCCGCTTCGTGGGACCCTACGGTCGTGGCTCAGATCGACACCGCACGGCTGGTGTTGCGACCCATCCACCGGGTTGCTGCGCGCATGCTCCTGGATGGGAAGACCCCGCGCGGGCTGAACTTCGCACCCGGCTACCCGTCGCTGTTCTCGCTCGAGGTGATGGAGCTGGTAGTCGACGCGCCGGAACCGGGTCAGTTCGGGCCCTACTTCATCATCCGCAAGGAGGACCGGGCGATCCTCGGTGAGATCGGCTGCAGCGTGGAGGATGCCTCGGACACCGGCCAGTGCGGTTACACGGTGGTCGAGCCGTGCTGGGGTCACGGGTACGCCACCGAGGCGCTGCGAGCCTTGCTCGCTCACGTGCTCACCACGCCCGGAATTCGGCGAGCCATCGCCGAGACCATGGTGGAGCACGCCGCCAGCCGCCGGGTGATGGAAAAAGCGGGCATGCACTACTGCGGCGAGCGGGTGGACACCGCAGACGGCGCCTCGGTGGACCTGGTCATCTACGAACGGCTCGCCGCAGGAATCGATCGCGACCCGGAGGCCGCGGCTACCACGCGAGGGGAAGCTCGCTGACGGTGCCGGCCACGGCTTCCCGCACCGGTTGGATCGCCTCGAGGTCGACCGCCAGACGCACGCCGGGGAAACGCTCGAGCAGGCGCAGGAACAGGTACTGCAGTTCCACCCGGGCCAGGTGGGCTCCCAGGCAGAAGTGCGCGCCGTGACTCAGCGACAGGTGTGGGATGCGTGCCCGGGTGATATCGAAGCGTTTCGGGTCGGGAAAGACGCTCCCGTCCTCGTTGGCCTCCTGCACGGCGAACATGACGGTGTCGCCCGCCCGGATGGTGACGCCGTCGATCGCCACGTCGGCGGCGGCATACCTGGTCAGGCCGCCACGCCGGGCGGCTCGGGACCGCTCGATCGGGCTGGCGAAGCGGAAGATCTCCTCGACGGCGCCTGCCACGAGGGTCGGGTCGCGCCGCAATGCCTCCCGCTGCTCGGAGTGAGTCAGCAGCAACAGCACTCCACGATCGATGATGGCGACCACCGGTGCATGCCCGGCGAAGATGATCCCGGCGGCGAGATGGGCGATGCCGTCGTCGGTGAGCTTCGGGTCGGCCTCGGCCGCGACGAGCAGATCGGCGATGACGTCGTCGCCGGCGACCCAGCGCTTGCGTTCGATCAGGGTGCCCAGGTACCGCCACAGTGACTGCAGGCCGCCGCGGGCAACGGCCGGCTTGCTGACCTGCTTGGCCTCGATCTGCCACCGGCAGAAATCTTCGCGGTCCTCGGTGGGCACGCCCAGCAGCTCGCAGACCACCAGGGCGGGCAGCGGGAACGCGACAGTACGGTGGAAATCGGCCGGGGGCCCTTGCCGGGCGAGCTCGTCGAGCAGCGCGTCGACGAGCGTCTCGACGCGGGGTCGCAGGTTCTCCATCCGCCGGGCCGACAACGACGGCGTCAGCAGGCTGCGCATCCGGTGCAGGTCAGCCAGCTCCCCATCCGGATCCGGGATCGGCCCGCCGAACAGGCCCGGCTGGGTGAGGCGGGCCGGGTGCCCCGGGTTGGGGTGCGAGCGGCCCAACCGCGGATCGGCCAGCAGCTCCCGCACCTTCTCGTGTCCGGACACCAGCCACGCGGGCCGGCCCTGCGCGTCGCTCACCCGCTGGATCATGTCGCTGGAGCTCCCCGGTGCCATCGCCGTCCTCTGCTGTGCCAGCTACCTCCCCGACATGGAGACATATCGGGGTGATCAGGGCTCCATTTACCCCGATATGTCTCCATGTCGGGGAGGGGTGCGAGCGTTCAGGGGGTGAGGGGGGTGTGGAAGGCGTGCCAGGCGGGGGTGGGGATGGTGAGGGCGGGCCCGGTGCGGTTCTTGGAGTCGCGGACCAGCACGGCGTGCGGGGTGGGGGCGACCTCGACGCAGGCGCCGCCGTTGGAGCTGTAGCTGCTGGTGCGCCAGCCGACCTCGACGCAGGCGCCGTTGGTGCCGCTGTAGCTGCTCGTGTGCCAGACAATCCCGTCCGGCTCAGGCGCGGGCATCATAGTCCTCTCGATCCGCGTAGAGCTCGGTTGCCAGGGTGGCAATCAGCTCCCTCGATTCTCCCTCGCCCAGTGCGGTCTGCGCCAGCAGGGCCAGGATGTTCCGATAGGCGGTGATCTCCACGGGCTTCTCCAGGAACACGCTGGAGGTCTCGCTCTCCAGGTAGGCCACCGGCTTGAACTCGGCGAACTCCATCAGAATGAAAGACCCGTTGATCGCGGCGTGCGCGCCGAGTGCCGCTGGCACCACCCGCAGCGTGAGGTAGGGGCGCATCGACATCCGGTGCAGCTGGTCGAGCTGGTCCGCCATCACCGCCGGGCCGCCGACCGGCAGCCGCAGCACGAACTCGTGCAGGTAGAAGGTGAACCGCGCCGGGTCGTTCCGGCTGAACAGGGCTTGCCGGGCCAGCCGCGCCGCCACCCGGTCGTCGATCTCCTCCGGGGGAAGCGTTCCTGCCTCGCGGATCAGGGCGCGGGCGTACTCGCCGGTCTGCAGCAGGCCGGGCACCACCGTCGACTGGAAGTCGCCGATCGTCACCGCCTTGTTCTCGTGATCTATGTAGGTCACCAGTTGCAGGG
>DASYAZ010000044.1:0-40335 GCA_036501085.1 Pseudonocardiaceae bacterium | reverse complement strand
TGCTTCCCGACCCAGTCAGTCTGTCAAACTGTTCTAGGGTGCTTGCAGCGTTAAACAGCTCGAACTGTTCCAGTTTGATGCGCGGCTGTGGGGACATTCGACTATCTCCTGTCGTCCATAGAAGTGCCGGTGCAGTCCGCCGGATAGCGGCTGCATTCGAGGCGTATTGAAGTACAGATGTTTCTGCCGATGCGTCTCACCGCTGTCTCCAGAGCGTTCCCCAGATGCCCCTCACTGTCCGCGGAATGTGGCATGTCATGACCAATTCTCCGGTCGACTCTCAGGATGAGCTGCGGCTTAGCAGGAACACCGACGTGCCAGCAACGCTGCGGCGACGCTGCGGCGGCGATCGAGCGACACGTCGCCCCCGCATTCGGCTCGCCCGCCGCAAACAGTCAACCCTCACCCGGAGATGTCCCGCGACGAGTCGAGCACGCTCGTGGCCGAGCGGCTTCCCCTACCAGAGCTAGAAACTGCCGGGCACCGGCACGCTGCGCAGGCGCTCGTGAAGGTCCGCGGCCACGGTCCCGGGCCGGTCGAGTTCGGCGAGGTGATGATCGAGCTCGGCGAGGCGTTGCTGGGAGGTCGCCCGCAGCATCACCACGGGAATGGTGTCCAACACGTGGAGGGCAAGCTCGGCCCCTTGGTCGGGTCGGCGCCGCTGGACCTCGCTACGGGCAAGAGTGAGGGTGGCGGCGGCCCAGCTGGGCCGCCCGATCGTGGTGTGGTCGAGTGAGGTCCGTGCGTATGCCGCAGCTGCGCTCGCGTCACCAAGGACGAGCTCGGCCTCGGCGAGGTGCAGCGCGAGCTCGGCAGGATCGAAGCCGAATCGGCCGGCCTGCTCTGGTTCCGCGGCGGCGTCCATCTCTCGCTGGGCGGCACTGACCGCGTCGGTCGCCTCGGCACGGCGGCCGAGGCGGGCGAGTGCCGGAAGTTCCGCCCAGGCAATCGCCTGCGCGCGCCGCAGCGGAGTATCGGCGCACGTGACGGCGTACCGGGCCAGCTTCAGCGCCTCGGCGGGGCGCTGTTGGTAGCGGGCAAGCATGCTGCGCGCTCCGTGAGCCCACGCGGTAAGCGATGGGTCGCCGACGTCGGCACCCAGCCTGCCTGCGATCCCCAGATGGATGTTGGCAGCGGCGTAGTCAGCGCAGTGGAACGCGAGGTTGCCGAGCAGAGCGGACAGCCAGCCGCCGAGCCGCCGCAACTCGGTGCGCGCGAGATCCGGTTGGGGGTGGCCGAGCATTCCGGTGACTACGCCCCGGCAGCGATGCACCTCGGCGCCGAGCTGGCCAGGCGGGAACGCGGCGTAATTCAGAGCGAAGTACTGAATCGCCTGATCGAGCTGGTCACGAGCGAATTGCCCGCCGCCCGCTCCCTCGACCTCCAAGGCGAGCTGGATGGACTCCTGCACAGCCTGCAAAGCCTTGCCGTCCCCCGTCGGGTCCGCCGTCATCCGGTTCGCGTGCCGTCCGAAATGCCTGGGTCCAGGGTTGGAGCGGTTCTCGCCTGGTAAAACGAGGCCTGAGCGTGTCGACAAACCGAGCTGGTCGGGACGAGCACCGTACAGACGGGACAGAACCTGTCCGTACTCAATCCCAGGCTCGGCTTGGCCATGCTCCCAGCGGCACAGCATCGACAAGTTGATTCGGGGCACCGCGAGTCCGGCCTGTATGTAGATCAGGGCGATGCTCGCAAGTACCTGCGGACGGGACCAGCCATGGGCGAACCTCCAGGCCTCTAGCGGGCGGACCTCAGGTAGCTCGCTCACGATGGCAGCGGCGATGCGCGCCACGCTCCAGCCTGCCGCGTGCCCTTGCTGGCGGACCTGTTGGGCACGAGCCTGGATCTGCGCCCGCCTGGACCGGCTGATCCTGCTCACTGCCGCTGCCCCTTGCCCTGGATGCGACGCCACCAGGCGATGAACCAAGTCTGTCAGGAGCTGAATGGAATTGGGTTAGTCCAGATGAGTGGAGTAAACTAACATTGCCGCATAGACGTGAGCGCCGATCGCCATGGAATTAACATTGCCGGCCTTGGCAATCAGCCGTCCCAGGCAATGAGACATTCCGGGCAGGCCGCGAAAAAGAAAACGCCTTGAGACTGAGCCTGCTGGTATCGTCTCAGCTCGGTCGCATCCGGACGTGTTCGAAACGGGGCGTCCTCTAGGAGGTCGGTGTCCACCATTTGGTAGACGCCGGAGGAAGCGACTCGTGGGACAGGTGCAGGGGTGATCTCGGTGGACACATGCGACTTTCCATCAGGGCAAACATCGGCTGCACCACAGGGGGGCAGTGAAATCACTTTGCTAGGTGGGTTCCAGTTGGCCGCAGAGAATAGTTCGTTCATACCGCTCGGAGCGCAGCGATTGCTGGCCTTGCTAGCACTGGAGGACGGTACCATCGACAGGGTAACGGCCACCGGGCTCCTCTGGCCGGATAGTCGCCAGGGACGCGCGGCAGCCAATTTCCGGTCCGCCCTATGGCGAGCCAAGCGCGTCGGCTCCGTGACTTTGATCGACTGCGTGGGCCCGCGCCTTCACCTTGCGCCCTCGGTCCGGGTCGACCTGCATGAATTGCTGCGACGGTCCCGTCAGATCGGGTCTTCCCGCTGCGCGTCGGGTGGTCCTGACTGCCAGGCGATCATCGATGGTCTCTCCCGCGAGTTGCTGCCGACATGGTCCGACGACTGGCTGGTACCTGAACGCGCACGATGGGACCAGGTTCGCCTCCATGTACTTGAGACGATGGCCCAGCAGTTTCTGACGGCCCAGAACTACCTTACCGCCCTGGAGGCGGCACTCGCAGCCGTCGCTATAGAACCCATTCGGGAAAGCGCTCATCGGCTCGTCTTGAAAGTTCATATCGCGGAAGGAAACTCGGCCTGCGCAATGCAGCACTACCACCGCTACCGTGGACTTCTACAGCGCGAGCTCAGCATCAAACCTTCTCGGCAGATGGTTGAGTTGATCCATCCACTCACGGGCCCCTGAAGGCAACCGAGAGGCCCGGCGACGGCGGCAATCGAATATTTGCCGCGCAGTTCGGGTATCAAGAATTTGAAGCCTTGCTCGCCATTGCGTTCCCATACCGCGCCGCAACCACCGAGGCACGCATCGAATCTGCGGTCGGAAGCGATTTCACGAATGAATTCAGGGCGCACAATAATCTCCGAACCGGCCCCGGCTGGCGTCCGGGGCTGGCTGTTCCCCCTTCGAATCCTCCTGCCGAGGGAGGCGGGCTCGGTAGGTGCACCCCTAGCGTGCTCGCATGACTCACACCACCGCTGCATCAGAGACAGCTCCGCCTGCCCGGCCGCAGCCGGACCGCAACCTAGCACTGGATCTGTTGCGGGTTACCGAAGCCGCCGCCATGGCCGCGGGCCGGTGGGTGGGGCGCCGGGACAAGGACGGTGCTGACGCCGCGGCGGTGGCTGCGATGCGGGCGATGATGGGGACCGTGGCGATGGACGGCGTCGTCGTCATCGGTGAGGGCGAGAAGGACGACGCTCCGATGCTCTACAACGGGGAGAAGGTCGGTTCCGGGGCCGGGACCCCGTGCGATGTGGCCGTCGACCCGGTCGATGGCACAACGCTCACCTCCAAGGGCATGGGCAACGCGGTGTCGGTGCTCGCGGTGGCGCCCCGGGGCGCCATGTTCGACCCCTCAGCGGTGTTCTACATGGACAAGCTCGTCGCCGGACCCGATGCCCTCGGCGTGGTCGACATCCGCCAGTCCCCGGAGGACAACATCGCCGCGCTGGCTCGCGCCAAGCAGTGCGCCCCGGAGGACATCACAGTCTGCATGCTCGACCGGCCCCGCCACGACGAGCTGGCGCACCGGGTGACCAGCACCGGCGCCCGGATCAAGTTCATCACCGACGGGGACGTCGCCGCGGCGGTGATGGCGGCCACCCCCGACTCCGGGGTCGACCTGCTGCTGGGGATCGGTGGTACCCCGGAGGGCGTGATCACCGCGTGCGCGATCCAGTGCCTGGGTGGCGTGCTGCAGGGCCGGTTGCACCCGCGAAGCGACGAGGAGCGGCTGCGCGCTGACGAGACCGGCCTCGACCTCGAAACGGTACTCACGGTCGATGACCTGGTCGGTGGCGATGACGCATTCTTCGTCATGACCGGGATCACCGACGGTGAGCTGGTGCACGGGGTGCGCTACGGGCGGGACCGCGCGATCACCGAGTCACTGGTCATGCGCTCCCGCAGCGGCACCGTCCGGCAGGTCCGCAGCACCCACCACCTCGACCGCCTGGCGCTGTACAGCGTCGTGGACTACCGTCACGCCGGCGAGCGGCAGTAACTTCCGGGCGAACGACGGCAGGGAACTAGGGTCACCCGGTGCGACGGGGTCCGGGACTCTCTTCGAGGGACGGGTCGCGGACATGCCAGCTGCGCTCGCCGGGGCAGCGGAAGGATTCCAGCCGGTGCCCGGAGGCGACCACCAGGCGGTTCGCTGCGGCGAGGGTCAGGATGGCCCGGTTCTCACAGCGAGGGCACCTGGCTGCCGTGCTGTACAGCTGGTCGGTCACGCTCCGTCCCACGTCGTCAGAATAGCCCAGCAGGTAGCACCCCATCTGCAGCACGGCAGAGGTTACTCATCCGGGTTTGTTCACCCGGGTTTGGCGCACCGTGGTTAGTCACGACGTTCCGGTGGCGAGCGCCGGTGCAGCGCTGCCAGCATCCGGTTGTAGGCCTGCCGGGCCTCCTCGTCATCATCCACATCGGCACTGGCACCGACGGCGATATGATCATCCGCGGCACCGGTCGCCGGCCCGATGCGAGCGAGCGACTGGCGGCGGGCGGACTCCAGCCAGTCGCCCAGCCGCGCTCCCGACCCGGCGGCGCTCCACTGGGCGACGACCGCGAGCATCAGCAGCATCATCAAGACGTCCCCGGCGACCCACATGATCGCTCCGGACCAGTTCTGGTCCTCGAGCAGCGAGGGTCCCCAACCCGGACGCATCAACGCGGTACTCGGCGCCAGCGGATGCCCGGTGAGCATCAGCGCCACCCCGACCAGCGTGTCCGCACCCATCGCCATCCCGAGCACGGCGAACCGGACGATGTGCGGCATGGGCCACGGGCTGGCCTCCCCACCAGCCAACGGCAGGAACAGCAGGTAACCGCTGATCAGGTAGAGGATCTGCTCGAGATCGTGCATCCCCGGGCGGGTGGCCATCAGCTCCGGGAAGCCCGTGAGGTGGGTGCCGACCAGCACCGCGGTGTACAGGCCCACTGTCAGCACGGGAAAGGTCAACCAGCGCGCCAGGCGGTTGCCCGGCGCCTGGCCCCGGATCAGCCGGATCGGCTGACCCCAGATCAGCAGCACCGGCACAACCATGATCAGCAAGAGATGCTGGATCATGTGCACCCACAGCTGCGCATGCCCGTACACCTCGATGCTGCTGTGCACTGAGACGAGCAGGACTCCCACGCCGGCCAGCCAGGACGCGGTGTGCAGCTTGGACCAACGCTGAGCAGTCCGCCGTGAATGGCGACGCACCGCGGCCAGGTAACCGGCTACCGCGAGCACGGCAAACACGTCGACGACGGGCGCCGACGTCCAGGTCGTCACGGCGGTGTACCAGCTCAGCGGTGAGATGCCCGGTACTCCCCTCTGCACGGTGACCAGCCGCTCCGAGCGTAACGCGCAACGCCGGGACCCGGTCGGTGGTCCCCCCGCATCCCGCCCACCACAGCGGCCTTGCCTGCCCTAGCATCGCAGTTGCAATGATGGGGCAGTTGATGTTGAGTGATTGCTGACGTGGGTGGCGGCTGTGGGGAGTCAAGGTGCACTCGGTTCGGGTCGAGGTGATCCTGCTGTCGGTCTCGGAAGACGCACAAGACCCCCAGCTGCGATGGCGCGCGGTCAGCGGCGATCTGCCCTCCGGGTGCCCGCCCGATGCCCGGGTCCGGCAACTCGCAGGCTTGGGCACCGAAGTGCCCACCGCGACCGTCGTGCACTCGACGTCATGGCGGCCCTCGCCGGACGGGCTGATCCTCACCTACGCCGTCGCGCCAGACCCGGCACCGTCGGGAGGCGCCGGGCGGGCGGTCCCGGCCGGCGCGGTGGTCGTCAGTTCGGCCGACGCGGCCGCGCCCACCCCAGCGGTGGTGGACATCGAGCACGTCGTGGCCCACGCATTGCGGCACCTGTCGATGGTTGCCCGAACCACCCCCGAAGTCATTGCAGCAGCTGAAACCTACCCGCTGCTGTGGCACGCTGTGGTGGCCCACACTCCCGAGGTGGCAGGTCAGCTGGTCGCTACCTGAGCCCGGAACGCGCAGAGGGGTGATCTGGAGGTCATGACACCCCGGCCACGGCTTCTTGCCATCATGGGCTCCGGAGAGACCGCGCCCACCATGGCGAAGGTGCATCGCGCGCTCGTCGATCGTCTCGGCACCCCACCCCCCGGGGCGGTCCTTCTCGACAGCCCGTATGGCTTCCAGGAGAACGCCGACGAGATCTCCCAGCGTGCGGTCGGTTACTTCCGGAACCTGCGGGTTCCCCTCGACGTCGCGATCTGGCGCTCGCCGGGGGACATCCTGCCCCGGGAGCAGGCGCTGGCCCGGATCGGCGAAGCCGACTATGTCTTCGCCGGCCCGGGCAGCCCCACCTACGCGCTCACGGTGTGGGAGGACAGCCCCCTGCGCGAGGTACTGAGCGGCAAGCTCACCACCGGCGGTTGCGTCACGTTCTCCAGCGCGGCCGCGGCGACCCTGGGAGCCCTCACCGTGCCGGTGTACGAGATCTACAAGGTGGGCCTCACCCCGTACTGGGCCGAGGGCTTGGATCTGCTGGCGACGATCGGCCTGCGCGCCGCGGTGATCCCGCACTACGACAACACCGAAGGTGGCACCCACGACACCCGCTACTGCTACCTCGGGGAACGCCGGCTGCAACTGCTGGAATCGCTGCTGGATGCCGGCACGGTCGTGCTGGGCGTCGACGAGCACACCGCCGTGCTGTTCGATCTCGACGCAGACACGGCCACGGTGCTGGGCCGGGCCGGCTTCACCGTCCGCAGGCACGGGGTGAGCACGGTGTTCTGCTCCGGCGACACCATCACCCTCGCTGAGCTCAGGGGGATCGCCGCCGGTGGCCAGGCATCCCGTAGCCCACCGGGGACCCGGCCCGCAGCCGCTGGGACGCCGCGCTCCACGCCCTCGCTGCGCGCGGAGGCCGAACGGCTGGAGCGGGCCTTCGACGCCGGGCTGCAAGCCCGCGACGTGAGCGCCGCCGCGACCGCCACCCTGGAGCTGGAGCAGGCGATCGTCGACTGGTCGGCCGACACCGAGGAGATGGACAGCGCGGAGGGTCCCCGAGCCGTGCTGCGCCAGATGGTGACCCGCCTGGCCGAGCTCGCCATGCTCGGCGTGCGGGATCCGCGGGAGATCGTCGGACCCTTCGTCGAGGCTCTGCTCGAGCTGCGGGAGCAAGCCCGGCAGCAGGGGTCGTGGGCCCTGGCCGACAACCTGCGCGAACGCCTCACCGCCGCCGGCGTCGAAGTCCGCGACACCCCCGCCGGCCCCTACTGGCTCCCGCCGTGTCCCCCAGCCCGCATTCAGCGGCCTGAACGGGGTGAGGGAGGAGCGGAAAACCCCGCTCAGCCCGCTGAATGCGGCTAGGCATCGAGGTAGCGCTGGTGCACCGAGTGGAGGACCTCGCTGCGGGAACGTCCGGTGGTCTCGGCCAGCTCATCGAGCAGGATGCCGGACAGCGAGGACAGCCCGAACATCAACTCGGCCAGCCCGCGCGCCGGATCCGGATCCCGGGTGGCGTCGACGATGGTGCGGTCCATGGCCTGGCGGAAGACCGAGGGATCAGCTTCGGTCTCGGCGATGCTCCACGCGGTGAGCACTTCCAACGCCGGCGGTAGCACCGCGCGCAGCATCTCGTTCGGGCTCTCGATGCTCATCTCGCCCGTCCCCGTACCCGTCGACCGGTCAGAGCAGCACCACAGCCCGGGCCTGATCGAAGCGGCGGGCGACGTCAGGCCAGTTCACGACGTTCCACCAGGCCTCGACGTAGTCCGGCTTGACGTTGCGGTACTGCAGGTAGAAGGCGTGCTCCCACATGTCGAGCAGGAGCAGCGGCACCATGCCGGGCGTCATGTTCCCCTGGTGGTCATAGACCTGCTCGAGGACCAGGCGCCGGCCCAGCGACTCCCAAGCCAGGAGCGACCACCCGGATCCCTGCACGCCGAGCGAGCTGGCGGTGAAATGCCTGCGGAACCCGTCGAAGGATCCGAAATGCTCGTCGATGGCGGCGGCGAGCTCGCCGTCGGGTTTGTCGCCGCCATCCGGAGACATGTTGGGCCAGAACACCGAGTGGTTGACGTGCCCGCCCAGGTTGAACGCCAGGTTCTTCTCCAGCATGTTCACCGTGCCGAGCGACTCGCGCTCCCGGGCCTCGGCGAGCTGCTCCAGGGCCGAGTTGGCCCCCTTGACGTAGGTGGCGTGGTGCTTGGAGTGGTGCAACTCCATGATCGCTCCGGAGATGTGCGGTTCCAGAGCGGCGTAGTCGTAGGGCAGGTCGGGCAGGGTGTATTCGGCCATGCGTGACCTCCGGTAGCGGCTGCAGATATTTCCATGTTAGAGCCACTATCTTTGCTACTGCTATCTTTTCGCAACTTGGCCACTCAGCGAGGCCTGCCGCGTCAAGCTCCCGCCGCAACCGGACCCACCCCAGGCCGGTGGCTTTCACGATGCTGCGCAGGCTCGCGCCGGCCAAGCAGGCATGACGCAGATAGCTAGCCAGGTCGGTGAAGCCAAGCTCGCCCAGGCGCTGGGCCAGCAGCCAGTCGCGCTGGGCAGCCCTGGTCAGGCGACCTGCCTCCAGTGCAGCGCGGCGCACCCGCCTGAGCTCGAGTGAGGTGCTGCCGTTGTGCGCAGTGGACGCCAGCGCGGCCAACTGGCCGGTCCTGGAGAGCTCCTGACCGATCGCGAGCCGAGCCCGGAGCGCGGGCGAGCGCCGGTAGGCCTCACGCTGCCGGGTGGAAATCGATCGGGACAGCGTCTCGGCGACCAGCGACCGGCTGCGGCACAGCCCCATCGCTGCCCGGTACGACTCGGCGGTGTGCCCATGCTTGCGGAGATGGCCGCCCAGCGAGACATACCAGCGCCCGCACAGGTGGCAGCAGACCCGGCCAGTGGTGGCCTCCACCACCACCTGCCCGTAGGGCGCGTGCAGGCCGGTCCCGTCCGGCAGCGACCACAGATGAGCGTGCGGCTGTCCGCGATGAGAGCGATCCTCCAGCGTCGCTGCGACACTCGTCATGGGCCTACCTTTGTTGCTATCTAATTGCAACAGCATTCTGCCGCGTTAGTTGCCGAGATGCAACCGAGCGCGGCACTGGGACCAGTGGCGTGGCGTTCCACACCGTGGTGCCGTGCGACACCGACCCGCTCCTGTACCGCAGCTGTGTGGTCGTATCCGGACGCCCTGCCCCCTCGGCGGGTCTGGGCCTGCCGGTGCCGCGTGGCGAGGATGACATCCTCGCTGAGCTGGAACGGACCGGCACGGTGGCGCCGCACCTCCTGGCGCGGCCATCGATCCGCCGGTCGCTAGTCTCCGTCCTGCGGCCCGACGGGGCATGCGCCTGGAGTGGTCACACCACGGGCGGGTTTCGGATTGCTCAGCTGCCCGGGGGGCATGCTTTCCTGGACGACCACGCCGAGGCCGCAGCGGCGGAAGTCGCGCGTGAACTGTGACGACCGGGAGCCCTGACGGTCGGGGCGAGGGGCGCGCCACCCTGCAGGTCGAGACCGGCCGCGAGCCGCGCGCGCAACTCGTCGTTCTCCCGCTCGAGCTCGGAGAGTCGGGCCTGAAACTGCTCGAGGACCGGCGCCAGCTCCTCCTCGGAGAACCGCGGCGTGATGTGCTGGTGACAGTTCCAGTTCAGGCCCTCGACGGTGACGACTACGAGGCGCTCAACCCGGCCGTCGGTGCGCACCGAGCACAGCGCCTCGGCGGCCGCGCAGTCATCGGCGACCTCCTGCGTGGTCGCCCGCCCGAAGACCTTCAGCCGTGATCGGCGCGGGTAGTCCATGAACAACACAGCGATGCGGTCGTCGGTCGCGAGGTTGCCCGTGGTGATGTACTGGCGGTTTCCCCGAACGTCGGCGAAGGCGAAGGTGCGCTCGTCCAGCACGTGGACGAAACCGGGTGGGCCTCCGCGGTACTGGACGTAGGGCCAGCCGGTCTCGCCCACTGTGGCCAGATAGAAGCCATCCCGGCTGGTGATGAAGGCACGCTCGCGCTCGCCCATGGCTTCGTCCTCGTCGGACCCCTCCTCGAGGTAACGGGCGTAGGCCCGGTCGCTGCCGTGCGTGCGCTGGAGGGTGCGGACGGCGTCGGTGAATGCGAGGCGGGCATAGCGGCTCATCGCGGCTCCTGCCGGTCGGATCGAGCGGAGAGGAGGACCTCAGCGATCGCGCGGGCGTCATGGGCGGCGGAGCGGTCGCGCCGCCGCAACGCAGTCACCGTGGCACCGTCCACGAGCAACATCAGCTTCTCGGCCAGCGCTGCGTGGTCACGGTGGCCGGCCGCACTCAGCAGGCCGTCCAGATAGTCGATGACCGACTGCTTGTGCTCGGTGGCCGCCCAGTGAGCCGGGCTGTCGGGGTCCGCGGCCTCGACCATGGTGTTGATCGCAGCGCACCCCCGGAACTCGGTGCCAGCGAACCGGTCGGCCAGCGCGTCGAATACCGTCAGGGGATCGCCACCGCGGGCGGCCACCTCATCGGCCAGCCACCGGCGCCACCGGGTGCCGTAGGACCGGATAGTGGCCACCACGAGGTCGTCCTTGCTGGCGAAGTGCCGGTAGAACGACGCCCGACCGACCCCCGACCTGTTCAGCAGCTGGTCGACGCCCACTGCGCGGATGCCCTCCGCGTAGAACAGGCCCTCCGCGGCCGCCACCAGGCGGTTCCGCGCGTCCGTCGCCATGACACCAGGGTAACGGCAAACTGCACAGTTTGGAACCGTTCGGTTCTGTTATATCCATGAAGCTGTATCTTTCTTCACTAATGAAGGTATCGATCGGTACCGTATTTCGTCATGCCCAGTTCGTCGACAGGTACATCCGATAGCGCCAGCGATGGAGGAGCAGGCCCGTCTGGCTCCGAGCGCGATCGAGGGAGCACGGGCATGGGCCGCGTGGCGGTCCTCGCGGTCGGGACCTTCGCGGTCGGCACGGACGCGTTGGTCGTCGCCGGCGTGCTCGGGGGCGGGCCAGCTCGTGACGGTCTTCGCTCTTGCCTACGCGCTGCTCTCACCCGTGCTGGCCACGCTGACCGGGAACTGGACGCGGCGTCAGGTTCTGCTCACCGCGTTGGGCGTGTTTGTCCTCGGCAACGTGCTGGCCGCCGGTCTCGTGATGTCCGAACTCGCTCACCAACATGCGCAGGGACGGATGTCTGCCCGCCGGTGAACTCGCCCGAGACTGAAGACTGCGCGCAAGCGTCGAAGGACCCGGACAGAATCAGGCGCTTCGGCGCTGCACGGCGGCGGTTCCGTGCTGGGCGCTCGGCCGTAAATTCGGTGGAGTGCCTTCAGTCCCGGCTCGGACCGCAGGATCGGCCGGCCTGGACGAATTCGCCCGGCACCACCGGACGGCGGCCACACCAGGAACCGTCCCTCCCACAGGTCCCACAGGTCTCGGCAACCGGTCGAGCGCGATCACCAGGATGAGACCGAGTACGACCAGCCCATGAATGGCCAGCCTGGCGACGTCGACACCGCCGGCCATCACATCCATCACCACCAGCACGGTGAGCACCGTGACAAACGTGGCCAGCGTGGGGACCATTCCGGAGGTCCGCGACGAGCGCCAGGCGACCCAGAGGAATCCGACGCCCAAGGCGAAATTCCACGCGGCACTCTCGTGCGCGAAATGCGCGACCGAAGCGCCCTGCAGGACAACTCCCTGTGATCCTGCGCCGCCGGCGTGCGCTCCGAGTATCTCGGCCAGGGCCATTTCAGCCTGGGCGAGGCCGACCAGCCCGAGTAGGACGCGCAAGGCGGCGCTCAACCGTGGGCGGCGGTACGGTGGTGCACTCGCGAGGACGGCGCCCACGACGTCGGGTTCTGGTATGGCCACAGCGGTGCGAGCGAGCCTGGTGACGCGGGCAGCCTCGTCGCTGAACCGCCGGCACGGGGCGCAGGTCGCCAGATGGGCATCGAGGGTCTCGCGTTCAGTTGCGCTCTCCTCGCCGTCCAACCGGGCCGAGAGAGCCTCCCTACACTGTGTGCAGTCCACGTGACAGTGGTCGCCCGCTGGAGCCCTGGGGTTCCCGGAAACTTTTAGTTACCGTTCTCGCATGGGTGACTCCCGATCAGATGATGCGGGGACCACCGAATTCGCACTTGCAGCGGGCGCAGGAGACCGTACCGCTCTTGTGGCTTTTATTCGCGCTACCCAGCGTGAGGTATACCGCTTCGTCTGCCACCTCTGCGAACCCGATGAGGCTGAGGACCTCACCCAGGAGACGTTCCTACGAGCGCTGCGGGCACTGCCGAGATTCACTGGCCGCTCTTCGGCCCGCACCTGGCTGCTGTCCATCGCCCGGCGGGTCGCGCCCGACCAGATCCGGGGACCATGACGCGACCACGCACCACCCCGGTCGAGGATTGGGACACCGTCCTCACCGGCGGTCCCACGCCGCCGCGCTCCAGTTTCGGCGACGGCATCCTGCTCCGCCCGCAGACCACCCCAACCCGCCCTGCCTGCGCCGAGTTCGACTCCAGGGTTGCCCACAAGGACCAGAGCAGCCCTGGAGTCGAACTCGGCGCATTGAGGGCTGGAGGCGCTGGGCTGGGAGCGGCGATTAACGTAAGCCGCATGCTTCAACCTGTGACCTCGCGGCCATACATGCCCGGCTACGGCACCCAGCCCTCCGACCAGGGCACCGGGCTGCTGCCCTGGTCGTGGGCCGTCGAGCAACTGCGCACATCGCGCAACTACTGGCTGGCCACGGCCGGCGCCGATGGTCAGCCGCACGCGATGCCGGTCTGGGGCGTCTGGCTGGGGGAGGCACTGTGGTTCGCCTGCGGTCTGCGGGCCCGCAAGATGCGCAACCTCAGCGCGCAGCCACGCTGCTCGCTGAGCACTCAGGATCCGGAAGAGCCGGTGATGCTCCAAGGCGTCGCCGAGGTGATCACCGGGCGCGAGCGCATCGTGGAGTTCCTCGCCGCCTCGAACGCCAAGTACGCGGCCAACGTGGAGATGGACTTCCCGGATCCGGCCGTGAACGCCACGGTCCGGGTGGTACCGCGCACCGTCATCGGCCTCAAGGAGTCCGACTTCCAAGGTTCACCCACCCGCTGGCGCTTCCCCGGCTGACCGGCCCCTGTCGGGCGGCTCAGGGTCCGGGCCAGCACTTTCCGGCACCAGCGGCCGCGAGCCCCTGCCGGTCACCCGGGCCCAGCTCCGTCTGCCCGGAGTACTCCGGCGCCATCAGTTCAGCCGGATCCGCTACGTGCGCGAGCCCGACCAGGTGCCCGAGCTCGTGCATCACGACCGCTTGCGCCTCGGCGTGGCCACCGTGCGAAAGGAGAGGGGCGAGATCCTCCCGGTTGAGCACAACCTGACCGGTCACGTAGCGTGCCGATTCCGGACCGTCCGGCTGGACATCCAGACTGCCTCCGATCCCCGCAACATCTCCATTTCCCAAGGGGTACTCCGCCTGGCTGGCCCAGGCGATCAGCACCGGAGGCCAGCGCTGGTCCGGGGCCTGCCGCCAGGACGAGGGCTGATTCGGCAGATGGGGACGCTCCTGGGTCAGGCCATCCTCGATGAACCTCAACCGGGTGGCCTTGCCGATCACCCCGATCGCGTCGTGGATCACCATCAGCCCACCGGGGGGCATGCCAGCCGGGTTCACCACGTAGTGGATCGGGTGGCACGGATCGTAGGTCACGGGCCGGCCGCCGGGGGTCGTGGCGGTGAAAGCGTACGGGCCGCTCGCAACCCCAGCGGCCGGCGGATGGGTCGCTGCCGCCCGCTCGCTGCCCTTGCCGGTCAGCCAGGGAAAGGCTGTCCCCAGGTAGAGGAGCAGGCCGACGATCGCCAGGAAGGACAGGATGTAGAGGACCTCACCCTTACCGAGCCGCCGTCCGCGCGGCCTGCTAGCCCGTCGCGGGGCAGCGGCCTTCCGGTCGAGGCGGTCCAGTACCGCCAGGCTGCGGGACATGCGGCGGTACCGGCGCCACTCCCGGAACTTGCCCGCGATCCCCACGAGCCTTCCTCCGCACCCTGGGCAGGCCAGCCCTCACTCCCCCGCCGTCACGCTCCCCGGCGGTCGCTCCCCTCCATCGTCGAGCCGCCGTTGCCGGCCACCGAGACCCCCGCGGGCCGTGGGGCCCGCTCGCGTGCGCCTCCGGCAGGCTGATGATCGCCATTGCCGTTGGGCGCTACGGCCTCGACCGGCCCGCCTTCAGATCCGAACACCGGCACCGGGGCGTGACCGCGGACCGGACCCACCCGGCGTTCCCGCAGCGGATCTCGATGTAAGTCCACCCACAGCGCAACGCAGAGCCCGATAAGGATGAGCACGAACGGGGTCGAGGCCAGGATGGTGAACGTCTGCAGCGCCTGCAGCCCGTTGACCGTGAGCAGCACCGCCGCCACCACGCCGGTCATCACCGCCCACAGCACCACCAGCGGCGTCCACGGTTCGGGACGTCCCCGCGAGGACAGCGTCGAGAGCACCAGCGCGCCCGCGTCAGCACCGCTCACGAAGAAGATCGAGGTGAGGATGATCACCAGGATCGCGGTGACTGTGAAGAACGGGAACTGCTGCAGCGCGGAGAAGAACCCGGCCGCCTCATCACCCTGACCGGCGATGTTCGTCCCGCCGAGCTGCAGGTGGATCGCCGCGCCACCGAAGACGATGAACCACAGCGCGCTGACCACCGACGGCAGCAGCAGCACGCCCAGCACGAACTCCCGGATGGTGCGGCCGCGCGAGACTCGCGCGATGAACGCGCCGACGAAGGGCGTCCAGGAGATCCACCACGCCCAGTAGAAGATCGTCCAGTTGGCCAGCCAGTCACCGCCCTGGTAGGAGGCGGAGTGGAAGCTCATCGGGATCAGGTTGGTGAGGTACTCGCCGAACGAGGACGGGATCAGGTTGAGGATGAACACCGTCGGCCCGACGACGAAGACGAACACCAGCAACAAGGCGGCAAGCACCATATTGATGTTCGAGAGCCACTTGATGCCCCGGGCAACACCGCTGGCTGCGGACAGGATGATGAACACGGTGAGCACGCAGATCGCGATGATCGCGGTGGTCACGCTGGGAGTGTTGGCATACGCTCCGGTGCGTAGCAGGCTGATTCCAGAGGCGATCTGCAGCGCGCCGAGACCCAGCGAGGTCGCCGAGCCGAACTTGGTGGTGACGATCGCCAGGATGTCGATCGGTTTGCCCCACCCGCGGCCTTCGATGCGTTCCTTGCCGAACAAGGACTGGAACGGCGAGCTGACCAGATTCCCCCGACCCATGCGGTAGGTGGAATAGGCCAGCGCGAGGCCCATGACCGAGTAGATCGCCCACGGGTGCAGCAGCCAGTGGAAGAACGTGTACGCCATCGCCTGCTGCGCCGCCTCCGGGCTGTTGGGCGCTGCGTCGACGAACGGGGGCGGCTTCTCCAGGTGGGTCACCGGCTCGTAGACGCCGTAGAACATCAAACCGATGCCCATACCGGCGCTGAACATCATCGCGACCCAGGACACGGTGGAGAACTCCGGCGGCTCCCCGTTGCGCGAGAGCGGGATCCGCCCGTAGCGGCCGAAGGCGAGCACCAACGCGAAGATCAAGAACGCCGATGCAGCCAGGATGAGCAGCCAACCAAACGAGGTGACCACCCAGTTCAGCGCGGCGGAGGACACCGCGGCCACCGTGTCGGTGAACACCAGGCCCGCCACACAGATGGTGAGGATGATGCCGAAGGACACGCCGAAGACGGTCCAGTCGATCGACTGCCGCTGCGCGCTCTTGGTCAAGACGCTTGTCATGGCCTCCCCAACACTTCCCTAACCGACGTCACGCGTGCCACACCATCATCAGTGTGTGCTGCCCACTCACGTACCGCCAGACGTGACGGTCCGGGCATTAGGGTGCGGGGGCATGACCCCCGAGCGCGACAACGGCACGAGCGAGATCCCCGGTTCCGGCACCGAGAGCGTGACACCCTCGGCCACCTACACCCGGACAGGCGATAAAGGCGCTACCACGCTCGGTGACGGGACTCGCACCAGCAAGGATGACCTGCGGATCATCGCCTACGGCGAGACCGAGGAAGCCAGCGCGACGATCGGCCTCGCGATCTCGCTGAGCGAGCTCCCCGATCCGGTCGTCGTCCTGCTCAGCCGGGTGCAGAACGACCTGCTCGACCTGGGTGCGGACCTGTGCGTGCCGGGCGACGCCGAGGCGGGCTCGTCCGCGTTGCGGATCAACGACAGTTACCTCGGGCGCCTGGAACGGGCCTGCGACCACTTCAACGCGGACCTGCCGGCACTGTCGAGCTTCGTGATCCCTGGCGGGACGGCGACCTCAGCCCTGCTGCACCACGCCCGCACCGTCGTGCGGCGTGCCGAGCGGGCGGTCGCGCAGGCCCACCGGGAGCTCGGTGACACCGTCAACCCGCTGCTCATCGCCTACCTGAACCGGGTGTCCAGCCTGCTTTTCATCCTGGCGAGGGGAGCCAATGCCGAGCACGGCGACACCTTGTGGCAGCCCGGCCTGACGACCACCTGTGCGGGCTATGAACTGTGGGAAACCCCGGCAGAAGCATCCGAGTTGTAGGGCGCCAAGCCCGCTATCCATGATCAATTCTTGCGCCGAGGATCCGTTCCAGGTGTGCCAGCGCGTGCTCCTGCACCGAGTCGGCCGGATGGCCCGGCAGGTCGAAAGTGCCGGTGGCAGCGGCGGCCACGGTGACCGGGAGGTCCCGGTTGCGCAGGTCGGCCGTGGTGTGCAACACGCAGATGTCGGTACACACCCCGCAGATCCGCACCGAGTCGAGCCCGAACCGGTGCAGGTGGCCTTCCATCTCGGTCTCGAAGAACGCCGAATACCGCCGCTTGCGCACAAGCAGGACATCGTCCCGGGCCAGGAACGGGAGTAGCTCGTCGACCAGATCGGCCTCCCGGCTACCGCGGAGGCAGTGCTCGGGAAACACCGTGAACTCCGCGTCATCGACCTCGTGGGTATCGGCAGTGAACAAGACCCGCCGGCCACTGGCGAGAGCATTCTCGACTTCCCGGAGCACCGCCGGGAGCACCGCCAGGCACCGGTCACTGGCCAGGTTTCCCTCCCGCAGGAACCCGTTCTGCATATCCACCACGACCAGCAGCTCGTGAGTGGCATTGGGTGCTATAACACTGTTACTCACTCACGAGCCTTGCGCCCCACCCCGCCGAAGGTGTTGACCTCGGTCGGTACGCCGATCTGGCTGGGATCGGGTCGCCACAGCGGCACCGGGACCACGCCCGGTTCCACCAGCTCCACCCGGTCGAAGAATCGGGCGATCTCCTGGCTGCTGCGGACCGCTACCGGCGGCGTCCCACCACCGTCATTCCAGAGCTGGCATGCCTGCAGCATCGCCTGGCCGTGCACCCCATCCGTCGTGGGATCGTACAGCGCCAGGTAACTGCCCGCGGGCAACGGGTCCAGGAGCTGGTTCACGATCGCGTACGCCTCAGTGTTGTCCAGGACGTGCTCGATGGTCCCCATCACCATCAGCGCGATGGGCTGGGAGAAGTCCAGCGTCCGGGCCGCTTCGCGCAGAACGGTTCCGGTGTCACGCAGATCGGCATCGACGTAGTCGGTGACCCCTTCCGGGGTGCTGGTGAGCAGGGCCCGCGCGTGCACCAGCACCATGGGATCGTTGTCGACGTAGACGATGCGGCATTCCGGTGCAACCGCCTGGGCGACCTCGTGGGTGTTGTTGGCAGTGGGTAACCCCGTGCCGACATCGAGAAACTGGCGGATCCCGGCATCTGCGGCCAGGAACCGGACAGCACGGACCAGGAATGCCCGCGAAGCGCGCGCGACATCGACGATGCTCGGCAGGATGGCGGCGAATTGGTCACCCGCCTCGTGGTCGACCGGGTAGTTGTCCCTACCGCCCAGCCAGTAGTTCCAGACCCGCGCCGAACGCGACACACTGGTATCGAGGCCGGCTGGGGTGTGGCCGGGTCCGCTCATCCTGGGCACGCCTACTGAACTCTCAATGTTCGCGGTTGCGGGAGACAGCGCGTACTCTAGCCGCAACCACAGGCTGCAGGGTGGGAATTGTCACAACAGGACGCGTTCGGAGGGTGGAGGGATAAGGGTGCCGCCGCGCACACCCTAGGTGGAGTCGATGAGACCTCGAAGAGATCATGAACCGTCCCTCGACACTATCCCAGTCCAGTGGTCTGGGAAACCGACAGCGCTGCGTATCGCGCTGGGTAGCAAGTTGCGCCAGTTACGGGAAGCGAGCGGAATCACCCGCGAGGACGCCGGATACGCAATCCGCGGATCCAGCGCGAAGATCAGCCGTCTGGAACTCGGCCGGGTGAGCTCCAAAGAGCGTGACGTGGTCGATCTGCTCACCCTGTACGGCGTCAGCGACGCGGAGGAACGCGAGGCTTTCGTCGCCCTCGCCCGGCAGGCCAATTCGCCCGGCTGGTGGCGTGAATACGGCGACGTACTGCCGAACTGGTTCGAAACCTACCTCGGGCTGGAGCAGTCCGCCTCAGTCATCCGTACCTACGAACCACAGCTCGTGCCCGGCCTGTTGCAGACCGAGGACTATGCCCGAGCCATCATGCTGCTGCGCCACCTGCACGTGTCCTACGGGGAGATCGAGCGCCGGGTCGCGCTGCGCATGGCCCGTCAGGCGTTCCTGAGCCGGCCCGGGGCCCCCGATCTGTGGGTGGCGCTGGACGAGGCCGCGCTTCGCCGAACACTGGGCGATCGGAAGATCCAGCGTGCGCAGCTGCTGCACCTGGTCGAGATGGCCCAGCTACCGAACATCACCCTGCAGGTCCTGCCCTTCGAGGCCGGTGGCCATGCGGCGACCGGTGGCTCGTTCACCATTCTGCGGTTCTCCGAGCCCGGCCTGCCGGACATCGTCTACCTCGAACACCTCACCAATGCGCTCTACCTGGACAAGAAGCGCGACACGGTGGATTACCTGGCGATCATGGACAATCTCTGCATCCAGGCAGCATCACCCACCGAGACCATGAACTTCCTCCACCAGATCATCGAGGAGAGCTGACGCCGCGAGCCGCGTCGACGGGTTCCCGGCCACCGCCGGCGTTAATTCGGGAGTGCTCCCGGAATGGATCAGAAATACTGGGAACGCAGGCGTTGAGGGCTGCCTCCTAGCGCTTCTATTTCTGGGCTGCCCATACTCCGAACGTCCCCGACCGAGGAGGTGCGCGATATGGGCGCGCTGGTGTCGAGCAACGTCACCTGGGGGATCACTGGCCCGGCTTTCCTGACCGGCTACGGGTTACTGGTCCCGGCGGCGCTACTCGGGATCATCGTGGCGCGGTGGCGGCTGGCCAGCGGGCCACCCGGCGCAGGGCGGGCGGAACTCAGCGGGCAGCCCCACGACATCGCCTACCTCAACGGTGGTCCCGAGCTGGCGGTGCTCTCCGCGCTGAGCTCGATGCGGGTCGCCGGGACGATCGTCGCGCAGGAACGCGGGCGGGTGCACGCTGCGCAGGCGGTGGGTACCGCCGGCAGTGAGCTGGAGCGGGCCATTCACCTCGCGGCGATCGTCCCGATCCCCCAGCGGGAACTGGTCACCCACCGGATCGTGCGGACTGCGCTGGACGCGGCGCGCCAACGGCTGGAAGACGCGGGGCTGCTCCTGAGCGAGGAGCGGCGCCGGCGCATCAAGCGCGCGGGATTGTGGATGGTGCCCGTTGCCGGGCTCGGGCTGGCGCGGCTGCTCGCCGGGGCGGCGAACGGCGCACCGGTGGGTTACCTGATCCTGGAGCTGATCGCGGTCGGAATTCTGGCGGCCATCCTGCTCAGCACGGCGCCGGCACGCGGCCGGCGCGGCACCGCCGAACTCAGCAGGCTTCGCGCGGCACACCACGAGCTCGACCCGCGAATGCGTCCGGACTGGACCGCCTACGGCCCGGCTGTCGCCGGGCTCGGGGTGGGAATCTTCGGCGCGAGCGCGCTGTGGGCATCCGATCCCGCCTTCGCCGCGAACCTGGAGGCGCAACGGGTGACTGCGGGCATGGGGGGATCCGGCAATTACTACGGCCACTACGGCGGCGGGGACGCCGGGAGCGCGGGCCATTCCGGCGTGGGATGTGGAAGCGGGGGAGGGGGATGTGGGGGCGGCTGCGGTGGCGGGGGCGGGGGCTGAATGATGCCCCCGTTACCGCAGTCATGCCTGGGCCTCGGCTGGCGCCCGGAGATCGCGGGGCTGATCGCTGAGCTTCCCGGGCTCCGGTTCTGCGAGGTGATCGCCGAGTCAGTGACCAGTGGTACGCCGCCGGCGGCGCTGGCGGCCCTCCGCGAGCGCGGGGTGCTGGTGATCCCGCACGGCGTCACGCTCTCGCTCGGCGGTGCCGAGCCGCTGGCCCCCAGCCGGATCGCGCACCTGGTGGCCTGCGCGCAGCGGCTGGATGCACCGCTGGTCAGCGAGCACATCGCGTTCGTCCGGGCCGGCGGCATGGAGGTCGGTCACCTGCTTCCGGTCCCCCGGTCCCGGGAGTCCCTGGACGTGCTGGTGCGCCATATCCGCCAGGTCCAGGATTGCCTCCCGGTGCCGCTGGCGCTGGAGCCGATCGCCGCGCTGTTCGATTGGCCGGATGATGAGTTCTCCGAAGCGGAGTTCCTCCTCGAACTGCTCGGGCGCACCGAGGCATGGTTGCTGCTGGACGTGGCCAACGTGTACGCCAACGCGGTCAACGGTGGCACCGACCCCCTGGCGCTGCTGGCTCGGCTACCGCTGGAACGGGTGACTTACGTGCACGTCGCGGGCGGGACCGAACGCGATGGCCTGTACCACGACACGCACACCCACGCCACTCCCCAGGAAGTGCTGGCACTGCTCACCGAGCTGTGCACCCGGCACCCGCCACCGGCGATCATGCTGGAACGCGACGGCGCATACCCACCGGCCGAGGAGTTGTACGCGGAGCTGGACGCGGTGGCCGACGCCGCGTCGGTAGACCGGATCACACCATGACCAGCGCACCCCACCCGGCTAACGACCTGGCGAGCCGGCAGGCCGCGCTGATCGCCGCGCTGGTGGCCGGTGCCGAGCCACCCGCTGGTTTCGACCCCGCCCGGGTGTCCGCTGCCCGGCGCGCATTGCTCGTCAAGCGGGCCGGCGAGGTCGCCTCGGTGTGGCCGCTGCTCGCGGCATCCTTCGGTGCCAGCTGGTCCGGCCGCTTCACCGCGTGGGCGCGCGACCGTGCGCCGGTGGGCTCGCTGCGCGATGGCTGGGACTTCGCCCGGGCCCTCGACGCCGCGGGTGAGCTGCCCGAGCTCGCCGCCGCCGAGCTGGCCGAGCGGGAGGCCCGCTGGCACTACGACGGCCGGCGCCCCCCGCGCCGGCGCCAGCTGCGCTGGCGGTGGCGGCGTCTGCGGATCTTTGAGTTGTGACTAACCCTCAAGTCGCCGAGTTCGACTACACCGCTGTCCGCCGCCAAACGGACGACCACCCTGCCGAACTCGGCGCACTGAGAACACGAAGATCCGTGCGCAGGCGGCGACCAGCATCCCCGGAGCGACCGCGAGGCTCCAGCGCCCACCACTGGGCGGACAGGGATCACCGGGCACATTCGTCCAGCGCAACCAACCTGGACCACAATTCCACCTCGGTGATCGTGGGTGAGTCCTCGGCCAGCGTGATGACCTGCCGAAGCAGCCCCCGTGCAGTGCTGAGCTGCTCGACCGCCGCAGCGAAAGTGGCCGGGTGGTCGGGACGCAAGTGCGGGTTGACTACCGAGATCGCCCACTCGGTGGTGCACCGGGCGCATTTCCACGTGGTCACCCGGGAGGTGCAGCGGGTCAGCTCGACACCGTCGATCCGAGCGCACCCGGGACACACCTCCGGCGGGCATCGGTGGTTCATCGGGTACACCCTTCGCGGGTCACAGCAGTTTTCGCCGACCGGCAGAACAGGCACCGGTAACCCACCAAGTAGCCGCGCAAGGTGCCATGTGGGGCGTCCAGGACCTGGCGCGGGACTGGTCGCTCCGCGGTACTCATGATCTCCCCGTCCTCATGGCGAAGCAGCTCACGCAGTGGGTCCCTGAGGGCTCGCACAGCCGTGCGATGCGTGAGCGCATGTGGATCCGGCTGGTCGCCAGGAACGCGAGGCGGGGTCACAGCACTCGACCGGCGACCAGCCGGAGTCGGGGAACCGCGGCGAGGGAAATCTCGAAGATCACTGCGACTGCCGCTGCATGTAATCGCGCTCCGAAGGAAGATAAGAGGTGCGGTAAGGAATCAGACCTTCAGTCTGGCCAGGACACTGTTATCGGGGTACGTACTGGTGAGGGCCATCTGAGGTACTCGCGGAGTACTGCGCTCAGCGCGAGCACCCCAAGGAGAGGATCGCGGTAGGCCCAATGGCCACTGTTGCGCGCTGGACCGGAGCCGAGACCAAGGTGCTCCGCCAAGCCATGCGCCTGAGCATCCGCGCCTTCGCCACACACCTCGGCGTCGATGCCCGGACCGTGAACAAGTGGGAAGCCCGGGGCAACACCATCACCCTGCTCCCCGACACCCAGGCACTTCTCGATACCGCCCTCGACCGAGCCCACGACGACGTAAAGACCCGCTTCACCCAGACGGCGGATAACAGCGAGCAGCAGCGACAAGGCGCCCAAACCCAACATGTCGATCGAGCGATCCCTCTCGCGACCGTGTTCGCTGGTGATATGTTGCCCGCCGCTATTTTCGACTCGCCCACCATCGCTGCAATACATGCGATGTCTGAATCATTTCAGGCTGCCGATCGGAAGCTCGGCGGCGGCGTACTCTATCATTCGGTGACGAGCTACATTAAGGTAGAGATCGCCCCTAGCCTACTCGATCCTCCTCGCGACTGTTCAAGCAATGAGCTATTCTCCGCGGCGGCCTCGTTGACTGAGATCGCCGGATGGATGGCCCATGACGGCGGAAGCGACGACAAGTCGCAGAAACATTTTAATCAGGCTTTTCAGCTGGCCGTTGCGGCCGAGAATCCGGTGTTGTCCGCCAACGTCTGTGCATCGCTGTCACATCTCGCAATCCAGCGCGACCAGGCAGAAGACGCAGCGCGAATCGCCGCTGCCGGTCTGACACGCGTCAATCAGGGTGAAGGTGCCGAGCAGTTAACGGCGAGACTCTACGCGATGCTCGCGCGAGCAACCGCAATGCAGGGACGAGTAAGCGACTGCCATCTTGCACTGGAGTCCGCCCACGAGGTACTACGAAATCGAAGAAGTTCAACACGCGCAAGGTGGATTGCAGGATTCGACGATGCGTCGCTTGCTGGCGAGTCGGCTCTTTGCTTTTCCTCGATCGGGGCTCTCGATAAAGCGGAGAATCAGGCAAGGGTAGTGATCGAGCTTCGCCGTACTGGCGACCGCCTGCGAAGCCGTACCCTCGGACAGTTGACACTCGCAAACATACTTCTCAAAGCTGGAGACATTGACGAGTCGGCAAGAATAGGTTCCGAGATTTGCTCCACAGTCCGATCACTGCACTCCACCCGGGTTCGATCAGGTCTTTCACAACTCGGCAAATCGCTTAGCATAAACCGATCAATTCCAGACGTTGAAATATTTCTTGATCACTTGATGGAGCTGACCAAGAAACCAGCGGCAGTCTCGGACGACCAGACCCGGTGGCCGTTGTGAAGAAGGACGACAGGGACTCGCGGTTCGCTTGGCTAGCAGAGGGCAACGCCAAACAAGCTCGAAAACGACTCGCGGCGAAGGTGATTATACGAGATCAAACCGATCGCATCCTTCTTGTCAACCCAACCTACAAGAAATACTGGGACCTGCCGGGGGGGATGGCCGAGGCGAACGAGTCTCCGCGCATAGCCGCCGAGCGTGAAATTGTCGAAGAACTCGGGTTTCGGGTGAATATCGGCCATTTGCTCGAGATCGCTTGGATTGGGCCTCACGGTCCATGGGATGACCAGCTGGTCTTCACATTTGATGGCGGAATTCTTGCTCCTTCCGCGATCGAAGAATTGCGGATCGTAGACAGCGAGATATCGGAATTTAGGTTCTTCTCAACGCGTGGCGCTTCTCGCCTGTTACGAAGGGATGTGGCTCAACGACTCATGCGCGCAGTAGACTCGTTGCGGACCCATCATGTAAGTTACACGGAACACCAGAGCATCGATCATTCTGAATAATATTCTCATCTGTCCAACTTGGCGCCGCTCAGTCGACAAGTTGAATGTGTTGTCCATCAGGTGTGACCGTGAAACACCAGCGATCCGCGGCGGGGCGACCGGCGTCGACCCACCAATGGTAGCTGGCTTGCACCTCATCCCATAGGTGGCGCGACCCGGATTGCAGAACCCGGTAAGGCCCGTCGCGGTCAGGGTGATGATGCAGCCGAGCCCACGACCCGGAGGCCGCGTCGACAAGCCACAGAATGCCTTCACCATCCTCGTCGAGTTCCGGTGATGCGTAGCTCATCGCGCAGTGTGGTACCCGAATAGCCAAGGTGATGCAGGTGTCGAACGCAACGTGGCCGTTGGCGACCTCGGCGGGATGGATATCGGTGTACGAGCAGGCGGCGTACTCGTCATCGTCCGCGGTCAAGGTGAGGCGGTACGGAGTGAACCGTTGTTGGCGCAGGGTGATGAAGCTGGCCTTGTCCACGATGGAGCCGACGGCCGTTCGCTCGCCGGTGACAGTGAGGACCAGCAGCCCGCCGTTGTAATAGTCCGTGCGCGCCTTCACCGGTCACTACCGTGACCGCGCCATAACCGGCCGCCTTCAGCGCATCGGGCGGTCCGGGTGAGACCGCTGTCAATCTCGATGGTGACCACGTTTCCGGCACCGAGCCGGTGGGCGAGCAGCGCGGCGTTATACCCGGTTCCGGTCCCGATCTCCAAGATCCGCTGACCCGGTTGGGCATCACAATAGGCGAGCATCTGAGCTACAACAGTGGGCATGCTCGCCGAGCTGGTGATCCTGCGCCCGGTGCCATCCGGCGCGGGATCACCATCGTCGACCTGCGTGATGACAGGGTCATCAGCGTAAGCCAGTTGCAGCCATCCCTCCGGGTTGTCCGTGTGGCATAACGGCATCAGAACGCCGCCCTCGACCCACATCGTCTGGGGGATGAATGCTCCACGGTGCACCGCCTCGAACGCCGGACACCAGTCAGAGCCCAGCGCTCCGCTCTCAATGAGGTGGTCAACCAATTGCCGGTGCGCCACCTGCCCGTCACTGGTGATCATCGGCCGTGTTTACCAGGCTTCCGCTCCCGCGGACTAGGTGGCGGGTTCTTCACCTGACCGTCCTTGTCCCCAGGGTTGGGCGGAGTGGAGTGCCTGCCCCCATACGTCCTTCTTCGGCGGCGGATCTTGCCTGCCCATTCATACCCCCTCCTGTGCTCTGACCGGGGGCTGCATGTAGTAACAGTGTGGCCAGCCCACTGTTGTTTGGGGAACGTACTGGTGAGACCCGGACGATGTACTCGGGAAGTACTCTTCCTAGCTGCGAGTCTGCTCCACTACCCACGACAGGTACTCGGCGCTCCCGCCGGTGATCGGGGTCGCGATGATCTCGGGCACGTCATAGCTGTGGTTGGCCTTGATGTGCTCGGTCAGCGCCGGGACCCGATCAGCAGCGGTCTTGATCTCCACCCGCCATTCCTGCTCGGTCTGGACCGCACCCTCCCAGCGGAACACGCTGGTGATCGGGCCTACCACCTGCGCGCAAGCCCCCAGCTTCGCCTTGATGGCTCCCGCGGCGAGGGCGCGAGCCGCGTCCTCGCTCTCCGTGGTCGAGCTGACGACAACGTGATCAGAGCGCATGCGAGCATCGTAGGAGCCCGCACAGCGGCGGTTGCAGCGGCGCAAGTGCAGCACCTACTGTGCGAGTGCGCAACGGTGCGAGGAAGCCGGTGAGATTCCGGTGCGGTCGCGCCACTGTGACCGGGCGACGGTGCCCGGGAGCCAGACCTTCGGCCGTTGCCCAGCTCAGTGCCAGGGACGCGCCATCCCGAAGGAGTTGCGCTCATGCGCCCACCCGCCGCACCAGCACTGGCATGCCCACGGCCTGGGAGCGATCGTGCACGTCCCTGACGGCTTCGTCTCCCCCACGGTCACGCTGGCCGGCGCCGCGGTGGCGGTCGCCGGGCTGGGGCTGTGCGTGCACCGGGCCGGGCGGGAGACGACCGACCGGCAGCTGCCGCTAGCTGGGCTGGCCGCCGCGTTCTTCCTGGTCCTGGGCGCCCCGGTCATTCCGGTGGCGGTGGGTACCCAGGGGCACCTGCTGGGCGGCACCCTGGCGGTGGCGCTGCTCGGCCCGTGGCTGGGACCGGTGGTGATCACGGTGGTCACCGTGGTGCAGGCGCTGTTCCTCGGTGACGGCGGGCTGTCCGCGTTGGGGGTGAACGTGGTCAACCTGGCACTGGTGCCGGCGGTGGTCGGCTATCCGGTGCTTGTGGGGCTGCGCCGGCTGCTGCCCCGGGGCCCGAGCGGCACGGCGGCCGCGGCCGGGATCGCCGCCGCGCTCTCGGTGTTCGCCGCGGCGCTGCTGTTCACCGCCGAGTACGCCCTCGGCGGTGCCGCCGGGATACCACTGCGCACCGTCACGGTCACCACCCTTGGGGTGTACGCGGTCGTCGCGGTCCTCGAAGGGCTGGTCACCGCGCTGGTCGTGCGGTCGCTGATGGCGCTGCGGGCCGATCTCGTGCAGGTGGCCAGGGGTTAGCCCGCTGGCCTATCCGCCCGCCGGCGGCTATCCGCCCGGTGGCGGACCGGGTACGACCGCGCCGGCCAGTTCTCGCCACTGCGCGAGCGGCACTGCGCCCCCCTCGCCGCTGCCGCCGCCGGGCAGCATCGTCAGGGCAACCTGGTCGGCTCCCGCCGCCCGGTACTCGGAGATCCGCCGGGTTATGGTGTCGAGATCTCCCCAGACCACCAGCGCATCAACGAGACGGTCGCTGAGCTGGGTGATGTCCTCCTCGGTGAAGCCCATCCGGCGGAAATGCCTCCGGTAGCCACCTTCCACGTCTCGGAGGTAGCCGATCGGCCCCCGGGCGGCGGCTCTGGCTCGCGCCGCGTCGGCGTCGAGGATCACCAGTTGCTGGATCACCAGGAGGGCATCGGCGCCCAGCCGGGCCCGCGCCTGCGCGGTGTACTCGGGGGTTACGAGCACGGGCAACGCCCCCGCCGTGCGGTCGCGAGCCAGATCGAGCATGCGCGGGCCCAGGGCCGCCAGCACGCACGCGCTACGCGGCACGGGTGGCGCCGCGTCATCGAGACGATCCAGATAGGTGCCCAGCGTCCGCAGCGGTGTCGGTCCGTGCGCGCCGCCGAGCCCGACGACGAACCGGCCTGGATGTGCCGCCTCCATCTCGGCGTACGCCGAGGTCACAGCCTCGGCGGGGAAGTGGTCGACCGCGATGATGCCGGTGCCGACGAGGGCATCACGCGTGACGCGCGCGATGTCGGCGACCCGGTCGAGCTCGGTGAGCAGCACACCGGCGATCCAGATCGTCGAATACCCCAGGTCCTCCAACTCGGGCGCCGCGTCAAGCAGGGCACCCCAGTCTCCAGAGCTCAGCGCTACCCCGATCGGCCCCCGCCTGATCTCCTCTGCCACCGCCACCACGCCACTCTACGGTTTTTGCCAGGTGGTGGTCCCCAGGCCGGCGTCGTGAACTCGGCGTCGTGAACTCGGCACTGCGGACGTCGCACACGTGGGGACGCGTCCGTGGTGTCGCGTTCATGACACCGGCGCGGGCTTCGCCGACCCTGCCGTAACCGTCAACCGGCGTTGACTACGTGAGGAACTCGACGAGGTGACGGACGGTCTGATCGGGAGCTTCTTCAGGGATGAAATGCCCGGCCGGGATCGGACCGCCACGCACCTCGGCAGACCAGGCCCGCCATACCTCCAACGGCCGGTACCAGCTGGCGACGGCGCCGGTGTGACTCCACAGGGCAAGGGTCGGGCAGGTGATCCGCCGCCTTCCGCGGTCGGCTTCGTCGTGCTGGTAGTCGAGCGTGGCGGCAGCGCGGTACTCCTCGCAGATGGCGTGAATCGTCTCGGGCACGCTGAACTTGGCGATGTACTCGGCGCGGACCTCAGCGGGGAAGGTCTCCGGTAGTTCCGACCACGAGTCGAGCATGTGGTTGACGACCACATCGGGAGCCCGGGCGATCAGTTGCTCGGGCACCGGTTCCGGGGCGGCCAGAAAGGACCAGATCCAGAACCCGAGGCTGAATTCCATGCCTGCGCTGCGGAATGCGTCACCGGTGGGGACGATGTCGAGCACCGCGAGACGGGTGACGGCGTCCGGGTGGTCCAACGCCATCCGGTAGGCGCAGCGCGCTCCGCGATCGTGCCCGACCACCCTGAACCGCTGGTAACCCAGCGTGTTCATGACCTCCACCTGGTCCCGGGCGATCTCGCGCATGCTGCACGGCGCATGATCTGGGGTGCTCGCCGGTGTGCCGCTATCGCCGAAGCCCCGAAGGTCGGTCGTGACCACGGTGAAGTGATCAGCGAGTTTCGGCGCCACCCGATGCCACATGAGATGCGTCTCGGGAATGCCGTGCAGCAGCAGGATCGGCGGTCCCGCACCACCCCGGCGGCCGTGGATCGTCGTGCCGGTAGTGGTGATATCGAACTCGTCGAAACGGTCGAACACGGTGTCAGATCCTCCAGAGTGGCGACTGCGCCCCGCCGGGACCGATGAGTTCCGGCCGGCGAACCAGTCGATCCCGGTATGGCCCTCGCCAGGAAACCGCATCACCCGACGGAGCGGAGTGCACCATGAGTTTGCCGACCATCACCTCCCGGGAGCAATGGATCATCGCGCGCAAGGAATTGCTGGCCAAGGAGAAGGAGCTCACCCGCCGGCGCGACGAGATCAATGCCGAGCGGCGCCGCCTGCCCATGGTCGAGATCGCGGAGGGTTATGTCTTCGAGGGCCCAGCGGGCAAAGCCGGCCTGCTCGACCTCTTCGAGGGCCGGCGCCAGCTGCTCGTCTACCACTTCATGTTCGACCCGAGCTGGGCCGGCGGCTGCCCGTCCTGCTCATTCCTGGTCGACAACATCGGCCACCTCAGCCATCTGCACGCCAGGGACACCTCGCTGGCCCTCGTCTCGCGGGCACCGCTGGACAAGCTCGAGGCCTACCAGCGACGGATGGGATGGACCTTCCCCTGGTACTCCTCCTACGGCACCAGCTTCAACTACGACTTCCACGTCACGCTGGACCAGGCCGTCGCGCCCGTGGAGTACAACTACCGGGACACCGCGGAGTTCGAGCGGGACCCGGAATGGGCGGGCTGGGCGGGTGAGCTGCCGGGCACGAGCGCCTTCCTTCGCGACGGCGACCGCGTCTTCCACACCTGCTCCTCCTACGCCCGCGGCGGCGACCTGCTGCTGGGCACCTACAACTGGCTCGATCTCACGGCCAATGGCCGCCAGGAGGACTGGGAACAACCCCCCGGCCGCGCGGACGGTGCCTTCATGCGGTGGGTGCGCCGCCACGACGAGTACGGCGCCGGATAGCCCCAACCGCGGCAGCGCTGGCAGCCGGGGCGAAAAAGTACAGGGGTGGTACCTCTCGGTGAAGGTACGTATACCCGCAGCTTGCTCGTCATCTGTTCTTGTCAAGTGTCAAGATAAGCACGTCGAATGTTGGTGCATGGTTCCATCCCGGCCGCAACTGCGCTACCTTGCGCCATCCCCAATGTAAATATGCCCGGTAGGCTGTGGGGTTGTCCGGTTCCACTAGCAGTGTAGCGCGCGATTCTGGGCGAGCCGACAACAGCTCATCATGCAATACGTGAGCGATACCTCGCCCCGTCCACTCCCGAGAGACCATAATTTCAGAAAGGGCGAATGTGCGGTTACCGTCTTCGCGTGTAAAGTCGGGCTCGGGTTCAGAAGGCAATCCCGCCCACCATTGCGCGTGTTCAGTGAGCGGCCAACCCCATGCCTGTCCAATAGCCTCGCCGCCTCGATAAGCCACAACCAAATCAAAGTTAGGTTGAGAGGCGTAGGAATCAAACCGGTGCATAAACGCTTCGGTGGTATCAAACGGATCGCCACTCGCGATTGCCGCGACATAAGAGCGTGTATATACCGCTTCGACTGTGCTTCGAAGCCGTCGAGCCTCGGCAGCGTCGAAGCGACGGAAGTTAACTTCGTTCGCGTCTATGGAGCTGTCGGCCGGTTCGTTCATGCTGTCAGGCTTTCAACTCGATCATAATAAGCACAGAATTCTTCACCCCTTGGGTCTTGTGCTGCAACTAGACGGACAGGTTGAAGTTCCGCGAGGGTTCTCGGAGAAATAATACCACCAGTATCTAGCGTCGGAAGCACGGCCATCCCCTCGGTGACTGCACCATAGACATCACCGCCGGCAGCCAAAGCGGCAGCCAGTTGAGAGCGATAGTTGGCGCAGTTGCGGCTGCCCAGTTCCGCGTCCAAACTCGACCGATAGAGCCGCGAGGCCGAAGCTAGTGACAAACCGCAGCCAAGCTGGTACGCCGTCGGCGAATCCACGATCTACCTCGCGCCATGCTCGCGTGATTGCGACGCTGACTCTTGGCTATCACCGACGGCCGCCTATGCGATAGCCTCGCGGGCCGCGAGCAGAGCGTGAAGCTGCGGAGACGGATCGTGGCGCGCCAACTCAGGTGCACGCCTGCTGAGTCGGACAGCTTCGCGGGCACTAACGCGGAATCCACTCTTGCGACTAAGGTTTACTGAATGGAGCGCCATTTTCTTCATAGCCCGTATCGCGAGCCCGTGATCTCCGGACTGGTCAGCCAACAGACGAGCTTGAGAATAAAGGGCTCGGGACAAAGCGTGGTCACTCGCATCATAGGCTAGCCAGCCCACGCAGACAGCCAGCTCTCCGGCTACAGTCATGAGCTGACGGCCAACCGCCTCACCGTAGTCGGCTTCATCTAGCATTTTACGCACCCGATGATATAATCGGAGGCCGCCACGCGCTAACGCCCCACCACCCACACTCTGATCTTTTGTGTATAGTTTCTCTACCGATGCGTTAAAATAACGTATATGCGCCGCCGAGACTATTTTGACTGGAACTTGAACTTGACTGAGGCCGGCCGCGACCGCGAGATTGACCAATCCGCCGCCAAACATGAGCGCCTCGCGAGGCATATCGAGGGCGTCAACTACCTCAAAAAGCCGACACAGATCATAGAGACTGTCGCGTTGTCCCGATTCCGCACGCGCAACCGCAGATTGACTCCATCCCAACATGGTTGCGAATTCGAGCTGACTTAGCCCTGCCGCCGTCCGAATAATTGTTAGTGCTGCACCCAGGTCTGCTTCGGCGAGTGCTCGGCGCAGCGGCAGGGAGTCCCACAACCACGTCGGAACCCTCGGAGTCGTTGAAACTTGCCGGGCACAACTGGCACAAGCAGACTCCGGATTATACCGACTCAATGACCCCTGACAAATCCTGCACCTTCGTTCCTCCATCAGCGTTACCACCAGCACAGAACCCATGACAATGCCAATCCGTCATCGACTCGTTCGAACATCTCGGCATCGCGCCATGTCAGTTGTGTCTCGCATGATTCCACCCATGTTCGACGGCTACTGGGCCGCGCCCGTCGGCAGCCTGGAGACCAGCACACAGGACAGCGCTGCGCTCTACATGCTGTTGATGGATCATCCCCCTCATCGGCGATGGCCGTTGCCGGTCGTGTCGCGCTCCGGACACAGCGCTCGGGTTTCAACCCCAAAGATCCGCGCCCTGAGGCTTACCAGACTCCGGCTGTCCCACCTCCGCTTCCGCCCCCCGGGGCGGGACGGCCGGACCCTACCCACGGCGGGGTCGAGGTGTACTCCGACGGGCACTCGACCCCGCCGTGTTCCACCCGACATCCGTCACCCCTCGTCACCCCGGCAAGTTGCTGCTCGTCAGCGGAGATGAAGTGACCGGGGAGGCGTCGCGCGTCATGCATATGGTGCCGCTACCTCCGGGGGGTGAGATGGGCACCGCTGGTGTTGCATTACCCGGCGCGTTGCCGGCTCCGGATCGGGCTCAGAGGGTGGCGCGATGACGACGTTAACCGCCGCCATGCAGCTACTCGATGCCGCGAAACTCCAGGGCTTCACGTTTCAGCGCGTCGCAACCGGCGACGATGGGCCCTTGCTAGCAGTCCGTGAGTCTTTAGACTATCGAGACACCATTTATATCGGTGGTTTCGGTAGTGGGTGCCACGCAAGCAGGGCCCGTAAGTCCAGTCTGATTGTACCGGGCCGCATACCCGTGACCCATCGGGTTGAGGGCGACGCGTTAACCGTGCTGCACACCGTTGTGTCCGATGGCTCATCTAGTCTCCCGGCCGGTTGGACGGCGCACCATTGTGAATCGCAGTGATGCATGCAACCCGGGCAATGGGAGGAGTAGAAACGGATCCAATTTTGTGCGCGGTCCGTGCTGTCCTCCGGCGCTCCGGCAAGGCGCCGTGCTGCTGGAGTCTATCTATGGGTTATGCGGCTGGGATGGTGGCAGTGATGATCGCACAATGTACACGGTACAAGATCAGACTGTTACACTCTGCGCGGCGCGCCTACCAGAGGTGAACTCATGACGGCTCAGAATGATCGCGAACCGTACGACGGACAGATCCCGGCCCACTGGCACGGCAAGCCCACCGTGCTGCGTATCGCGTTGGGCAGCAAACTACGTCGGCTCCGTGAGGCGAGCGGGGTCACCCGTGACGCTGCCGGATACGTCATCCGCGGATCCAGCTCCAAGATCAGCCGGCTCGAACTCGGCAGGGTCAGCTTCAAGGAACGTGATGTCGCTGATCTGCTGACCCTCTACGGCACCACCGACGAGCAGGAACGCGAGGCCTTCCTCGCGCTGGCTCGCCAGGCCAATACACCCGGCTGGTGGCGCGAATACGGCGACGTTCTGCCGAACTGGTTCGAGACCTACCTCGGTCTAGAGCAGGCTGCCTCGCTCATCCGTACCTACGAGCCCGCGCTCGTACCCGGCCTCCTGCAGACCGAGGACTACGCGCGCGCCGTTATCCAGCTGCGTCACGTGCAGGCCTCCGCCAATGACATCGAACGCCGCGTTGCGTTGCGGATGGCCCGTCAAGAGCTCCTCACCCAGCCCAGAGCACCCGACCTATGGATAGCGCTGGACGAGTCAGCGCTCTGCCGGCCGCTGGGCAGCCGGGCGGTCCACCGTGCGCAGCTACGGCACCTGATCGAGATGGCGCGGCGACCGAACATCACGCTGCAGGTCGTACCGTTCCATGTCGGTGGTCCCGCGGCGACCGGTGGTCCGTTCACCATCCTGCGTTTCGCTGAGCCCGGCGTGCCGGACGTCGTCTACCTCGAATACCTCGCCAGTGCCCTCTACCTGGACAAGGAGCGCGACACGGTAGGCTACCTGGCGATCATGGATAGCCTGTGTATTGAGGCGGAGTCACCCGACGGGTCCATCAGCTTTCTACGCAGGATCATCGAGGATCTCCCCGGCAACCCCCTGACATAGGAGCCGCAACTTGGCCGACGAGTGGTCCCCCGACCCGCACGCCACGCTGACAGCCAAGATCAATTTCGATCTGCCGCATACGGCGCGGGCCTGGAATTACTGGATGGGCGGCAAGGACAACTACGAAGTGGACCGTACTGTCGGTGATGCCGTCGCCACGGTCTATCCGGACATCGTCACCATGGCCAAGCAGTCCCGGCAGTTCCTCATCCGCGCCGTACGTTTCCTGGCCGGTGAGGCCGGGATGAACCAGTTCCTCGATATCGGCACCGGCCTGCCCACGATGCAGAACACCCACGAGGTCGCACAGCAGATCGCGCCTGAGTCCCGGATCGTCTACGTCGACAATGACCCGCTGGTGCTCCTGCATGCCCGCGCCCTGCTGGGCAACACCACCCCTGAGGGCGTGACCACATACGTGGACGCCGACTTCCACAACCCGGAATTGATCATCTCCGACGCCCGCAACGTGCTGAACTTCAATCAGCCGGTCGCGGTCATGTTCATGGGCGTGCTCGGCCACGTCGCCAGCTTCGACGAGATGCGCTCCATCGTGGCGCGTGTGCTGGCCGCCGTCCCGTCCGGCAGCTACCTCACGCTGTGGGACGGCACCGATGACGACGAAGCGTATGTCGAGGCCTGCGCGCAGTGGGCGGAAACCGGAGCCGTCCCTTACAACGTCCGCAGCGCTAAGCAGATCGGGCAGTGTTTCGAGGGTCTGGAGCTGGTGGACCCTGGCTTGGTGCAGATCACGCAGTGGCGGTCGGACACCTCCGAGGTCGGCAAAGCTCAGCCGATCAGCGCCTACGGAGCCGTGGCGCGCAAGCCGTGAGCGGAGCGAAAACACCCCACTGAGACCCCGCCTTACGGATAAGGGGGCGGGGCGTAGGCCGGGTTACCGGTAGCGGAAGCCGTCCAGGAACCGGCGGAACAGGCCACCCTCAGGTGTCAGCGCCGGCCCTGGTGGTGGCGCGGTGGACTGCTGGCGCGCGATCGGCTGGTCGTAGTCGGTCCTGGCGATCGCGTCGATCACCTGGTCCACGTCGAAGTTCTCGGAATCCTCGATGACTGGTACGAAGCCGACGAGGACGCCGTCCCGCATTACCTGCGCTTCCAGGCTCGCCGTGCCATCGGTGTCCCACATCGCCTCGCGGCCATCGGGAAGTGACACTCGCACCCCGCTCCCGTACTCACCGGCCCGCACCATGTGTGCGTCGATGCCGCGCTCACGCAACGCGTCCGTGACCCGGCGGGCCCTGTTCTCGTCCATCCGGCAAACCTATCCCGGATCCGACCCCGGCCGGCTGCTCCCCTGGCTGCACTCACCGGGGCACGCGCACAACCTGTTTGGGGTCAGCACCTTCCACACCAAGGACCCGATCGGCGATCATGGAACCGCCGTTTCCCGCGCTGGGCCGCATGCCGGATCTCCGGGGGCATCGGAGCGGGAGCTAGCCTGAGGGAACCGACGAGGAGGGGATTCCGACGACCCGAGCCAGCAATCCACCGGTGGCACCGGGGCTTCGGCAGTACGAGATCCAGGTGGGTGGGATGACCTGCGCTGCCTGCGCAGCGCGGGTGGAACGCACCCTGAACAAACTCGACGGGGTCACCGCAACGGTCAACTACGCAACTGAGCGAGCCCGGGTGCACTGCCCGCCGGGCACCGGCCCTCAGGCGCTGATCGAGCAGGTGGAGCGCGCCGGGTACCTGGCGCAGCGGGTGGACGACCTGGCAGGCACCGCCGGCGACGGCCCCGACGCCGCCATCCAGAACGCCCGGGTGGCCGACCTGCGCCGGCGGTTGGCGGTGGCGGCCGTGATCGCGGTGCCGCTGTGCGACCTGTCGCTGGCGTGGTCGCTGTTCCCGGAGCTCCGCTTCCCCGGGTGGCAGTGGGTGTGCCTGCTGCTCGCCGCTCCCGTGGTCGGCTGGTGCGCCTGGCCGTTCCACCGGGCCGCGTTGGCCGGGCTGCGGCACCGCAGCTTCTCGATGGACACCCTGGTCTCGGTGGGGGTGCTGGCCTCGTCGCTGTGGTCGTTGTGGGTCATGGTGCGCGGGGGACCGGTCACCCCCGGGTTGGGCAGCGGGTGGTCCGTCCTCGCCGGCAGCGGTCACGACCTGTACCTGGACGTCGCAGCCGGGCTGACCACGTTCCTGCTGGCCGGTCGCTATTTCGAGGCGCGGGCCAAGCGCTCGGCGGGAGCCGCGATGCGCAGCGTGCTCGCATTGGGCGCCAAGGACGTCGAGGTTCTCCGGGACTGCGGGGTCCGGCATGGCGGACTCCGGGACGGCGGGGCGGTGCGGGTCCCGGTGAGCGCGCTGGCGGTCGGGGACCTTTTCCTGGCCCGGCCCGGAGAGAAGATCGCCACCGACGCCGTCGTCGAGGAAGGCCGCTCGGCGCTGGACACCAGCATGATCACCGGGGAGCCGGCACCGAGAGAGGTCGAAGTCGGCGACCCGGTCGTCGGGGGGACGATCAACGCGGGGGGGCGGCTGGTCCTGCGGGCCACCCGGGTCGGGGCGAGTACCCACCTCGCCCGGATGGCTCGGCTGGTCGAGCAGGCCCAGGAGGGCAAGGCCGCGGTTCAACGGCTGGCCGATCGGGTGGCCGCGGTGTTCGTCCCGGCTGTCCTCGTGCTGGCGGCGGCGACCGTCACCGGCTGGCTGCTCGCCGGGCACCCCACCGGCACCGCGATCACCACCGCGGTCGCCGTGCTGGTGGTGGCCTGCCCGTGCGCGCTGGGCCTGGCGACCCCGACCGCGATCCTGGTCGGCACCGGGCGCGGCGCCCAGTTGGGCATCTTCATCAAGGGCCCGCAGATACTGGAGGCCACCCGCCGGGCCGACACCATCATCTTCGACAAGACCGGCACCCTGACCGAGGGACGGATCCACCTGGTCAAGGCACAGCCGGCGCAGGGGGTTGCGGCCGGGGAGCTGCTCGCACTGGCCGGAGCCGTCGAGCACGCCTCCGAGCATCCGATCGCCGCGGCGATCACCGCCGCCGCGGTCGAACGCAGCGGCGAGCTGGCCACGGTGACGGGGTTCGAGGCGCTTCCCGGCCTGGGCGCCCGGGGCGTGGTGAACGGCCACGCGGTGGTACTCGGCCGGGCCCGGTTACTGACTGAGCAGGGCTACCCGATCCCGGAGTCGCTCGAGCAGGACCGGCGCGCGCTGGAGGAGCAAGGCATGACGGTGGTGCTGGTGGGCTGGGACGGGACCGCCCGCGGGTTGCTGGCGGTCGGCGACCAGGTGCGCGCCAGCGGTGCCGGTGCGGTGGCGGCGCTGCGCCGCCTCGGCCTGAACCCGATGATGGTGACCGGGGACAACGAGCGCACCGCGGCTGCGGTCGCGTCCGAGGTGGGGATCGAGCGCGTGGTTGCCGAGGCGCTGCCGGAGGACAAGGTCGAGTTGGTGCGGCGACTGCAGAGAGAAGGTCGCCGCGTGGCTGTCATCGGAGATGGGATCAACGACGCGGCCGCGCTGGCCGCGGCCGACCTGGGCATGGCGATCGGCCGCGGCACCGACGCGGCCATCGAGGCCGCGGACATCGTGCTGGGCCGGGACGACCTGCTCGTGGTGGCCGACGCGGTGCAGCTGGCTCGGCGGACCCACCGCACCATCCGATGGAACCTGCTCTGGGCGTTCGGGTACAACATCGCCGCGCTGCCGCTGGCGGTGAGCGGCCTGCTCAACCCGCTGATCGCCGGTGCGGCGATGGCGCTGTCGTCGGTGTTCGTGGTGTCGCACAGCCTGCGGTTGCGGCAGTTCCACCCCACCGGGGCCGAACCGGTCCGAGCGCCGTGACCCGCGCCGGCCACCCCGCCCGGGTATGGCTCATCCTCGCTGCCGGGCTGGCAGGGCTGGCCGCGCTCACCGGCGGGCTGCTCGCGATGCTCGCCCCGAGCGTGGCGGGTTACTACGGCATACCCGATCTCGGCCCGGTGGTCGACGCCGGGTTGCCGGCCGCCCGGGTCATCGCGCTGGGCGCCGCGGCCGCGACCGTGGGGAACCTACTGCTGGCCGCAGTCCTGTGCCCCGGCGATGCGTACGGCACGGTGTCCCCGCTCGGCTACGCGGGGCTGCGGATGGCGCGACGCTGGGCCGCGGCGCAGGCGGTGGCCGCGGCGGCGATGGCGGTGCTCACCGCGGCGGAAAACGCCGCGATACCGCCGGGACGGCTGCTGGGCCGGCCCGCTGCGCTGATCGGCAGCATCGAAAGCATCGAGCAGGCTGCCGGGTGGGCGATCACCGCCGGCCTCGCCGCGCTGGTCGCGCTGGGTGCCGGGTGGGCGCTGTCCTGGCGCAGCTCGGTGGGCCTGCTGGCGCTTTCCGTCCTCGGACTGCTCCCGGTGACGCTGACCACGTCCACCAACGCCGAGCGATCCCACGACTGGGCCGGTGATGCGCTCACGCTGCACGTGCTGGGTGCGCTGATCTGGCTGGGCAGCTCCCTGGCGGTCGTGGTGGAGCTGGCCCGCGGCCGGGCCGGGGAGGAGGTGATGCAACGCCGGCACGGCACCATCGCGACGTGGGCGCTGCTGGTGGTCGGGGTGTACGGGGTGGTGTCCGCCGCGCTGGCGATCAACCCGGCCGACCTGCTGACCAGCGGTTACGGGGTGATGGTGCTCATCAGCTCGGTTCTATTGCTAGTGTTGTTGCTGGGGCTGGTCCTGGCCGGCCAGCGCCTCCGCCGCACGGCGATGGCCCGGGCCGGGCGAGCCGCGGCGATGCGGCTGGCGGTGCTGGAGTTGCTCCTGCTCGCCACCGCAGCCGGCGCCGGCACCGCACTGACCCGGTTGTTCCCCCCGGCGGACGCGGGCTACCAGGCCAGCCGCCTGGTGTACCTGCTGGGCTACGAGCTACCGGCACACCTGACCCCGCTGGATCTGGCGCTGCACTGGCGGTTCGATCTGCTCTTCGGTCCGCTGGCCGCCATCGCGGCCGCGAGCTACCTGCTCGGCGTGCGGCGACTCCAGCGCGACGGGCAACCGTGGCCCGCCGCGCGGACCGCGTGGTGGCTCAGCGGCTGCGCCGCGCTGCTGGTGGCCACGTCCTCGGGTCTGGGCAGCTACGGGCACGCGGTGTTCAGCGTGCACATGGTCGCCCACATGCTGCTCGCCACGCTGGTACCCGTGCTGCTCGTGCTCGGGCACGGGGTGACGCTCACGCTGGAGGCGACCCGCGGGGGGATGCGCTCCCGGCTGGTCAGCCTGCTCGACTCGCCCGCCGTGCGGTTCGCCCGCCACCCGGCGGTGGCATGGACGGCGGTGGCGATCACCCTGTTCGGGCTCTACCCGACCGGGCTGTTCGGGGCGATCGTGCTGGAGCACTGGGCGCACCTGGGCATGGACGTGGCCTTCCTCGGCACCGGGCTGGCGTTGTTCTGGCCGGTGCTGGGACACAGCCTGCCCGGGCGTGGCCTGCCGGCGATCGGCCGGATCGTGATGGTCTTCGCGGTGATGGCTCTGCACGCCGGGTTCTCCATCTGGCTGCTGAGCCGCTCGACCCCGATCGCCGCCGGGTTCTACGAGTCGTTGCGGCTGCCCTTCGCCACCGATCTGCTGGCCGACCAGCGTCTCGGTGCGATGCTGGGCTGGGCGTTGGGCGAGATACCGGTGATGATCACCGTGCTGGTGCTGGTCCGGCACTGGACCCGCACCGAAGGCCACACCCCGGAGAGCTGGCGGGACCTGCAACCGCCCGGCGAGGACCTGTCCTACCCTGAGGCGATCCAGGCTCAGAGCGCGAAGACCGGGGCGGTGTGGCGGGCCAGGTCGCAGCGGTTGGGGTAGGCGCGCTGGAAGCTCACCGCTCGCCCCTGGAAGTCGCCGGAGGCAACGGCGGTCACCGGGTCGTAGATGTCCGGGCACATCGTCCCGGGTTGTCCCGCGATCTTGGTGAAGTCGCCGCCGACCTCGCCGAGCACCCGGCAGGCGGCTTCCGGGAGCGGGTGGGTCCCGCTCGGTGGGTCGCACCGCAACGTCACGAACTGGTCGCTGCCGTGGCCCTGCACACCGAGCACGAGGAAGGTCTCGGCAGCCGCACTGGCGACCGGCGCGGGGCCGCCGAGAAACTGGAGATTTCCCGCGGCACCCGCCACCGAACCAGACGCCGTAGAAAGGCCGCCATCAATCGAGTCGAGCGCTCGGACAATGCCGATCAGGAAGCCGATGACCACGATCACGACGACGAGCCCGAGGGTAGTGAAGATCCACAGAAACCGGGCAAAGGAGGTCGTAGCAGCAGGCTGCACAGTGGTTACCGGCGAGGTGGAGGCGCCAGACCGGCGAGGTGGCACTTTTCCGCTGATCATTCTTCATCCTCCCTGACACGGTTGCGTGGGCGGATTGATCAGATTCAATCGGACATTAGCACCGATTCAGTGATCAGCGCCTCCCGAGCGATCGCCCCTGTCACCCGGTGGGCTGACTCTTGAGCGACCTGCACGTCACGTAGGGTTTGGTCCGGCGAGCCGGGAAGTCTGGTCGGCACTGCGATGGCGGCTGGGCGGTCGGAGGTACCGGGGTATGCGCAGCATCGAGACGGTCCTCTTCCTCGTCATCCTGGCGACGGTGGTCGCGACCTTCGCGCAG
>DASYAZ010000043.1:0-34344 GCA_036501085.1 Pseudonocardiaceae bacterium | reverse complement strand
CCACCATCGCCCATGACGCCGGCCCGAGATCCCGGGCCAGGGTGCCGGCCCAGGGCCGGCGCACCCCAGCGGTACGCCGGGCGCACGCGTCCCAGACCAGGCTCAGCACGGCGAAGGCGACGAGGTAGTACACCCCGGACCACTTGACACCGCAGGACAGGCCCAGCAGCACCCCGGCCCCGAGCCGCCACCAGCGCACCCCGAAACGCGGACCGGACTCGGTGTCGCCGGCGCGGCCTTCCCGGACCACCGTGGCCAGCCGCTCGCGCACCTGCTCCCGGTCGATGATCAGGCAGCCGAACGCGGCCAGCACGAACATCGCGAGGAAGATGTCGAGCATCCCCATGCGTGCCTGCACGTGGCTGAGCCCGTCGGCGATGAGCAGCACCCCGGCGATCCCGCCGAGCAGGGTCGATCTGGTCATCCGCCGCGCGATCCGCACGACGAGCAGCACGCACACCGTGCCGGCCAGCGCGGCGGACAGGCGCCACCCCCAGCTGTCGTAGCCCAGCGCCGCCTCGCCCAGCGCGATCAGCTGCTTGCCCAGCGGCGGGTGCACGACGAGCTCGTAGCCTGCGTTGTCCTCCAGCCCGCCGGTGCGCAGCATCTGCCAGGCCTGTGGCACGTAGTGCTTCTCGTCGAACACCGGGGTACCGCGGTCGGTCGGGTAGCCCAGGTTCCACAGCCGCACCAGGCCCGCGATCAGGGTCAGGCTCAGCGTCACGACCCATCCGCGAGTGCGGTCGGTGAGCGCTCGCGGCAGCAACCTCCGCACCGGATCAGCCGGCCTGGCGGGTGGGGGAGCCATGCCTGCTGGACCGGCCGCCTGAGCGTCGCTGCTTGCCTCGCGCACCACGGTCACGGGCCCGATCGTAGGCTCGGCGTCGTGCGAGGAATGCCGGCGTCCGTCACAGGGAGTTCCGCAGGCTCTGCGCCGCCGGGTTCTGGGGTGCTGGTGCTGGCGGCCACCCCCCTCGGGGACTCCCGGGATGCCTCGCCGCGCCTGGTCGAGGCGCTGGGCAGTGCGGATGTGGTGGCCGCCGAGGACACCCGCAGGTTACGTGCCCTGGCCGCAGCGCTGCAGGTGCGCGTGCGCGGCCGGATCGTCTCGCATTACGACGCGGTAGAAGCGGCCCGGGTCCCGGCGCTGCTGGGCGAGATCCGGGATGGTGCCACGGTGCTCGTGGTGACCGATGCCGGGATGCCCTCGGTGTCCGACCCGGGATTCCGGCTGGTGGCCGCGTGCGTCGGGGCGGGGTTGCCGGTGAGCTGCCTGCCCGGGCCCTCAGCGGTGACCACCGCGCTGGCCGTGTCCGGGTTGCCCTGTGACCGGTTCTGCTTCGAGGGTTTCCCCCCACGCCGCTCCGGTCCCCGCCGGAGGTGGCTGGCCGGCCTTGCCGCGGAGCCGCGAACCTGCGTGTTCTTCGAGTCACCGCACCGGCTGGCCGCGACGCTGGGTGAGGCCGCGGAGATCCTCGGTGCCGACCGGGCTGCGGCGGTGTGCCGTGAGCTCACCAAACCGTACGAGGAGATCCGCCGCGGTGGCCTGGAAGAACTCGCCCAGTGGGCCGCCGGCGGGGTGCGCGGCGAGGTCACCGTCGTGGTCTCCGGCGCCCCACCCGAGGATCCGCCGGAGATGGCCGAGTTGGTCGGGGAGGTGAGCGAGCGGGTGGCGACCGGGGAACGGCTCAAAGACGCGGTGGCCGCGGTGGCACGCGAGCGCGGTGTCCCCAAGCGCGAGCTCTACCAGGCAGCTGTGGACAGCGAGTCCGGTACCGCAGAGGAGATGGCATGACCGCGGATGACCCGTACCGGTGGCTGGAGGAGGTAACGGGTGAGCGGGCGCTGTCCTGGGTGCGGGAGCGCAACACCGAGACGGTTGCCGAGCTCACCGGCACTGCCCGCTTCGAGGCGCTGCGCAGCGAGATCCGCGAGGTGCTCGACTCGACCGAGCGGATCCCCTACATCAGCCGGCTCGGGGAGCACCGCTACAACTTCTGGCGGGACCAGGAGCACCCCCGCGGCCTGTGGCGGCGCACCACGCTGGCCGAGTACCGCACCGAGGCACCGGGCTGGGAGATCCTGCTCGATGTCGACGCGCTGGCCCGCGACGAGAAGGAGAACTGGGTCTACGGCGGTGCGCAGTGCCTGCGGCCCCAAGTCCACGGCGCGCAGTACCGGCGAGCTCTGATCTGGCTGTCTCGTGGTGGCTCGGACGCGTCCGTGATGCGGGAGTTCGACCTCGAGCGCCGGGAGTTCGTCGCCGGCGGCTTCCATCTGCCCGAAGCGAAGTCCACCGTGAGCTGGATCGATGCGGACCAGCTCTACGTGGCCACCGACTTCGGCCCCGGCACGCTCACCAGCTCCGGGTATCCACGGACCGTCCGGAAATGGCGGCGCGGCACTCCACTGACCGAGGCCGAGCTGATCTACGAGGGCAAACCGGATGACATCAGCGTGCACGCCTACCACCACGACACCGAGGGTTTCGAGCGTGACTTCGTCCGGCGCTCGGTGGAGTTCTACCGCTGCGAGCGCTACCAGCTCCGCGAGGGGAGGTTGCGCCGCATCGAGGTGCCCGACGATGCCCTCGTCGGCGTGCATCGGGAGTGGATGCTGGTCGAACTGCGCAGCGAGTGGGTGCTCGGCGGGCAGAGCTACCCCGCGGGCTGCCTGCTGGTCACCGACTTCGAGCAGTTCATGGCCCGCGGTGCCGAGGACGTGAGCTGGCGGGTGCTGTTCACCCCCGACGAGCGCAGCTCGCTCGCCGGGTACAGCTGGACCCGCCACCACCTGATCCTCGACGTGATGCGCGACGTGGTCAGCCACCTCTCGGTGCTGACACCGGACCAGGGCTGGCGTGCCGCACCGCTGACCGGCACGCCGCCGCTGTGCACCGTGAGCGCGGGCGGCACCGACTCGCGTACCGACGACGAGTTCCTGCTTTACCTGGACGGTTTCCTGACCCCCTCCACCCTGGCCATCGGCACCATCGACTCCGGTCCAGCCGAGGTGGTCAAGCGGGCACCGTCGTTCTTCGACGCGGCGGGACTAGCGGTACACCAGCACTTCGCGGTCTCCGAAAACGGCACCGACGGCACCCGGATCCCGTATTTCGTGGTGGCGCCGCAGGGAGAGATACCCCCCGGGGGTTGGCCCACCCTGCTCTACGGCTACGGCGGATTCGAGGTATCGCTGCAACCGGGCTACCGCGGTGCGCTGGGCCGGGCGTGGCTGGCCCGCGGTGGTTGCTACGTCCAGGCCAACATCCGGGGCGGCGGCGAGTACGGCCCACGGTGGCATTCCGCGACCCTCAAAAGCCACCGTCACCTGGTCTATGAGGACTTCGCCGCGGTGGCCAGGGATCTCTGTGCACGTGGCCTCACCACGCCGCCGCGTCTCGGTGCCCAGGGCGGCAGTAACGGCGGGTTGCTCATGGGGGTGATGCTCACCCGGTATCCCGAGCTGTTCGGCGCCCTCGTCGCCGAGGTTCCGCTGCTGGACATGCTGCGCTACCACCTGTTGCTGGCCGGCGCCTCGTGGATGGCCGAGTACGGTGACCCCGACGACCCGGCTGAGCGCGAGGACCTGCTGCGCTTCTCCCCGTACCACCAGCTGCGCGCCGGTCGGCGCTACCCGCCGACCCTGCTCACCACCTCGACCCGGGACGATCGTGTGCACCCCGGCCATGCCCGCAAACTGGTGGCCCGGATGCGGGAGTACGGGGCAGCGGTGACCTACTACGAGAACATCGAGGGTGGCCACGGCGGCGCCGCCGACAACGAGCAGGCAGCCTTCATGTCCGCCCTGGCCTACGAGTTCCTCTGGCGGCACCTAGCACCCTGACCCGCCCCAGCCCCCGCTCTGCGTGCACCCCGCCACCCGCTCTGCATGCGCCGAGTTCGACAGGAAGGCTGGGCTGAGCGAGCTGGGCAGCTCTGCTGTCGAACTCGGCGCATGCAGGGTTGCGGCGGCTGGGGGGCGCGAGCGGTCGGCCCGGGCCCGAATGTCGTACGGCGTACGATGAAACGTGTGTTGCCGTCTGGCCACGGGGAGTTCCTGGTGAGGATTACCTCGTCGGCCGTGTCGCTGAACGTCGAGGATGTCGCTGCGTCCAGCTCCTTTTGGGTCGAGCACTTGGGTTTCCGCGAGGAGATGGCCGCCGAGGGATTCGCGTCGCTGCGCCGCCAGGACGCCGGGATGAACGTGGTGTTCCTGCGCCGGGGCTTGCTGAGCCTGCCCGCAGACCAGCGCGACGACCACGCCGGCGGGGTCATCGTCGCCTTCGTGGTCGATGACCTCGAAGGCGAACTGGCCCGGTTGCAGGGCGAGGGTGTGGCCATCACTATGCCGCTGATCGAGGAGGAATGGGGCGAGCGCGCCTTCCAGGTGCGCGATCCCAACGGCGTCATCATCCAGTTGGTCGACTGGAACGCCACCACCGGCGGCGAGATCACAGGCGAGTTCGCCTCAGGCGGGAAGTAGCAGGTAGTTCTCGGTGTCGAAGCGCCGGGTCAGCCGGCGCAGCCGGCTGGTGAACCACGGCCAGACGGTGGTGTTGCGGCCGGTGCTGTCGAGAAACCAGCTGTGGCAACCACCGCGCACCCACACCGTGCGGGCCATCCGGGCCTGTACCTCGCGCACGAAAGTCTGCTGGGCGTGCGGCCGCACCTCCACCGCCGCCAGCCGGTGGGAGCGCATCACCCGCAGCGCGTCGAGCACGTATCCCACCTGGGTCTCGATGCCCATCAGCACCGAATTATGTGCCAGCGCGCTGTTCGGGCCGGTGAGCAGGAACAAGTTGGGGAACCCGGTGACGGCGATGCCGAGGTAGGCCTGGGCGCCGCCCTGGCGCCAGTCACCGGCCAGCCACCGCCCGTGCCGGCCGCGGATTCGCCGTGCCATCGGCATCTCGGCGGCGCGGAAGCCGGTGCCGAACACGAGAATGTCCACCACGCGCTCAGTGCCATCGATGGTGATCACTGAGCGCTCCCGTACCTCTCGGATCTCCTCGGTGACCAGCTCGACATGCTCGCGGCTGAGCGTGGGATAGAACGTGCTCGAGCGCAGTACCCGCTTGCAGCCCATCGTGTAGCTGGGCGTCAGCGCGGCGCGCAGCGCGGGTTCGGGTACCTGGCGTCGCAGGTGGAGGCGGGCGAGCAGGCTGACCGCCCGCATGATCCGGGGATGGCTGAATCCGATCAGCGAGCACTCCCGGCCCCAGTGCAGGGTGGTTCGCACTGTGCGATGCAACCAGGGCACGGCCCGCAGGGCGCGCTGCTCCAGCGGGCGCCGTACCCGGTTGTGTTGCGGCAGCACCCAGGCGGCGCTGCGCTGGAAGACGTGCAACACCGCGACCCGATCAGCGATCGCGGGGACCAGTTGCACGGCGGAGGCGCCGGTGCCGAGCACGCCAACCCTGGCCCCGGTGAGATTCAGCGAGTGATCCCAACGCGAGGTGTGCATGGTAGTACCCGCGAAACGCTCCAGACCGGGTATCCGGGGAAGCGCGGGTTCGCTGAGTTGCCCGGTTGCCGATACCAGCACCGTCGCTGTTAGCCGGCCACCGGAAGTGCCGATCGACCAGTGCCCGCGGCTTTCGTCCCAGCTGGCCTCGAGCACCTCCTGACGCAGCCTCAGGTGGCCGAGCAACCCGAAGCGGCGCACGCAGCTGCGCAGGTACTGGTGGATCTCGTGCTGCGGGGAGAAGCTGCTCGTCCAGTACGGATTGGCTGCGAAAGAAAACGAGTACAGCGCCGAGGGCACATCGCAGGCGCAACCCGGGTAGGTATTGTCCCGCCAGGCGCCACCGACGTCCTCGCCCCGTTCCAGCACCAGGAAGTCCTCGATGCCGTGCCGCTTGAGCTGGATCGCCATGGTCAGGCCGGCGAACCCGGCGCCGATGATCGCCACCCGGACGTGCGGCGGGTAGTCCATCCGCGACGTCCTCATTTCGGTCGATCGGTTGGGAATGGGCGTCCCAGCACGCCTTTTCTACGGTACGTGCCAGAGCATCGGTGTGCTGGATTCGCCGATCAGGCGTGCTACCGGGCCGGGCGAGCGGACAATCCCCTCGTTATTCGTCGTTGCGCTTGCCCCATAGGGTGGGCGCTATGAATGCACCCGTGCTCACTGCGGTGGCCTGGCCCTATGCCAACGGCCCGCGGCACATCGGCCACGTCTCTGGTTTCGGCGTCCCTTCGGACATCTTCTCCCGCTACCAGCGGATGGCGGGTAATCGGGTGCTGATGGTCTCGGGGACCGACGAGAACGGGACGCCGATCCAGGTGCAGGCCGACGCCGAGGGTGTCACCCCCCGCGAGCTCGCGGACAAGTACAACCGGATGATCGTAGGTGACCTGCAGGGGCTGGGACTGTCCTACGACCTGTTCACCCGCACCACCACGGCCAACCACCATCGGGTGGTGCAGGAGCTGTTCCTCGCCTTGCACCGCAACGGCTACATCCTCACCCGCAGCGCGCTCGGCGCGATCAGCCCCTCGACCGGGCGCACCCTGCCGGACCGCTACATCGAGGGCACCTGCCCGATCTGCGGTTACGACGGCGCCCGGGGTGACCAGTGCGACAACTGCGGCAACCAGCTCGACCCTTCCGACCTGATCAATCCCCGGTCCCGGATCAACGGCGAGACACCGAAGTTCGTCCAGACCGAGCATCTGTTCCTCGACCTTCCCTCCTTCACCAAGGCGCTCGGCGGCTGGTTGTCCACCCGCACCGAGTGGCGGCCCAACGTGCTCAGGTTCTCGTTGAACCTGCTCGATGACCTGCGTCCGCGCCCGATCACCCGGGATCTCGACTGGGGAGTGCGGGTTCCGCTGGATGGCTGGCGCGACGCCCCGATGAAGCGGTTCTACGTCTGGTTCGACGCCGTGATCGGGTACTTGTCGGCCTCGGTGGAATGGGCAGCGCGCACCGGTGATCCGGATGCGTGGCAGGCGTGGTGGTGCGATCCGGATGCCCGCGCGTACTACTTCATGGGCAAGGACAACATCACCTTCCACTCGCAGATCTGGCCGGCCATGCTGCTCGGCCAGAACGGGGCCGGTGATCATGGCGGTGAGCCGGGAGCGTTCGGCACGCTGAACCTCCCCACCGAGGTGGTCTCCAGCGAGTTCCTCACCATGAGCGGCTCGAAGTTCTCCACCTCCCGCGGCACGGTGATCTACGTCGGGGACTTCCTGCGCGAGTTCGGCCCCGACACGCTGCGCTATTTCATCTCGGTGGCCGGCCCCGAAACCCAGGACACCGACTTCACCTGGGACGAGTTCGTTCGCAGGATCAACTTCGAGCTGGCCAACGAGTGGGGCAATCTGGTCAACCGCTCGATCTCGATGGCCCACCGCAACGTCGGGTCGATCCCGCAGCCGGGGACCCCGCAAGCCGTCGACTCCGAGCTGCTGGCCACCTCGCGGGCCGCGTTCGGCACGGTCGGGGACCTGCTGGAGCGCAACCGGTTCAAGGCAGCGATCAGCGAGGCGATGCGCGTGGTGAGCGCGGCGAACAAGTACCTCTCGGACCAGGAACCGTGGAAGCGCGGCGACGACCCGCGGCGCCGGGACGCCATCCTGCACACCGCGCTGCAGGTCGTCTCCGACGCGAACGCTTTGCTCACCCCCTTCCTGCCGCACGCCGCTCAGCGGGTGCACGAGCAGCTCGGCGGCACCGGGGTGTGGTCGGCGCAGCCGGAGATCACCGAGGTGAGCGAGATCGTCGAGGGCAGCGGACCGGACTACCCGATCCTCACCGGCGACTACACAAGCCAGCAGGCCCGCTGGGAGAGCACCCCCATCGAGGCAGGCCGCCCGCTGTCCAGGCCGACACCGCTTTTTCCCAAGCTGGATCCCGAACTGGCTCAATCGGGGCCCAGCTGGGCTCCGATTGAGGCCTCGTGAGTGCGTAACAGTGTTATAGCACCCAATGCCACTCACGAGCGCGCCAGCGCCGTTGCCGTTGCCGGCAACGGTGATTGACGCGCATACGCATCTGGATGCGTGTGGGGCAACTGACCCGGCGGGGGTTCGGGCGGTGCTGGACCGGGCGTCGGCGGTGGGAGTGGCGGCCGTGGTGACGGTGGCCGACGACATGGCCGCGGCGCGCTGGGTGGTGGCCGCGGCCGGCTGGGACGACCGGGTGTTCGCCGCGGTGGCACTGCACCCCACCAGGACCGCCACGATGACCGATGCCGACCGCGCCGAGCTCGAGCAGCTGGTGGCCGCACCCCGGGTGGTGGCGGTGGGGGAGACCGGTCTGGACTACTACTGGGACTACTCTCCGCCGCAGGCCCAGCAAGAGGCCTACCGCTGGCACATCGACCTGGCCAAACGGGTCAGAAAGCCGTTGATGATCCACGACCGGGACGCGCACGGCGATGTGCTCGCCGTACTGGAGGAGGAAGGCCCGCCACCGACCGTGGTGTTCCACTGCTTCTCCGGAGACGCCGCGATGGCACGGGCCTGCGTGGAGGCAGGTTACGTACTGTCCTTCTCCGGCACGGTGACCTTCCGCAATGCCCGCGCCCTGCGTGAGGCTGCGGTGCTGGTTCCCGACGGGCAACTGCTGGTGGAAACCGACGCCCCGTTCCTCACGCCCCATCCGCACCGCGGAAAGGCCAACGAACCGGCCAACCTGCCCTACACCGTGCGCGATCTCGCCGCCCTGCGCGGGCAGGACGTCGCGGAGCTGGCGGCCTCGACCGCGGCAGCCACGGAGCGGGTTTTCGGCTTCACGCGGCCCGCGCCGCGCTTCGGTCCGGCCGATACCGCTGGGCGGTCCTGAACGGTTAATCGCCGATCCCTCCGGGCGGGGTATTTGCACTCTCCGCTACGAACCGTTACCGTTCCGTCACCTTCAGCCGGGATGGGGTCCTTCCGGTACGAGGATGGTGCGTTCGGGGGCGTCCACTCCCGGCGTGTTCTCGTGCTTCCCTTGCCCGGAACTGCGACGACTGGACATTGGTGGCCACTCGCACGCTCGTTCGCGGCGCCCTCGTGGGGAGTCTCCTGGCGCTGGCAACCGGTACTGCTGCAGCTCTCACCATGGATAAGACCATCACCATCACGGTGGATGATCAGCAGCGCACCATCCATACGTTCGCCTCTTCGGTCTCCGGAGCCCTGGAATCCGCCGGCTTGCAAGCTGGTGACCAGGATGCCCTGGCCCCCTCCGCGGGCAGCACCATCCAGGACGGCAGCCGCATCGTGCTCCAGCGGGGCCGGCCACTCGCGCTCACCGTCGACGGAACTCAGCACGAGGTATGGACTACCGCGCTCACCGTCGGGACCGCACTCCAAGAGGTCGGGATGCGGACTCCGGAGAACATGGAGCTCTCGACCAAACCCTCCAGGCGGATCCCGCTGGACGGTATGGCCGTAGTGGTGCGGAGCACCAAGCCGATCACCCTGCTCGACGGCGGTGAACCGGCCAAGCAGATCCAATCCACCGCGCTCTCCATCGGGGACCTGCTGACCCAGCAGGGCATCCCGCTGGGCGACAGCGACACAGTCACCCCAGGACGCACGTCGCCGGTGTTGCCGGGAATGACAGTGGAGATCACCCGGATCAGCACTGCGGAACTCAGCGAGAAGCGGGCCATCGACCCGCCGGTCAAGGCGATCAGAGATTCCAGCCTGCCCGCCGGCCGCATGATCGTGGAGAATCCCGGCATGCCGGGCGAGGAACTCGTCACCTACCGGGTCACCCTGGCCAACGGCCAGGAGACCGCTCGCCACCAGATCGCCACCCAGCAGATCACTCCGCCACGACCGGCCCGAGTCCGAGTCGGGGGAGCTGAGCGATCTGTCGCCAATTACGCCGCGGGCAACGGCTCGGTGTGGGACCGGCTGGCCCGATGCGAGTCCGGCGGCAATTGGGCCGCGAATTCCGGGAACGGGTACTACGGCGGCTTGCAGTTCGACAAGTCGACCTGGAGCGCGCACGGCGGCAACAGGTACGCCGCATACCCGAACCAGGCGAGCCGGGAAGAGCAGATCGAGATTGCCAAGCGGGTTCGCGACTCCCGCGGCAACTACCGCGCCTGGCCGACCTGCTCGGCCCGAATCGGCCTGTCCTGATCCGGCGCTCAGGCAGATCACTGCTGGTGGTATGACCGGAGGGTGAATCACGAGGCGGATCAGGCCGCCGCGCCGTCCCCGATCGGTCCCGCGCTGCTCGGACCGGCAGAGGTGCGCGCCCTGGCCGATCAGCTCGGGCTGCGACCGACCAAGCGGCTCGGGCAGAACTTCGTGCACGACGCCAACACGGTGCGCCGGATCGTGGCGACTGCCGGGCTGGACCCCACCGATGTCGTGCTCGAAGTGGGTCCCGGGCTGGGTTCGCTCACCCTGGCCCTGCTCGGCGCGGTGGATCGGGTGCTGGCGGTGGAACTGGACCCGCTGCTGGCCGATGCGCTGCCCGCCACGGTGGCGCAGCGCGCCGCTGATCGCACCGGCGCGCTGCGGGTGTTGACCGCCGATGCGTTACGGGTGCGGCGCGCGGAGCTCGTCGAGGCCGCCGGCGGGGTGCCGCCCACTGCCCTGGTCGCCAACCTGCCCTATAACGTGGGCGTCCCGGTGCTGCTGCACCTGCTGGCCGAGTTGCCGAGTGTGCGCCGTGGAGTGGTGATGATGCAGGCGGAGGTGGCCGACCGGCTGGCTGCGCCGCCGGGTAGCCGCTGCTACGGCGCTCCCAGCGCCAAAGCGGCCTGGTTCGCCACGGTGCGGCGCGCCGGCTCGGTTCCCCGGGCAGTGTTCTGGCCGGTGCCCAACGTCGACTCCGGGTTGGTCGCCCTGACCAGCCACCCACCACCGTCCACAGTGCCCCGGGAACGGGTCTTCGCAGTGGTCGACGCCGCCTTCGCGCAGCGCCGCAAGACGCTGCGGGCCGCGTTGGCGCCCTGGGCGGGTTCGGCCGCCACCGCGGAGCGGCTGCTGCGCGCCGCCGGCGTGGATCCCCGCAACCGCGGGGAGCAGCTCACCATCGACGAGTTTGCGCGAATCGCGCTCGTGAGTGAGTAACAGTGTTATGGCACTGAATGCCACTCACGAGCACCGTACGCTAGTACGGTGCTAGCCGTCGTGCCTCAACCGGTTACTGTGCGGGTCCCGGCCAAGGTCAACCTGCACCTGGCCGTCGGGGGCCCGCGCGCGGATGGGTACCACGAGTTGATCAGCGTCCTCCAGGCGGTATCGATCATCGACGAGGTGACTGTCGCCGTCGCCGACGAACCGGGTGTGCACGTCACCGGCGAGGGTGCCGGGATCGTGCCGACCGATCATCGCAACCTGGCCTGGCGCGCGGTGCTGCTGCTCGCCGAGCGCATCGGTCGCCGGCCTGCGGTGCGAGTCGTGCTGCGCAAGGCCATCCCGGTGGCCGGTGGGATGGCCGGTGGCAGTGCTGACGCGGCGGGCACGCTCGTCGGGCTGGCCGGACTGTGGCGCTTGGACATCAGCCGCGAAGAGCTCACCGAGCTGGCTGCTGACCTGGGCAGCGATGTGCCGTTCGCGTTGTGCGGGGGGACCGGGCTGGGCACCGGGCGTGGGGAGTCCGTGGTCCCGGTACTGACCCGGCACACTTTCCACTGGGTGATCGCGCTGGACCGCACAGGCCTGTCCACCCCGGAGGTGTACCGGGAGCTGGACCGGCTGCGCACCCAGGGTGCGCAGCCGCGGGATGGCGTGGCGCCGGGCTCCCCGCTGGAGCGGCTGGGCGATGTGGAACCGCTGCTGGAGGCGCTGGCTGCCGGGGATCCCCGGCAGCTCGCGGTACTGCTCGGCAACGATCTGCAGGCCGCCGCCGTGTCACTGCGCCCGGCTTTGCGCCGCACGCTGCGCGCCGGCGTGGACGCTGGGGCGCTGGCCGGCATCGTCTCAGGATCGGGGCCGAGCTGCGCGTTTCTGTGCGCGGATGCTGACGCGGCCATCCGGGTCGCCGCCGAGCTGGCCGGCGCCGGGGTGTGCCGGACGGTCCGGGTCGCCAGCGGCCCGGTGCCCGGTGCCCGGGTCGTGGAGGAACCGCGCCCGGTACCGCCCCCCGAACCCCTCGCGCGCGCCTGATGGCCAACCTGGTCAACCTGGAGGCGGTCTCGAAGTCCTACGGGGTCCGCCCGCTGCTTTCCGGAGTATCCCTCGGCGTCGGCGAGGGAGACCGGATCGGGGTGGTAGGCCTCAACGGTGGCGGTAAGACCACCCTGCTCGAGGTGCTCGCCGGGCTGCAGGTGCCGGATGAGGGCCGGGTGAGCAGGGTCCGGGGACTGCGCGCCACGGTGCTGACCCAAAGCACCGAACTGCCCGAGCAGGCCACCGTGCGCGGTGCAGTGCTGGATCCGCTGGCACTCACCGCCGAGCACGAGTGGGCTGCTGACCCGCGGGTGCGCGGCATCCTCGACGGGCTGGGGATCACCGCCTTGGGCCTGGACCGGCCGGTGGCCGGGCTTTCCGGTGGCGAACGCCGCCGGATCGCGCTGGCTGCGACGCTGGTTCCCGAGCTCGACCTGCTGATGCTGGACGAGCCGACCAACCACCTCGACGTCGAGGGTGTGCGCTGGCTCGCCGAGCACCTGCTGGCGAGGCGTTGCGCGGTGGTGGTGGTGACCCACGACCGGTGGTTTCTGGATACCGTGTGCACCCGCACCTGGGAAATCACCGCCGGCCGGGTGGACGGCTACGACGGCGGCTACGCCGACTGGATCTACGCCCGAGCCGAGCGGCTCCGGCTGGCCACAGCGGCCGAGGACCGGCGGCGCAACCTGGCCCGCAAGGAACTCGCCTGGTTGCGCCGCGGGCCGCCCGCCCGCAGCTCCAAACCCCGATACCGCATCGAGGCAGCCGAAGCGCTCATCGCTGATGTCCCCCCTCCGCGGGACACTGTCGAGCTGCTTGCCTTCGCCCGCCGCCGGCTGGGCCGCACCGTGCTGGAGCTCGAGGACGTCACGGTGATCATCGCCGGCCAGAAGCTCCTGGACACCGCGACCTGGCGGATCGGGCCTGGTGAGCGCGTCGGGCTGGTCGGGATCAACGGATCGGGCAAGACCACGTTGCTCCGGTTGCTTGCCGGCGAGCGGGAACCGGACGCTGGTCGCCGCGTGCAGGGTCAGACTGTCCGGTTGGCGCACCTGCGCCAGGAGCTGGAAGACCTGCCCCTCTCGCCGCGGGTGCTGGAGGCGGTGGAGGAGGTCGCCAGCCGGATCACGCTGGGCTCCCGGGACACCGGCCGCCAGGAACTCTCCGCCTCGCAGCTGGCGGAGCGGCTCGGCTTCCCGGCGTCACGGCAGTGGACCCCGGTGGCGGATCTCTCCGGGGGGGAGCGGCGCCGGTTGCAGCTCACCCGGCTGTTGATGGCCGAGCCGAACGTGTTGCTGCTCGACGAGCCCACCAACGACCTGGATATCGAGACCCTGCAGCAGCTGGAAGACCTGCTGGATGGCTGGCCGGGCTCCATGGTCGTCGTCTCGCACGACCGTTACTTCGTCGACCGGGTCTGTGACAGCGTGGTGGCGCTGCTGGGTGATGGGCAGATCACGCACCTTCCCGGCGGCATCGAGGAGTACCTGGACCGGCTGGATCAGCGCCAAGCTCCGCCCGCGGTGCCGGGCGTGACCCCCGCCAGGGCGCCGACCGACGCCGCCGGCCAACGAGCCGCCCGTAAGGAGCTGGCCCGGCTGGAACGCCAGCTGGAGCGGCTGGCGAGCCGGGAAGCAGAGTTGCAACAGCAGATCGTCCGGCACGCTGCTGACCCTGCCGCGTTCCGCGAGTTGGACGGTGAACTGCGGGTGGTGCTGGCGACGAAGAATGACCTGGAGACCCGCTGGCTGGAGGTCGCCGACGCCACCGGCTGATCGTCTGATCACCGGCGGTGTGCGGGCACACCGACAACCGTATTTCCACCCCGCTTTAAGGTGGCTGCCCGTGAGCAGGTTCGTCGACACCCTCGTGGCGCACAGCGCGCCGGATTCACCGACCCGCCCAGAGCGTGGCATCACCACCGGTGAGCCGGGACAGCCCCGCCGGCTCACCTGGGCTGAGGTACACGAGAAAGCGTTGCTGGCCGCCGGATTCCTGGCCGGAACGGCCACACCGGGCGTCCAGCGCGGCGACGCGATCGCGGTACTGGCTGGAGATCCCGCCCTCATCGCCCCGGCGGTGCAGGGGGTCTGGCTGGCCGGCGGCAGCGTCACCATGCTGCACCAACCCACGCACCGCGCCGATCTGGCGAGCTGGGCGGCGGACACCGTCCGGGTCCTGACGATGGTCGAGGCCAAGCTGGTCCTGCTCGGTCCGCCTTTCGACCAGCTCGCGCCGCTGCTGGATCAGCGCGGGATCGCCTACCTGAGGCTCGCCGAACTCCTGGCCGGACGCCAGGACCCGGCCAGTCGCCCGCTGGGCGCACCGGTCCTCACCGGCGAGGACGACACCGCCCTGCTGCAGCTGACCTCGGGATCGAGCGCCGAACCCAAAGCAGTCCGCATCACCTACGGCAACCTCTACGCCAACATGACCGCGATGGCTACGGCCGCCGAGCTCGACCCGGGCCGCGACGTCATGGTGTCCTGGTTGCCCCTGTTCCACGACATGGGGATGGTCGGGTTCCTTACCGTGCCGATGGCACTGGGTCTGGAACTGGTGAAAGTCACCCCGGCGGATTTCATGACCCACCCGCTACTGTGGGCGGATCTGATCAGCCGGTACCGCGGCACCATCACCGCGGCGCCGAACTTCGGCTACGGCCTGCTGGCCCGGCGGCTGGCCGGCACCGACGACCACTTCGACCTGTCCAGCCTGCGCTTCGCGCTCAACGGTGCCGAGCCCATCGAACCGGCCGCGGTACGCGCCTTCACGACCGCAGGAGCGCGGTTCGGCCTACCAGAGACCTGCATGGTGTGCGCCTACGGGATGGCCGAGACCACCCTTGGGGTCTCCTTCGCGCCGCGCGGGGCCGGCATGCAGGTGGATACGGTGGACGCCGACATGCTGGAGACCGGGCGCCGGGCGGTGCCCGTGGACCCGGCTGATCAGCACGTTCGGGAATTCCCCCGGCTGGGACCCCCGTTGCCGGGCATGGAGGTGAAGGTGGTCGCCGAGGACGGCCACGAACTGGGCGAGCGAGCCGTCGGCCGGATCCAGCTGCGTGGCGAGTCGGTGACCCGCGAGTACCTCACCAGCGGCGGACCCCAGCCCACCCAGGACGCCGATGGCTGGCTGGACACCGGAGATGAGGGTTACCTCGCCAACGGTGAAGTGGTGGTCTGCGGGCGCCGCAAGGACGTCATCATCATGGGCGGGCGCAACATCTACCCCATCGACATCGAGCGGGCCGCTGGCCTGGTCGAGGGGGTACGGCCCGGCAATGTGGCGGCGGTCCGTATTGACGCCGGTGTCCGGCGGGAGTCGTTTGCGGTGGCGGTGGAGTCCACACGGGCCGGGGATGCCGAGGCCGAGCGCGTCCTGCGCAAGGAGGTCGCCTCGAGGGTGGTCGATGCGGTGGGCCTGCGCCCGGGTGCGGTGGTGGTGTTACCACCGGCCGCCTTACCCAAGACACCGTCGGGCAAGTTGCGCCGAGCTGCGGTCCGGGACCGCATCGCGGACTACCTGCCCTGACAACCTCAGCGCGTGGTTATTGCCCCGGGCTGGCATCGAGAGTGGCCAGCAGTGCGCGTAGCGCAGGTACCGCCCGGCTGAGCGCCTCGCGATCGGCGACGGGAAGCCCCGCCACGCCACCTGCGATGAGGTCGATGCGGGCCTGGCCCAGGGCCGCTAATCGCCGCGTGGCCGCATCGGTCAACCGTAACTGCGCGGCGCGGCGATCGTCGGGATCGGTCTGGCGCACCAGCATGCCCAGGTCGATGAGCTGGTTGACCAACGTGCTCACCGAGTTAGCCGCTAGATGCAAAGCACGTCCTGCCGACGCGATCCCGATGCCCGGCTGTTTTTCGATCACCTCTAGGAGCTCCAGATGCGCGCCTCGTAACGACGGCCCGGGCACCGCCGAACGCAGCCTTCGGCGCACCAGGCGCCGGAGTGCGGCGATGGTTGCCATCAGCTCCTCGCCCTGCACTGTCTGCTCAACGCTCGTCACAGCACCGACGATAGCTCTTAATGAGAGTCCCACTCGGGTTGTTGTCACCCACCGTAAGACAACTCTGTGTAACCGGTTCCGCTCGACATGGGCAACGGTCCCAGCCACTGGTGGGCCGTGTTGCCCAGCCGCAGGGTAGTTTTATGTAATCGCTCCTGCTCGCTCCGCAGTCAGAGCGACCGGGCCACGTCAATGATCAGCGGGCTAACCGGGCGAGCAGGGCGGAGGCGATCATGATCATGATTATGGAGGAGAGGATCAGTACGCCGAAGTCCAGCCCTAGTTGGGTTGGAGTACCGATGAGTAGCCCTCTCAGGGCGTCGACTTCGTAGCCGAGCGGGTTGACGTGGTTGAACATTCTGAGCCAGCCGGGCATGAGGTTCAGCGGATATAAAGCGCTGGAGGCGAAAAACAGTGGCATGGTGATGGCCTGCCCGATGCCCATCAGTCGGTCGTGGGTGAGTGCCAGGCCGGCAATCGTGATTGACAGGCAGCAGAAGAAACTCGAGCCGAGGATCACCACGGCCGCCACCGCCAGGAGTTTGAGGGGGTTATCGGTCAATGCCACGCCGAGCAGGGCGGCGAGGACGAGGACCACGAGGGCTTGGATCAGGGCGCGCACGGAGGCAGCGAAGGCCTTGCCGGTGACCAGTGCGATCCGGGGGGTGGGGGTGACCATCAGCTTGCTCAGTACCCCGGCGTCGCGTTCCCAGATGATCTGGATGCCGTAGAAGATCGCGACGAACAGTGCGGACTGGGCGAGGATTCCGGGTGCGAGGAAGTCGAGATAAGGGACGTTACCGGTCGGGATGACCCGCAACCGAGTGAAGGTCTCCCCGAAGACCAACAACCACAGTGCCGGCTGGATCGCGCGGGTGACCAGCTCGGTGCTGTCATGGCGCAGCTTCTGCAGCTCGACCAGGCACATGGTGCCGATCCGTGACACCACCAGGCGCGGCAGGCTGATCGGGGCTGAGTTACCCCAGCCGGTGAGCGGTACGGCGAGTTGCTCGGACATCGCGCATCCTTTCCCCCGCGCTGTTGGCCAGATCGTCACCCGTGACGGCGCGGAACACGTCGTCCAGGCTGGCGTGCGGGCCGACGGCGGCTTTGAGTTCGGCTGGTGTGCCCTGGGCGCGGATCCGGCCCCGGTGCATGAGCGCGATCTGGTCGCAGTACTGGTCGGCCTCGTCCATGTAGTGGGTAGTGACCAGCACGGTCGTCCCGGCGCTGGCGCAGACGTCGGTGATCCGTTCCCACACACTGGCCCGGCCGATCGGGTCCAGGCCGATCGTCGGCTCGTCGAGCACCAGCAGCCGTGGCGCATTGACTAGGGCCTGAGCCAGTTCCAACCGGCGGATCATGCCGCCGGAGTAGGTTCCCGCGGTGCGATCGGCGACATCGGCTAAGCCGACCGACTCCAGGGAGGAAGCCATGACCTGGCGCCGCCGAGCGCGGGGTACGTCGAACAGCCGGGCGAACAGCGCCACGTTCTCCCTGCCGGTCAGCGCTGCATCGGCGGAGAGCTGTTGTGGCACGTAACCGATCAATCGCCGAACTGCCAGCTTGTGCCGTGCCACGTCCACCCCGAAGACCTCGATCATGCCGATCGGCGCCGGCAGCAGTGTCGTGATCATGCGGATGGTGGTGGTCTTGCCGGCGCCGTTGGGCCCGAGCAGCCCGAAAACCGTGCCGGCTGTGACGTCGAGGTCAACCCCGTCGACCGCGACCATGTCACCAAAACAGTGCCGGACTCCGGTACCCCGCACAGCGGGGATATCGATATCCCGCACAGCATGTGTGCCGGTACCCCCCACCACACGCGGCGTAGTCATCGCACCTTCTCCGTTTCGAGAGCGATCAGCAGGGCGCGCAGCGCGGACAGCGCTACCGGGAGAGCCTCGCGATCGTCAACGGGCAGCCTTGTCACAACATCCGCCATGAGCTCGGCGCGAGCCTGACGCCCGGCCGCCAATCGTTGCGTCGCCGCTTCGGTCAACCACAACCGCGCGGCGCGACGATCGTCCGGGTCGGTATCCCGTACCAGCATCCCCAGGTCCATGAGTTGGTCGACCAACGTGCTCACTGAGTTGGCCACCAGCTGCAAGACACGTGCTGCCGGGCCGATCCCGATGCCCGGTTGCTGCTCGATCACTCGCAACAGCTCCACCTGCGCACCACGCAACGGTGGCCCGGGCACCACCGACCTCACCCTGCGTCGGACCAGACGCCGCAGTGCAACCACAGTTGTCATCAGCTCATCGGCCAGCACCGTCGAATCCAGGCTTGTCATACCGACAAGGTAACTCTTAAGCAGAGCTAATCGCAATAGAAGGTAAGCTGGGCGGCGTGCGACCTTGAGGCAGTGATCGACTGTCGAGCGGCGCCCGGCCGCCGGCTACGCAAGGTAGCCGATCCTGTACTTATACCTTGTATTGCGATTAATTCTTAGTACGATGTATCTTCGGGGTATGAGCCCTACGACAAGCCCTGACGCGGCTGTCCTGGGGGAGGAGCTGATGGCGACCATGGCCGGGCTGCGGCGGTTGGTTCGTCGCAAGCTCCGGCCGGTGGTACCCGGACCGCAGTTGCGTGGCGCTCAGGTCGAGCTGCTGCAGATCATCGAGAGCCGGCCGGGCATCGGAATCGGGCCGGCCGGGCGTGCACTGCACCTGGCGGCCAGCTCGGTGAGCACGCTGGTCAACCAGCTCATGGACCTGGGAATGGTGGTCAGGAAGACCGCTCCTGGCGATCGGCGCGCCGCGCAGTTGTGGCTGACCGAGGCCGCCCGGCAGCGGTTGACCGCGTGGCGTCAGGCCCGTGCCGAACTGATCGCCAGCGGGGTGGCCGGGCTTCCTGCCGCGGAGCGCCAGGCGCTGGCCCGCGGGCTGCCTGCGCTGCGCGCGCTGCTGGCGGCTCTCGACGCGACGGAGCAACGATGATGGCCCGCACGCCAGCCTGGACGGTGTGTTCCGGACCGTCACCGGTGACGAGCTAGGTGCGAACCCCGCAGACCAGCCCCGGTGCTGAGCGGCGGACCGCGGGAGACCCAGGATGGATCCGGCGGCTGGCCGGCTACCTGCTCAACCACCGGCGAAATGTGGCACTCGCGCTGACCGGCGCCTTGCTCGGAAGCGCCTGCCAAACACTGGTACCGCTGATCGCGCGGCAGATCGTCGACGGGGTCATCCTCCGCCGCGACTCACCGCTGTGGCCCTGGCTGGCGCTGCTGGTCGTGGTCGCGATCGCGAGCTTCGGGTTCACCTACCTGCGCCGCTACCGGGGTGGCCAGGTCGGTTTGCGGGTCCAGTACGACCTGCGCAACGCCATGCACGATCACCTGCAGACGATGGACCTGGACAACCTCGGCCGGATCCCCACCGGTCAACTCGTCGCCCGGGCGAACTCGGATTCCATGCTCGTGCAGGGGCTGCTCAACTTCTTCCCGATCATGAGCGGGAACGCGCTGCTCATGGTGCTCTCGCTCGGGGTCATGTTCTACCTGTCCCCGCTGCTGGCCCTCGTCAGCCTGATCGTCGCACCTGTGATCATCGTGATCTCCTACCGGATGCGCTGGCGGGTCTTCCCGGCGAGCTGGGATGGCCAGCAACGCGAGGGTGACATCGCGCAGATCGTGGACGAGGACGTCAACGGGGTGCGGGTGGTGAAGGCCTTCGGCCAGGAGGATCGTGAACTCGGCCGTATCGTCGGGGCCGCCACGTCGCTTTACGGTGCGCGGATGCGCGCGGTCCGGCTCCAGGCCCGCTACCAGCCGCTACTGGAGGCGGTTCCCTCGATCGGCCAGGTCGCCATTCTGGCGTTCGGCGGTTGGCTGGCGTTGCACCATCAGATCACGCTTGGCACGTTTCTCGCATTCTCCGCCTATGTCGCCCAGTTCGTCGCGCCCGCCAGGCAGTTCGCCGGGGTGCTTACCATCGCGCAGCAGGCCAGGGCCGGGGTGGAGCGCATCTTCCAGCTGCTGGACCTTCCGCCCGCCATCGCGGACGTCCCGGACGCCGTGCAGTTGCCCGAGCTGCGCGGCGAGATCACCTTTGCCGACGTGCACTTCGGCTACGGTGCGGGCCCTCCGGTCCTCAACGGTGTCGAGTTGCATATCGCCGCCGGTGAACGGGTCGCGATCATCGGGCCGAGCGGCAGCGGGAAATCGACGGTGGCGATGCTGGTGTCCCGCTTCCATGATCCGGACTCCGGCGCCGTCCTCGTCGATGGGCACGATCTACGCACCGTGACGCTGAAGTCCCTGCGCCGCCAGATCGGCGTGGCATTCGAGGAGAGCTTTCTGTTCTCCGACACCGTGCGGGCGAATATCGCCTACGGCCGCCCGAACGCGACTGACCAGGAGATCGAGGAAGCCGCCCGGACCGCGCAAGCGCACGGTTTTATCGCGGAGCTTCCGCGCGGCTACGACACCATGGTCGGCGAGCGTGGCCTGACCCTGTCCGGCGGCCAGCGCCAGCGCATCGCGCTAGCCAGGGTCATCCTGGCTGATCCGCGGATCCTGATCCTCGACGACGCCACCAGCGCCATCGATGCAGGAGTCGAGGAGGCCGTGCACAACGCGCTGCGAAGTGTGCTGGCGAACCGGACGACGCTGCTGATCGCGCACCGCCGCTCCACGCTGCACCTGGCCGATCGCATCGTCGTGCTGGACCACGGACGGGTCATAGACCAAGGCACCCACACCGAACTCATCTGCCGCAGCGCCAGGTACCGCACGCTGATCTCCGGCCTTGAGGAGGAACACGCCGAGCTGGTCCGCGACCAGCTAGAGGCACTCGCGATGCTGCCCCGCCCGGATCCTGGCGGCCGCACCGACTCGGCGTGGACCGGTCATCAAGGCGCCACGAGCACCAACCGCACCACGATGCACTCGATCGGCGCGCCGAGTATCGGTCCTGGTCTTGGGGGTGGGAACAGTTGGCGCCGCAACCTCGCGCCGACACCCGATCTGCTGGCCCGGGTCGCCGCGCTTCCCCCGGTGACGGACGTCCCAGCCCTGGATCTGGATCGGGAATCGCGGCCGGACAAGGATTTCCGGCTGGCCGGGCTGCTCCGCGAATTTCGTCGGCCGCTGCTCGTCGGCCTGGTTCTGGTGGTCCTCGACGCACTGGCCAGCCTGGCCGGTCCGATACTGGTCAAGGAAGGCGTCGACAACGGGGTCTCAGCCGGTTCACAGGCCGTACTCCTCGCAGCCTCAGCGATCTTCCTCATCGTCACGCTTGCCGACCTGGTCGACCAGGTCGGCGCGACCTTCGTCACCGGCCGCACCGCCGAGCGAATCATGCTCTCGCTGCGGATCCGGATCTGGGCCCAGCTGCAACGCCTCTCGCTGGACTACTACGAGCGCGAGATGGCCGGCCGGATCATGACCCGGATGACCACCGATGTGGACCAGTTCGAGTCATTAGTCGAAAATGGGCTGCTCGCTGCGTTGGTCTCGCTGGTCACCTTCATCGGCGTCGGGGCCGCTCTCGTGCTGATCAACACCGAGCTCGGCCTGTGCACCCTCACCGTCGTGGTCCCGCTTGCCCTCGGCACGGTGATCTTCCGCCGCAAGGCGGCCCGCCTTTACGACCTCGCGCGGGAACGGATCGCCATCGTCAACGCAGACTTCCAGGAGAGTCTGTCCGCGGTGCGCGAATGCCAGGCCTTCACCCACGAGAACGAGACCAGGAAACAGTTCCACCGGCTCGGCCATGACTACCTCACCGCCCGCATAGCCGCGCAGCGACTCGTCGCCATGTACTTCCCGTTCGTGCAGTTCCTCTCCGCCGTGGCGGATGCGATCGTCCTCGGCGCCGGAGCAGGATTGATAGCTTCCGGGCACCTCACCACCGGTGCCCTGATCGCCTTCATGCTCTACATCGACATGTTCTTCTCGCCAATCCAGCAGCTCTCGCAGGTGTTCGACTCCTGGCAACAGACCCGGGTCTCCGTGGGCCGCATCGCCGAACTGATGCGGCTGGACACGCTGACACCGGCCACCGAGCGCCCTGAACCCGCCGGCCGGTTCTGTGGTGAGCTCGCGCTGGAGGGCGTGCGCTTCTCCTACCCGGTGGCGCCGGTCCGGTCGGGGGCGGGCAACGCGCACTCCGACGAACGGCGGGGCCCGGCCGATTCTCGCCAGCTCCGAACGTCCGATTCCGGTCCGGCCAGACCGCCCGAGGCGCTGCGCGGCATCGATCTGCGGGTCGCGGCGGGAGAAACGGTCGCAATCGTCGGGCAGACCGGCGCGGGCAAGTCGACCGTGATGAAACTGCTGGCCCGCTTCTACGACCCTGATGAGGGCAGCGTGCGGGTGGATGGGTATGACCTGCGCTCGCTGGAGCTTCACCCGTTCCGCCGCCAGCTCGGCTACGTACCCCAGGAGAGCTTCCTGTTCGCCGGAACCATCCGGAACAACATCGCCTACGGCCGGCCCGACTCCAGCGACGCCGAAGTGGAAGCCGCAGCCCGCGCGGTCGGTGCGCACGAGTTCATCGCGGCCCTGCCCGGCGGTTACCTGCACGATGTGACGGAACGCGGCCGATCACTCTCGGCTGGGCAGCGGCAGCTGATCGCCCTGGCCCGCGCCGAACTCATCGATCCCGCGGTGCTGCTACTCGACGAAGCGACGTCCAACCTGGACCTCGTCACCGAAGCCCGGGTCGCCAAAGCGATGCGGCAGCTCGCCCGCAACCGCACGACGATCATCATCGCGCACCGCCTGCACACGGCGAGATCGGCCGACCGGATCATCGTGCTGGATCACGGGCAGATCGCCGAAGTCGGCTCGCACGACCAGCTGCTCGCCGCCGGCGAGAGGTACGCGTTGATGTGGCAGGCATTCGAACTTGTCAGGACCGCATCGCAGTCAGGGGGCTGATCGCGATACCGCCGATACCAGTCCCCGTCGCTGCATCCGTCGGGTCGCCATACGGAGCACCAGAACATAAATCCCGAGGGCGACTGGGGCACCCACTGCCAGGAACGCGAGGTCGGTAAACCGGTCGTGGGGGTTGATCTGCTCGGTCCAGCGCAGTGCGGCGGCTACCGGCACGATGGCCGCGGTGGCGACCAGAGCCGCAGCCAGGGGTCTGGGTTCGAGGAACCGCTCGGGCAGGATCGTTCGCCGTAACCGGATCAGGACCGTCCCGGCCGCGGCGAGTTCGCCGACCAGATTCGCCATTACCAGCCAGACCAGGCGGGTTCCATCAGCGGGCAACAGCAATGCCACGCCCGCGACAGCGATGGTCACACCAAAGGCGATCTCGCTGGCACGGCGGGGAATGCGATCGTCTAGCCGAGCGAAGAGCGCCTGGCGGCCGAGGTCGTGTATGCCACCGACCAGCTGAGCAACCGCCGCGATCGCCAGGCAGGCGGTGAGCGGACCGACGAAGCCAGCGTGCCGTGGCTCTCCGGCCGTCAGCAGGCTCGCGGTCGGCCCCGAGTTCAACCCGAGCAGCACCAGCAGGGGCAGGCTGGCGATCAGGACGTAGGACAAGCCCTGCCGCCACTGCGAGCCGAAGGTGGTGCCGTCCTCGTGATGGGCGGCGTGGGCCATCCCCGGCAGGGCCGCCATAGACACCGCCCGGGCGCTGACGAACGACAGGGAGAAGAACACGGTGTGAGCAAGCTGCACCACGAACACCCCACCGCGTACCGTCCCGGCCAGGGTGAGCAAGACATACATGGCCGCAGCCGGCCATGCGGCCACCCCCACCGAGCGCACCAGCCGCCGCACGACCGCCCGAACCTCGGGATCATGCCGCCAACGCATCGAGGGCCAGCTCAGCATGCCCAACCGCGTGGCACCAACGAGCTGGACCGCGGCATGCAACGCAACAGCGGCCGTGCTGGCTGCACCGAGCACGAGCACCAGCCCGACCGGCACGTGCTCCACATCCAAGCCGGTTCCGTAGCACCAGCCGGCCACGATCACCGTGGGGATCAGGATGAGGTTCTCCACTATCGGAGCACCCGCCGCCAGCGCGAAACGCCCGCGAGCCTGCTGCGCTGCGATACCCAGATGCGCCAAGGCGTAGAGCAGTATTTGCGGCGATATCAGCAACACCAGCAGCGTGGTGAGCCACATCCCCCGCCCGCGAGCAACGGGATCCGGGATCCCGAAGTTCAGCGTCCAGGCCACCACAGGAGATAAGATCATCAGCAACACGGTTACCATCGCGGCAACCGTGAGCAACCACCCGCTCACTCCACCAAGGACTTCCCGGGCCCGCACCGCGCCGCCAGCGCCGATGGCCCGGACCACGGTGGGCACCAGCACCATCGCCAGTACCGGCCCGGCGATCAAAGTGAACACCAGGTGGGGCAGTAGATAGCTGGTCTGGAAAACGTTCGCGAAATAGGTCGCCCCCAACACCGGCCCGACCACCATGACCCGCAGCACCCCGGTGACCCTGCTGACCAGCGTCCATCCCGCGACCGTGACCGAATTCCGTGCGGTAGAAGGGGAGCTCTCACCCTCAAGCGCCGCCACCGTCACAGCCAAGACCTCGCGGACCCAGCGCAGGTGACGCGGTCGCCGGCCTCAGCGCTGCTTACCAGCCGGCTGAGTGCGCCCGGTCGCTCCTCTACCGCCTTTCGAAAGATCTGCCCCAGAATGCTGTCCACAGCGCTGCCTTCCTGCTGACCGAATCACCTACCGAACATCTCCCGTTACCCACAGTCGATCGAGGCACCGCAACTTACAGTGCCGGACTGTATTAACCGTGTAATGAGCCGGGATCGTGACGGAGTCACACAAGTGGTCCGCGTGGGGTCTGCAGCGCGTTACATCGACGTCAAGGCGGCGCTACAAAACTGACCGGGGGCAACGGGTAGCGCGGTGAGCCACCCGATCGGTGGTCACCTCTGATAGTCAGACGAGTGGGTTCTACAGGTCGAGAGTGAGGCTTTCGCGGTGGTCCGGTTCGCCAGCCAGGATGGTGGTGCGGCATGGTGCCGTTGGTGGGTACCGCGATGATGGCACCGGGACATGGCTTCCTGGCGCCTCGAGAGCTACTTCACCACCGGGGTCTGCGCGGGAGCGCCGTGGTGGGTCGGATGTGGCAGATCCGGTGACCGCGCGGCAGATCCGGGTGGATAGTACCGCCACACGGTATGTCGAAAATCGACAGCAGAACACCCTGGCCAGTCAGGTCAATCCGCAGGATCCGGGTGTCCACCTGACCTACGCGCCCCAGGCCTATGACGCAGTAGTTGTCACAGTGCTGGCGGCAGCGGTCGCCGGCACGGATGAGCCTGCTGCCATCGCGAAAGAGATCAACAGGATTACGAAAACTGGCGAGAAATGATCAAGCTTTGCCTCCTGTATGACGCTCGTGAAAGCCGGCAAGGACATCGATTACGATGGCCCCTCCGGTCTACTTGATTTCACAGATCCCGGTGAACCCTGCTCGATCGAGTACGTGATCCGCGAAATTCAAACCGACGGCACCGTGAAACCCCTCCGCACCGAGTGGGCCCACTGTTAGCCCACCATGTTCCTACTGGCTTCCCCGGCACCGCTTATGACCTACTGGATCTTGGGCAAAGGCAGTGATACCGACCATATGAGGAACACGCCGGGGACGCGTCAGCGAAATCTTGGTGCCACGCTGCGGTATCGGTTGGTCCGGGTGGCCCGCGTGCGATTAGTCCGATCGGCCCAATCCTGCGGTCGTTCGGCAGACCATCACGGACGGGATCGCAACACGATATACTGAATATCCGCCCCGGGGATAACAGTTCGCGAAGTCTCGCAGATCTCAGGATAGATCTTGTAACCCTGGAGGCCGAGATGCTGACCCGATGTGATCCTTCGATGGTGGGGCACGCTTATGACTGAGCGTGTTACTCGGCTTGATCTGTGTATTGCGGCGGGCCCAGATGCCGACACCGAGGAACTGGCGGTACTCGCCGTGCAGATGCGTGGGCAGTTGCTGGAGCTGGATATCGAATCCGCGGAGCCTGCGACCCTGGGTCAGGCGCCGCCGGGTACGCGCGCCGGTGAGGTTCTCCTGGCAGGCGCGCTGACCGTCATGCTGGCCCAATCGTCTGGGTTGCTCACCGCGATCGTGGAGACAGTGAAGGCGTGGGCATCCCTGGGCCGGGAGCGCAGCGTGAAGCTTGAGCTCGATGGCGACGTGCTGGAGGTCACCGGGATTACTCGAACCGATCAACGTGAGCTGATCCAGACCTGGATCGACCGTCACGCCGATCGGTGAGGTCGGGGCGATGAGCGGCACGAGAGTAGCGCTGCTGATCGGCTGCGCCGACTACCAGGACTCGAGTTTTCAACGGCTGCCGATGGCAGGCCGCGATCTCGAGGCGCTAGCCCGTGTGCTCGGTGATCCTGCGGTGGGTGACTTCACCGTCGACACGCTGCTCGGAAACCAATCCGGATCAGTCAAAGTCAAGATCGAGGAATTCTTTGCCGAGCGCAAACCCGATGATCTCTTGCTGCTCTACTTCTCGTGTCACGGAGTGCTGGATTCTGGAAGGCAGCTGCACTTTGTTGCGCACGACACGAATAAGCAGCTGCTGGACTCGACTGGGATTTCGGCTCAATGGGTGAAGGAGCGGATGGATCGCACCCGCTCACAGCGTGTGGTGTTGTTGCTCGACTGCTGTTACAGCGGGGCCTTCACCCGAAGCCTCGTGCATAAGGGCCCCCGCACCAAGGAGATCCTTGAGCAGCTCAGCGGCCGTGGCCGCGTGGTCATCACCGCGTCGGGCAAGACGGAGTTCGCCTACGAATCGAAGTTCACTGATGCTGTGGTCCAGGGCCTGGTGACTGGGGCGGCGGACGTCGACGGCGACGGTCACGTATCGGTATGGGAATTGTACCAATACGTGTATGAGCAGGTCCGCCAAAACACGCAAGGCCAAACGCCGACGATGTCAGCGGACGGAATGCGTGGTCAGCTCTATCTGGCGAAGAATCCCCATGCGCCGTTGCCGCTGCCCTCCGTGATCGAGAAAGCCTTGAAAAGCAAGACCATCCGAGAACGGCTGTGGGCGGTCGAGGGTTTGCGGCACTTGCTGGCAGGTGACTATCCAGGAGGAGAGAAGCGTACCGCGAGACAGGCATTGCTCAGCCTGCGTGACGGCGATACCGACCCCGTTGTTCGGGCCGCCGCGACCGAGGCTCTGCGCAAGATCTACCAGCCGCCGGACACGGCAGATAACAAGCTTGTCAAGACCTCGCTGGTGGTTGTGGCGTTGGTGGCTGTGGTACTGGTTGGTCTGGCAGCGATGCGGTGGGTTTCGCACGGCCTGCCGACGGCAACGCCAGCTCCAACCACACCGTCTCCATGCGCGCCGAGCCACAGATCTCCCGACGGAGTGCTCTCGTTGGGGACATTGCTCCCAGCGACCGGGCAGTATATCTCCACGGGTCTGGCGATGGAGGCTGGCGTATCCTTGGCGATCAAGGACATCAATGACGCTGGCGGCATCCCGCCAGTCGCCGTGAAGCTCGATGACGCCAACCGGCGTGACGAGGGTGATCCCTCGGGGCGCATCGGCCTCCAGTCGACCGATGCGCTGCTTGCCAGTGGGGTGGACGCGATCATCGGCCCCGCGACCTCGGCGGTGACCGTCAACATGATCTACAAAGCGGTCTGCTCTGATGTGATCACCTTCGCGCCCTCGAACACTGCGCCGGTGTTCACCACGTACCCCGACCATGGGCTCTACTTCCGCGCCGTACCAACAAGCCACGCCGAGGGCTCCGTGCTCGGTCATCTCGTCGTCAAGGACGGCAACTCGACAGCGGTGGTGATCTCGCGTAACGACGCGTACGGGAACCCCATGCGGGATGAGATCGTGAATGCGATCCGGGAATCCGGAGGCACGGTGCTCGACACCTTTCATTACGACCAGACGGCATCGGGTTTCACGAAATACGTCCAGCGGATCAAGGCTGAAAACCCTCAGGCGATCGTCTTGCTAGGCTTCAGCGAAACGGCCCGGATCCTCTCAGAAATGATCAAGCAAGGTATTGGTCCGCAGAGTAAAAAGGTGAAGGTGTACCTCGATAGTGCTAGTTTGAGCAACACCCTGGCCAGCCAGGTCGATCCGCAGAGGGCGGGCGTCCTGGCGGGCGTGAAGGGGACTCTGCCGCCGAATGGGGGCGGGGACTTTGCGGAGCGGCTGAGCCAAATCAGTGGCGGGCTCCGGGATGTGACCTATGCCGCGCAGTCCTATGACTCGGTGGTGATCACCGTGCTGGCGGCGGCTATTGCCCACACCGATGAGCCGGACCTCGTGGCGAAGGAGATCAACGGCGTGACGGAGGGCGGCAAGAGATGCACGAGCTTTGCCCAATGCATAACGGACGTGAAAGCCGGCGCGGACATCGACTACGACGGCCCCTCTGGGCCGCTGGAGTTCATCGACTCCGGTGAGCCACCGACCGCCGCCTACGTGATCAACGAGATTCAACCCGATGGCACCGTGAAACCCCTACAGTAGCGGGCAAGGCGGCTCTTAGCCGCTCTCAGTGCAGCTGGTTCTGGGCGGCGGCCAGTCCTTGGGTGAGCAGTTGCTCGACGGCGTCGGCGCAGCGGTCCACCAGCATGTCCAGATCACGGCGCTCGAGCGTGGAGAAGTCACGCAGCACGAAGTCGGCCGGATCCATTCGGCCCGGCGGGCGACCGATGCCGAAGCGCACCCGCAGGTAGTCGCGGGTGCCAAGGCATGCCGAGATCGAACGCAGGCCGTTGTGCCCACCTTCGCCGCCGTCGCGTTTGAGCCTGACGACTCCATGATCCAGATCCAGGTCGTCGTGCACGATCACCACGTCGGTCGGGGGGATCTTGAAGTACCGGGCCGTCCCGGCCACGGCCGGGCCGGAGACGTTCATGAAGGAGCGGGGCCGGGCGAGCACCACCCGCCGCCCGGCGAGCCGGGTCTCCAGCACGTCAGCCCCGGCCTTGTGCGCGGTGAACCGGCCCCCCACCCGGCGGGCCAGCTCACCCACCACCATGAACCCGACGTTGTGCCGGTTGCCCGCGTAACCGGGACCGGGGTTGCCCAGACCGACGACCAGCGCGAGCTCACCCGCGACCCCATCAGCGCCATCCTGGGCGATCATGGTCTTCTGGCAGAGCAGGGATCACTCCGTTTCATCGGTGCCACCGGCGGTGGCGGTCTCACCTTCCTCGGCGGTCTCGCCCTCGAGGTCCTCACCGGTCGGCGCGGGCACGACGTTGACGACGAGGTATTCGGGATCGGTCCGCAGTGTCGAGCCTTCGGGCATGGCGACGTCCCGGGCCAGCACCCGGGTACCGATCTCAGCGTCCTGCACCGAGACCTCGAGCTCGTCGGGTAGCGCCAGTGCGTCTGCCTCGACCTGCAGGGTGCTCAGCTCCTGAGTGACCAGCGAGCCGGGAACGGCGGTTCCGGTGACCGTGACGGGCACCTCGACCACGATCTTCTCCCCGCGCCGGACCAGCAGCAGGTCGACGTGCTCGATGTACTGCCGGATCGGGTGCACGGTGACGGTCTTGGTCAGCGCAAGGTGCGGGAGGCCATTCAGATCGATGTTCAGCACGGCGTTGCCGCCCTGCTCCCGTACTACTCGCGCGAATTCCAGGGCGGGTAAAGCCAGGTGCTGCGGGTCGCTGCCGTGCCCATAGAGCACGGCAGGAATCTTGCCGGCGCGCCGGGTGCGGCGGGCAGCACCCTTGCCGAACTCGGTGCGCGACTCGGCAGCCAGTCGGACCTCGGACACGGTGGGCTCCTTAGCTGATGCGAGGCGTGGACCCCGGGGGCGCGACGCCAGATCACGATTGATTCCTCGAGTACGGCGACCTGCGGCGGTGGCAGCACCTGCCCTGATGAGCGGGCTCGGGCACGCAATGCGCGACACCACCGCGCCGATCACGAAGAGCAGGCGGCTCTCCCTCGCCGAGGTAACCAGGCAAGTATAGGCGTGCTGGACTCACCTGCCTGGTACCAGGGGCGGCGCGTCACGCGCCAGTCGCGTGAGCCCGCCGGCACCGCTCAGGCGTTGCCGTCGAACAGGCTGGTCACCGAGCCGTCCTCGAAGACCTCGTGGATGGCGCGAGCCAGCAGCGCGGCGATCGACAGCACCGTCATCCTGGGGAAGCGTTTCTCGTCCGGGATGGGCAATGTGTTCGTGAGGATGACCTCGCGGGCCCCGCAGCTGGACAGCCGCTCGACAGCTGGTCCGGAGAGCACCCCGTGGGTGGCGGCGACGACCGCGTCGGTGGCGCCGGCTTCGAGCAGTGCCTGCACGGCACTGGCCACGGTGCCACCGGTATCAATCATGTCGTCGATCACCACGCAGAGCCGGCCCTCGATGTCGCCGACCACACGGTTGGCGACGGCCTGGTTGGGCCGGGTCGGATCGCGGGTTTTGTGGATGAACGCCAGCGGCGTGCCGCCCAGCTTCTCTGCCCAGCGCTCAGCCAGCCTTACCCGGCCGGAGTCCGGGGACACCACGGCCAGTTCCCGGCCCGCGTAGGTGCTCTTGATGTGCTCGGCCAGCACCGGGAGCGCGAAAAGGTGATCCACCGGACCATCGAAGAAGCCCATGATCTGCGAGGTGTGCAGGTCGACTGTCATGATCCGGTTGGCACCGGCGACCTTGAGCATGTCGGCGATGAGCCGGGCGGAGATGGGTTCGCGTCCCCGGTGCTTCTTGTCCTGGCGGCTGTAACCCCAGAACGGCATCACGACGGTGATCCGCTTCGCCGACGCCCGTTTGAGCGCATCTACCATGATCAACTGTTCCATGATGGCGTCGTTGATCGGTGCGGTGTGGGCTTGCACGACGAAGGCGTCGCAGCCGCGGACCGACTCCTCGAACCGGACGAAGATCTCCCCATTGGCGAAGGAGTAGGCCGACTGCGGGGTGACGGCGACGTCGAGGTGCTTGGCCACCTCGTCGGCGAGTTCCGGGTGATAACGCCCCGAGAGCAGCATCAGGCTCTTTTTCGGGATTGCAGACATGGTGGAAAGGCTCATGCTCACTCCTGCGGTGTCTGGTCTGCGGCGACCTGCGCCCGCTGCGCTGCCTCGGCGGCCAGGGTTCCGGGGCGCCGCCGGTAGACCCAGCCCTCGACGTTGCGCTGGCGTCCGCGGGCCACTCCCAGCGCTCCCGGCGGCACGTCTTCTGTGATCACGGAGCCGGCCGCGGTGTAGGCGCCGTCACCGATGGTCACCGGAGCCACGAACATGTTGTCGGCACCGGTCCGGGCGTGCGTGCCCACGACGACCCGGTGCTTGCTCACCCCGTCGTAGTTGACGAATACCGTGGCTGCGCCGATATTGCTGCCTTCGCCGATGGTCGCATCCCCCACATAGCTCAGGTGTGGCACTTTGGCACGGGGTCCCACATCGGCATTCTTGGTCTCCACGAAGGTGCCGACCTTGGCCTGGTCACCGATCCGGCTGCCAGGCCTCAGGTAGGCGAACGGGCCGATCTGGACCCCATCGCCCACCACCGCATCCACGGCGTGCGTGCGGACCAGGGTGGATCCTGCGCCAACGGTGCAGCTGGACAGAGTCGAGTCAGGTCCGATCGTGGTGCTCGGTCCCACCATAGTGCCCGATCGGAGCTGCACCCCGGGATGGAGCACGACGTCGGGGGCGAGCTGGACATCGGCATCCAGCCATACCGAGCCCGGGTCGGTGACGGTGACGCCGGCTCGCATCCAGCGCTCCAGCAGCCGCCGGTTCAGCTCCGCGCCTACGGCTGCCAGCTGCACCCGGTCGTTCACCCCGGCGATCAGCCACGGATCGTCGCACCGGTGCGCACCGACCGGTAGCCCGCGCTCACGCGCCAGGCTGAGCACGTCAGTGAGGTAGAGCTCGCCCTGGCTGTTGGCCGGAGCGAGCCGGTCCAACGCCGTGCGTAGTGCCGTGGCGTCGAAAGCGTAGACCCCGGCGTTGATCTCATGGATGGTTCGCTGCGCTGCGGTGGCGTCCCGGTGCTCGACGATGCCGGTGACCGCGCCCTCGACCGCTGCCGGGTCTGAGGGCTCGTCTCCGGGCTCGCGAAGCACCCGCCCATAGCCGGTCGGGTCCTCAACCATCGCGGACAGCACGGTCACCGCGTGCCCGGCACTGTGATGTGCGCTGATCAGCCCGGTCAGCGTGGTGGCATCCAGTAGCGGCACGTCACCGTAGGTGACCAGGACCGTCCCGGACAGCCCGACCGGCAGGAGGCCCATCGCGACACCCACCGCATGGCCGGTACCGCCGAGCCGGGTCTGCACGGCGGTGCGCACCTCGCGTCCCAGCGCCGTGGCGACACCTCGCAGATGCGCATCCACCGCATCCCGGCCATGGCCGATCACGACCACCAGGTGCTCGGGACTCAGCTCGGCGGTGGCCCGCACCGCGTGCTCTACGAGAGGCCGACCGGCCAGCGGGTGCAGCACCTTCGGGATCGCCGAGCACATACGGGTACCTTCGCCGGCGGCGAGCACGATCGCCGCGGTGAGGCTCCCGGCAGGGAGCATCGGATGTCCTTTCCTGATCTCTGGTGCATCCGGGATTTCCTGGACCTCGGGGCCCCGAAAGCCTACGCTCCGTGCTCTGGATCCGCCGGGCTGGGACATCCAGTGACAGGGACTTTCGGCGCCGGCCGAATAACGGATGACCTCGAGATGTCGCTACTGGTGAGCTGCTCCGCCGCCAGGATTCGAACCTGGACCATCGGAACCAAAATCCGAGGTGCTGCCTTTACACTACGGCGGATGGGCGGGCCGGACCCGCTGGCACATGGTGGCATGAGAGCTCCGCCCCGTGCTGACCAGCCCTCGGCAGGCCTCGTGCGAGCTTCCGTTGAACTGCCGCGAATCCGACCGCCGCCCGCGACCCGGACTTGTATCCGACACGCACGACACGCCCAGTGTTAATGCGGCGTGTCGTGACGGGCATCGGGTAGATAACCTACGGTTCAGTTAGTTGTGTCACGGGCGTCGCCAGCGGGCCCACCCTGATCCCACCGGCGCGAGCAGGATGGCACTGCTGCGGCGTGGCGGCCGTCCGCGCCTGCCGACATCGAGGAGCACCGGCCGATGACGTTGACTGCCGACGCCAACCAGTCGCGCACCCATTCCGAGCCGATCATCTCCGGTCGGCGAACGCTGTGGCCCCAGTTCTTGGTCTACTTTTTCGTGTTCGCCCCGCTGCTGGCCCTGATGGTCGCTGTCCCGGTCGCCTGGGGGTGGGGGCTGGGCTGGGTGAACGTCGTGCTGTTCGCGGTCACTTATTTCGTCAGCCTGCTCGGGATCACCGTGGGGTACCACCGCCACTTCACCCACGGATCGTTCAAGGCCAAGCGGTGGCTGAAGGTGAGCCTCGCAGTGCTGGGCAGCACCGCGATGCAGGGTCCGCTGCTGCACTGGGTGGCCGACCACCGGCGGCATCATGCCTTCTCGGACAAGGAAGGTGACCCGCACTCACCGTGGTTGTTCGGCACCTCTCCGGTAGCGGTGGCGAAGGGCTTCTGGCACGCCCACATGGGCTGGCTGTTCAACCGGGACCTGACCAACCCGCGCCGGTTCGTGCCTGACCTGCTGGCAGATCCGACCATGGTGCGGGTCAGCAAGTTGTTCTGGCTGTGGACCGCGATCTGGCTGGTTCTCCCCGGGATCGTCGGCGGATTGGTGACCTGGTCCTGGGGTGCTGTGCTGACCGGTCTGTTCTGGGCCGGGCTGGTCCGGGTCTCGTTCCTGCATCACGTCACCTGGGCGGTGAACTCGATCTGCCACATGGTCGGTAAGCGGCCGTTCGCCTCACGGGACAAAGCCGCCAATTTCTGGCCGATGGCCATCCTGTCCGCGGGGGAGTCCTGGCACAACCTGCACCACGCCGATCCCACATCGGCCCGGCACGGTGTGCTCCGGGGACAGATCGACATCTCGGCCCGGGTGATCTGGTTGTTCGAGAAGCTCGGCTGGGCGTGGAACGTGCGCTGGCCGACCCCCCAACGGCTGGCCAAGATCGCAGCTCGGGTGTGAACGACGCGGGGGAGGAGGTGGTCCGCTGCGACGCGACGCAGCCGGACGCCGGAACGAACCGGCCAAAAGGGTCATCAGCGCACCGGTTACTTCGCTGAGTAATTGCGTGGTGACTCAGTGCCACCAACACGCTGAGGAGCCTGGTTGAACCATTCGGGTGAAAGTGCCGAGGGCTACGGTTGCTGAGTAACGACTAGCAGCGGACAGTAGATATACGCACTGTGGGGAGGGGCGACCCCGCTGTACGAGA
>DASYAZ010000042.1:0-16795 GCA_036501085.1 Pseudonocardiaceae bacterium | reverse complement strand
CACACTTCTAGGTAATACACACCTGAGCGCCATCTGTCGATCACCGACACGCACAACCGCCCAGCTCGCAGCCCGAACCCAGACCCGCTACCGCGAACCACCCAAGGCCAAGATCACGCTAAGGGGGAAGGTCCCGCTAGCAGGTGACCGCCCTCGACTTCTCGTCCCTTTGATGCGGTGACTGCGCGGCTGCTGGTCGCGCTGGCGCGGCTACGGCGCACCCCCGCACACCATCACACCCCCGACGACCCGCAGATCAAGCAGCTGTTCTCCCACGGTGCCCGGCCGGACCCAGCTGATCGCGCTGCCACCCGCGGAGCGCCTGCTGGGCACCGTTGCGTGGTATGCCGTTGCGGCCGGCTGATCTCACTGCTGGAGTAGACGACGAGGGGGCCGCCACGCGGTAGCGTGCACCAGGCGAGTGGGAAGACCCAGGGGGTGGGACGTCCGGTGCAGCAAGCCGAGCGGGCACACCACCAGCAACCCTGCGATGGATCAGATCCCGGTCAGCTCGGCCCGGCGCAGCGCGCCGCGGACTGGGAACGGCTGACCCGCGAGCGCTTCGATGTCGTGGTCATCGGTGGTGGCGTGGTCGGTTCCGGCGCGGCGTTGGACGCCGCCACCCGCGGGCTGTCCGTCGCCCTGGTGGAAGCCCGGGATCTGGCCTCGGGCACCTCCAGCCGTTCCTCCAAGCTGTTCCACGGAGGCCTGCGCTATCTGGAGCAGTTCGAGTTCGGGCTGGTCCGGGAGGCGCTGCACGAGCGGGAGCTGATGCTCACCCGGCTGGCGCCGCACCTGGTCAAACCGGTGAGCTTCGTGTACCCGCTGGCCCACCGGCTCTGGGAACGGCCCTACGTGGCAGCGGGGCTGGCGCTGTACCAGAAGCTGGGCGGAACCCGGTCCGTGCCGGGGCAGCACCATCTCACCCGGTCTGCGGTGCTGCGGCTGGCGCCGGCGCTGCGCCGGGACACCATCGTCGGCGGGGTGCGTTATTACGACGCGATCACCGACGATGCCCGGCACACCATGACGCTGGCCCGGACCGCCGCCCAGTACGGCGCGGTGGTCCGCAGCTCCACCCAGGTCATCGGTTTCCTGCGGGAGGCGGACCGGATCTGCGGGGTCCGGGTGCGGGACTGCGAGACCGGTGCGGAGACCGGGGTCGACGCGCACGCGGTGCTCAACTGCACCGGGGTGTGGACCGATGAGATCCAGCGGATGTCCGGCGGACGCGGGCGGTTCCGGGTAACCCCCTCCAAGGGCGTGCACCTGGTAGTCCCACGGGATCGCATCGTCTCCGAGAGCGGGCTCATCCTGCGGACCGCGACCTCGGTGCTGTTCGTCATCCCGTGGCGCAACCACTGGATCGTCGGCACCACCGACACCGGCTGGAATCTCGACCTCGCGCACCCCGCGGCCACCCGGGCCGACATCGACTACCTGCTGGACACGGTGAACTCGGTGCTGGCCACGCCGCTGAACCACGCCGACATCGAGGGCGTCTACGCCGGCTTGCGGCCGCTGCTGGCCGGGGAGAGCGAGCAGACCTCGCGGCTGTCCCGGGAGCACGCGGTGGCCCGGGTGGCGCCCGGCCTGGTCGCCATCGCGGGCGGCAAGTACACCACCTACCGGGTGATGGCGGCGGACGCGGTGAACGCGGCGCTGCCCGATCTGCCCGGCCGGGTGGCTCCCTCGATCACCCACAAGGTCTCGCTGCTCGGTGCGGATGGCTACCACGCGCTGGTCAACCAGGCCGGCACGCTGGCCGCCCGGCACGGGCTGCACCCCCACCGGCTCCGGCACCTGCTGGACCGCTACGGCTCGCTGGTGCACCAGGTGCTGGCCCTGGCCGCGGGCCGCCCGGACCTGCTGGCGCCGCTGGCCGGAGCACCGGACTACCTGCGGGTCGAGGTGGTGTATGCCGCTAGCAACGAAGGGGCTCTGCACCTGGAGGACGTGCTGACCCGGCGTACCCGGATCTCGATCGAGTACCCGCACCGGGGTGAGGCATGTGCCGTGGACGTCGCCGATCTCATGGGTGAGGTGCTGGGCTGGTCCGTCACCGACCGCCAGCGCGAGGTGCGGTTCTACCGGGCCCGGGTCGCCGCCGAACGGGACTCGCAGCGCGAGCCGGATGATTCCACCGCCGACGCCCGCCGCGGCGCCGCTCCCGACCCCCGCACCCAGATCCTGGCCCCCGTCAGCTGACCCTCACTACCCCCACGTCCCCGACATGGAGACTTATCGGGGCGGCGCGCCGCCGTCTGACCCCGATATGTCTCCATGTCGGGTTGGGGGGTGTCGGGTTGGGGGTGTCGGGTTGGGGGGTGAGGGGTGGGCCGGTGGAGGGTGGCGGACTGGCTGGCGGTGGTGCTCCTATTGGCTGGGATAGCGGCGGTCCTGGGTGGGCTGCTGCCGCCAACCGCGGCGGCCGGCGTCGTGCGCCGGGTCGGGCCGCTGCTGGTGTTTCTCGGCTCGGTGTTCGTGCTGGCCGAATTGACCACCAAAGCCGAGATGTTCGATGTAGTGGCGTCCTGGCTGGCCAGAACAGCGGCCGGCAACTATTTCGCGCTATTCGTGCTGTGTGTTTTGTTCGCCTCAGCCACGACAATCTTTCTGAATCTCGACACCACAGCCGTACTGCTGACCCCGGTCATGCTCGCCACCGCAGCCAAGGCGGATATCCCAGGCCTGCCGCTGGCGATGCTGACGGTCTGGCTGGCCAATACCGCGAGCCTGCTGCTGCCGGTGTCGAATCTCACCAACCTGCTCGCGGCCGATCGGGTGGATCTGGCGCCGGCTGCCTTCGCGGTCCGGATGGCAGCCCCGCAAGCCGCCGCCATCGTCGCAACCGCAGCCGGTCTGTGGTGGTTCTACTGGCGCCGCACTCGGCGCGGCCGGGACCGGTACTCGGTTCCGGCCGCCCATGTGGCACGAGATCGTGTCCTCCTCGGTGTCGCCGCCGCGGCCTGCTCCGCGTTCGTGTTGCTGGTCCTGGTCGGCGTCCCGCTGATGATCTCCTCGCTGCTCTGCGCCGGGGTGCTTGCCGGCGCGTTCCTCATCCGGGACCGGAGCGCCTTCGGGTGGCGGATGATCCCGTTGCGGCTGCTGGCGCTGGTGGCAGGGCTGTTCCTGGTCGTCCAGACGGTCGATCGGTACGGGCTGGGCCGGGTGCTGGGCGGGGTGATGGGAACCCACGCGGGCGTCGAGGGTGTCGCGCGGGCGGCCACCCTGGGCGCGGTGCTGTCCAACGCGATCAACAATCTCCCGGCCTATGTCGCCGGTGAGACCGTCGCGACCAACAGCGATCAGCTGCTCGGCTTGCTGATCGCCACGAATGTGAGCCCGCTGATCACCCCATGGGCTTCGCTGGCGATCATCATCTGGCACGAGCGTTGCCGCAGCGCTGGGATTCGGATCGCCTGGGGCCGCTTCGCGGTGACCGGCGCCGTCACCGCCGTCGTCACCCTGGTCGCCGCCGAAGCCGCACTCCTGCTCACGTCCTAACTTCCCCGATATGGAGACATATCGGGGTGTGGAGGTACCTGACGGGACCGATATGTCTCCATGTCGGGCTGCGAAGGGACCCACTGACCCCGATATGTCTCCATATCGGGAAAGGGGGTTAGGGGGTGATGGTGCACAGGATGGTGCCCTGGGTGACCAGGGTTCCGGGTTGGGCGGTGAGGCCGGTGACGGTGCCCGCTCTGTGCGCGGTGACCGGATTTTCCATTTTCATCGCCTCGAGCACCATGAGGAGGTCCCCGGCGCTGACCGGGTCACCCTCCGAGACCGCGACCTTGACCACGGTGCCCTGCATCGGCGCGGTGACCACGTCATTCGGGACCCCGGCTGCCCGGCCACCACCATGCTTGTGGGGGGTGGCTCGCCTTGCCCCGCGGCCCTGCGGTGCCAGATCAGCAGGGAGGGAGACCTCCAGCCGCCGCCCGCTCACTTCGACGACCACGGTCTGCCGCGGCGGCTCGGGGGGTGGCTCAGCGGCGGCCTGGGGTGGGAGCGGGGTGGAGAACTCGGTCTCGATCCACCGGGTGTGCACCGCGAAGGCCTCACCGCCCGCGGCCACGAAGGCCGGCTCGTTCACGATCGCCCGGTGAAAGGGCAGCACGGTGGGCAGGCCTTCCAGGGCGAACTCGGCCAGTGCCCGCCTGGCCCGGGCCAGGGCCTGCTCGCGATCCGCGCCGATGACGATGAGCTTGGCCAGCATCGAGTCGAACTGACCGGCGATGACGTCCCCCGCGCGCACCCCGGAATCGAGCCGCACTCCCGGCCCCGATGGGGGATCGAAGACCGTGACGGCACCGGGGACGGGCAGGAACCCCCGGGCCGGATCCTCTGCGTTGATCCGGAACTCGAACGCGTGGCCGCGGGGCGACGGATCGGAGGTGATGCTCAGCTTCTCGCCGGCCGCGATCCGGAACTGCTCGCGCACCAGGTCCAGCCCGGTGGTCTCCTCCGTCACCGGGTGCTCCACCTGCAGCCGGGTGTTCACCTCCAGGAAGGAGACCGAACCGTCGGCGCTCACCAGGAACTCGACGGTGCCCGCACCGGTGTAGCCCGCCTCGGCGCAGATCGCCCGGGCCGCCTCGTGGATGGTGCGCCGCTGCTCGCCGGACAGGAACGGGGCCGGGGCCTCTTCCACCAGCTTCTGGTGCCGGCGCTGCAGGGTGCAGTCCCGGGTACCGGCCACCACGATGGTGCCGTGCTGATCGGCCAGTACCTGGGCCTCCACGTGCCGCGGGCGCTCCAGGTAGCGCTCCACGAAGCACTCACCCCGCCCGAAGGCCGCGAGGGCCTCGCGGACCGCGGAATCGAACAGCTCGGGGATCTCCTCGACGCTGCGGGCGACCTTCAGCCCACGCCCACCGCCGCCGAAGGCCGCCTTGATAGCCACCGGCAGGCCGTACTCGGCGGCGAAGGCGATCACCTCGTCGGGTCCCGATACCGGGTCCCGGGTGCCCGGCACCAGCGGTGCGCCCGCCTTGGTGGCCAGCTGCCGGGCAGTGACCTTGTCCCCCAGATCCCGGATCACCTGCGGGCTCGGCCCGATCCAGATCAGCCCGGCGTCGATCACCGCCTGGGCGAACTCGGCGTTCTCGGAGAGGAACCCGTACCCGGGGTGCACCGATCCGGCTCCGGAGCGCGCCGCGATCTCCAGCAACTTGGGCTGGTTGAGGTAGCTCTCCGCCGCCGTGGCGCCGCCCAGCGCGAACGCCTCGTCGGCGAGCCGCACGAACGGCGCGTCACGATCGGCCTCGGCATAGCCGACGACGCTGGCCAGCCCGGCATCCCGGCAGGCCCGGATCACTCGGACAGCGATCTCCCCGCGATTCGCGACGAGCACCTTGCCCAGCGCGGTCATGCGCAACCGGCCTGCACGCACACAGCACGCTTGATCCGGGCCAGCATCGCCGCCGCGCCGCGCAGCCGCAGTGGGCTCACCGCATCGGCCAACCCGAAGTGCGCGGAGAAGTCGTCCGGCGTGCCCAGCACGGTCGCCGGTGTCTCGCCGTCGAGCCCGGTGTACAGGATCGCCGCGAGCCCGCGGGTGGTGGGCGCTTCCGGCGGCGCGTCGAAGTACAGATGTACCCGTTGGCCGTCCACCACGTCGACGGCGAGAAACAGCGGAGACTGGCACTCCGGTACCCGTTGCATCGACTCGTGCGTCAGATCCGGGGGCAGTGCGGGCAGCTCGGTGCCCAGCTCGACGAGCAGTTGCAGCCGTTCGGCCGGGCCGACGTCCTGGAACTCCTCCGCAAGCTCGGCCAGCCGCGGCGCCAAGATGGCCCCTGTGCTCATGGCAGCTGCCTTCCTCATCGGCTTGTCGGCATCGGCTTGTCGGCATTGTCGACCGTGCCACAGGTCATGACCACAGCGACACCACGGGCACCCCGACCTCGGCGAGCAAGCACCGGGTCAGCGGCAGGCTGATGCCGATCACGCTGGAGGGGTCCCCGTCGATGCCGTCGATGAACCAGCCACCCTTGCCGTCCAGGGTGAACCCGCCGGCCACCTGCAGCGGTTCCCCGGTGCCGACATACGCCTCGATGTCCGCCACCGGCGGATCGCTGAACCGGATGGTGGTGGTCTGGGTTCCGGTCACGCTCGCGACCGGGGCCCCTGCTTCCAGGCGCACCACGGCATGCCCGGTGAGCAGCTCGCCGGTGCCGCCGGCCATCGCCTGCCAGCGGCGCAGCGCGGTGTCGGGTCGGCCGGGTTTGCCGACGAGCTCACCGCCGATGTGCAGCATCGAGTCGCACCCGACGACCACCGCGTCGGGAAGCTCGGCGGCGATATCCGCCGCAACCGCGCCGGCCTTGGCCCTGGCCAGGGCACCGACCAGTTCCGCCGGGGTGGCGCTGGGGAGCGTGGCGCTCAGCGCGTCCTCGTCCACCCCGGACACCCGCACCACTGGATCGATCCCGGCGCCGCGGAGCACGCCGAGCCGGCCCGGGGAGGCCGAGGCGAGAACGAGGCGCACGGTTTACTCGCGGGTGGCGAACATGCCGGTGAACGTCATCCGCAGCACGCAGCTCTCGTCGCGGAAGGCGGACCCGACGATCTCCACCAACCCGAGGCCCGGCCGGCTGCGGGAGAGGCGAGCGCCGATGACCTCCAGCCGCATGCGCAGCAGGTCGCCGGGGAACACCGGGGTCGGCCACAGCATCTCCCGCCCACCCGGGGAGCCCTGCGAGGTGGAATCAGCCAGCACGGCGTCCACGTAAGCCCGCATCCACAGGCACGCGGTGAACCACCCCGAGGCGCAGAGCCCGCCGAGCACTGAACGTGTGGCGGCATCCTCGTCCAAGTGGAACGGTTGCGGATCGAACCGCTGGTTGAAGGCGAGCATCTCCTCCCGATCGACTTTCACCTCGCCGAGATCGATCACGATTCCCGGCCTCAGATCCTCGAAGGCGATCGTGGGCATACCACTGATCCTGCCATCGCCGCGGCAAGAGCCAACGCCACTCACAGGTTGACCGGATGCGCCCAGGGCGGGCGTGCCGAGCTGCGCCAGACGCCCGGGGCTGGGTGCAGGGGAGCGCGCAACCGGTGCGCCGGGTCGGCCCACGAGCTGCGCGGCGCTGGTGGCCCGGCAGCCGCAGCGCCAGGCAGCGTGGCGAGCACCACGATCAGCGCGGCGAGCTCTTCGTCTGAGGGCTCACCCCGGACTCGTGAGTGCCATTGGGTGCTAGAACACTGTTTCCCACTCACAAGGGAATATTCCCATGCTTCTTCGGGGGGAGCGTCTGGCGCTTGTCGTTGAGCATCCGCAGGGCACGGGCCACCTGGGCGCGGGTGTGGCTGGGCCGGATCACGGCGTCGATGTAGCCGCGATCGGCCGCGACATAGGGGTTGAGCAGGGTGTCCTCGTAATCCTGCTGCCGCTGAGCCCGCAGCGCTTCGACAGCACCGGCGTCGGCCGCCAGCGCGGCCGCGGCGAACTCCTTGCGGTGCAGGATGTTCGCCGCGCCGGAGGCGCCCATCACCGCGATCTGCGCGGTCGGCCAGGCCAGGTTGATGTCCGCGCCCAGGTGCTTGGAGCCCATCACGTCGTACGCACCGCCGTAGGCCTTGCGGGTGATCACCGTGACCTTGGGCACGGTGGCCTCGGCGTAGGCGTAGATCAGTTTGGCGCCGCGCCGGATGATGCCGTTCCATTCCTGGTCGGTGCCGGGCAGGAAGCCGGGAACGTCGACGAAGGTGAGCACCGGAACGTTGAACGCATCGCAGGTCCGCACGAACCGGGCGGCCTTCTCGGACGCGGCGATATCCAGGCAGCCGGCCAGTTGGGTGGGCTGGTTGGCCACGATCCCGACGCTGCGACCCTCGATGCGGCCGAAGCCGACGACGATGTTGGGCGCGAAGAGCTGGTGAACCTCCAGGAACTCGCTCCCGTCCACCACCCGGGTGATCACCTCGTGGATGTCGTAGGGCGCCTTCGCCGAGTCGGGAATCAGCCGGTCCAGCTCCTCATCAGAGCTGGTCAGGGTGCCGGTCACCGGCCCACGGGACAGTTCGGGACCGTCGAAGGTCGGTGGTTCGGACAGGTTGTTCGACGGCAGGAACGACAGCAGGGCCCGGACGTAGGACAGCGCGTCCTGCTCGTCGGCACCGAGGTAGTGCGCGTTGCCCGACCGGGTGTTGTGCGTCCGGCCGCCGCCGAGCTCCTCGAAACCGACCTCCTCGCCGGTCACCGTCTTGATCACATCGGGGCCGGTGATGAACATGGCCGAGGTCTGGTCGACCATCACCGTGAAGTCGGTAAGGGCGGGGGAGTAGACATGGCCGCCCGCGCACGAACCCATGATCAGCGAGATCTGCGGGATCACCCCGGAGGCGTGCGTGTTGCGCAGGAAGATCTCGCCGTAGAGCGCCAGCGACACCACGCCCTCCTGGATCCGCGCGCCGCCGCCCTCGTTGATCCCGACGATCGGGCAGCCGGTCCGCATCGCCAGGTCCATCACTTTGACGATCTTCTCGCCGTAGACCTCGCCGAGGCTGCCGCCGAAGACCGAGGCGTCCTGGCTGAACACGCACACCGGCCGGTCATCGATGGTGCCGTAACCGGTGACCACGCCGTCGCCGTAGGGCCGGTTGGTCTCCTGGCCGAAGTTGGTGCAGCGGTGCCGGGCCAGCTCGTCGAGCTCGGTGAACGATCCGGGGTCCAGCAGCAGGTCGATCCGCTCCCGGGCGCTCATGCGGCCCTTGGCGTGCTGGCGGGCCGCCGCACGGGCCGCCCCGGCGTGCACCGCCTCCTGCTCCCGGTGGGCCAGGTCGGCCAGCTTGCCCGCGGTGCTGTGGATACCCGCCTCGCTGACCGACCCGGCGCTGCTGCTCATAGCGCCCGACCCTAATCCCCGCGTGCCGCCCACCGTCGATGAACTCGACAGCGGCTACGCACGCCCCGTCCCCGGAGGTCGCCGGTGTCGAGCTCACGGCGGGTAGCCTCCACGGACTGTGTGGACCGATCTGGAGCGACCGCCGCTGCGGGAGTGCGCGCTACGGCGGGGGTTGGTGGTTCCGGACGGTCCTTACGCCGCGCTGGACGTGGTCGCGACGGTTCCGTCCACGAACTCCGCGCTGGTCGAGGCGGCCCGGCGGGGAGCGGCGGATCGCACCGTGCTGATCGCCGAGCACCAGAGCGCCGGCCGCGGCCGGGCCGCGCGCAGCTGGTTCGCCCCCGCGCAGTCGGGGCTGGCGCTGTCGGTGCTGCTGCGGCCCAACGAGGTGCCGCAGGATCGCTGGAGCTGGCTGCCACTGCTGGCCGGGGTCGCGCTCTGCCGGACGGTCCGCACCCTGGCCGAGCTGCCCGCGGTCCTGAAATGGCCCAACGACCTCCTGCTGGGTCCCGATCAGCGCAAGGCCGGCGGGATCCTGGCCGAGGTGGTCCCCGGTGGCCGCGCGGTGGTCGTGGGCATCGGGCTCAACGTGACGCTGCGGCCCGATGAGCTGCCGGTACCGCACGCGACCTCGCTGGCCATCGAGCAGGCCGCCTGCACCGACCGCGACCCACTGCTGCGAGCCTTGCTGCGGGCGATGGACGGTGAGCTGCGGCGCTGGTGTGCGCATGCGGGGGATCCGGTGGCCTGCGGGCTGCGGGAGGCCTACCGGCAGTGCTGCGCCACGCTGGGGGAGCAGGTCCGGGTGGAGTTGCCGGGGCAGCCCGAGCTCACCGGGACCGCGGTGGACATCGACACCGACGGTCAGCTGGTGGTGCTTTCGGAGGATCGGCGCCGCGCGTTGGCCGCCGGTGACGTGATACACGTCCGGGTGGCCCAGCCCGGGCGCTGACGGATGTCATGACCCTTCAGTGACACCCGATCTGCGCCCCGGCCGGTGCCGGCGCCGACGCTGGTGCCATGACGGGTTCGATGACAACGACAGAACACGGGGCGATCCGGCTGGCCGGCCTGCGCAAGCGATACGGGCCGGTGCTGGCGGTCGATGGGGTGGACCTGCTGGTCGCCCCCGGCGAGATGGTGGCGCTGCTCGGGCCCAACGGCGCGGGCAAGTCGACCACGGTGGACATGCTGCTGGGCCTCACCCGCCCGGACGAGGGGCAGGCTCGCATCTTCGGGCGCTCACCCCGGGAAGCGGTGGCCGCCGGCGAGGTGGGCGCGATGCTGCAGGACGGGACGCTGCTGGAGGACGCGACGGTGGCCGAGACCGTGGGGCTGGTGGCCGCGCTGCACCGCAGCCCGCTGCCGGTCGCCGAGGCGCTGCGCCGGGCCGGTGTCACCGAGCTGGCCGGGCGGCGCTGCGGCAAGCTCTCCGGCGGGCAGCAGCAGCGGGTCCGCTTCGCCGTCGCGGTGGTCTGCGACCCGGACCTGCTGGTGCTCGACGAGCCGACCGTGGGAATGGACGTGGAGACCCGCCGCTCGTTCTGGCGATCGATGCGGGAGTTCTCCGACTCCGGTCGCACGGTGCTCTTCGCCACGCACTACCTGGAGGAAGCCGAGGAGTTTGCCGACCGGGTGGTGCTCATGCGCTCGGGGCGGGTCGCGGCGGACGGTTCGGTGGCCGAGGTGCGCGCCACGGTCTCCGGGCGGACGTTGCGCGCCGTGGTGCCCGGGATGCAGCAGGATGCGCTGGTCGCGCTGCCCGGCGTCACCGCGGCGGAGCTGCGCGGCGATCGGGTGACGATGGCCTGCGCCGATTCTGACATGGCGCTGCGCGCCCTGCTGGCCGCCCACCCGGCGGCACACGATATCGAGATCGCCGCAGTGGGGCTCGAAGAGGCGTTCCTCGCGCTGACCGGCGACAGTGACGGTGACGGTAAGCACCGTGTCGGGGGCGACAAGGAGACAGTCAGATGAACCCGGCCTACCTGGCCTTGGAGGTCAAGCGCGTCGTCCGCGGCGCCCGATTCATGATCTTTACGGTGGTGTTCCCCGTGGTGATCTACCTGATCGACACCAACCTGTTCGGCGGTAACGGCGAGACCTACCCCGACGGGGTGGCGATCGCCCCCTCGCTGATGGTGCGGATGGCTGCGTTCGGCGCGATGTCCGCGGCGTTGTTCACCGGAGCCCGGGTCGCGCTGGAGCGCAGCAGCGGCTGGCAACGCCAGTTACGGCTGACCCCGATGAGCGGTTCGTCCTACCTGCTGTCCAAAGCGGTGGTGAGCATGCTCGTCGCGTTGCCGACGATCCTGCTGGTCACCCTGGTCGGGGTGATCTTCGAGCACGTCCGGCTCTCGCCGGGGAGTGGGTGCAGATCCTGCTCGGGGTGTGGCTGGGGATCATCCCGATCGTGTTCCTCGGGCTGGTGATCGGGTTGGTCTCCACCAAGGACAGCATGCAGCCGATCACCAGCGTGGTGATGCTGGTGCTCGGCATGATCGGTGGTCTGTGGATCCCGGCCAACATCGTGCCGGCCGGTTTCCAGAACGTCATGAAGATCTTCCCGACGTACTGGCTGGGCCAGATCGGCGACGCGGCGCTGGCGCACAGCGCGGCGATCGGGAACGCCGTGCTGGTGCTGGCGATCTGGGCCGCGGTGCTCGCCCTGGCCGGGGTGCGGCGCTACCGGGCCAGCCTGGTCCGGGCCTAACGTGAGCGCCATGGCCGGGCCAGATCCTGTACCGGCGGGACTCGCGCCAGATCCAGTACCGGCGGGCCGCCTTGCAGCGTCCGGGATGTCCGACGCTCCGCCCTGGTTCGCCCGCCGGCGCTGGATCTGGCGTCCTGTCGCCGGGTTGTTCACCCTGTGGCTGTTACCTACGGCGTTGGAGGCATGGCACTCCGACCGGCCGCTGTGGTTGCGGGTGCTGATCTGCGTGCTGCTTGCCGGGTACGTCCTCGCTTACCTTGTGGTTACTGCCCTGGAGCATGCCCACGGCGAGGCCCCGCTGGGCCGCCTACGGCTGCGTCCTGGTCCTCGGGCTGGCCTGCGTGGCGGCGCTCGGGCCGCGCGAGATCGGCGTGCTGATGTTCGCCCTGATCGCTGGTGCGATCGTGCTGCCCACCGGCTGGGCGATCGGGGTGACGGCGTTGCTGCTGGCGGCCATGCTGGGTTCCAGCGCGCTGAGCCCGGCGGGACCGCAGTGGGGCGAGGTGATCGTCTTCGGGTCGATCACCTGGATGATGATCACGATGATCAGCCTGATCCGTGCGGTGGCCCAGCTGCGGGAGGCGCGGGAGCGGGTCGCGCAGCTGGCGGTGGCCGAGGAGCGGGTCCGGGTGGCCCGTGACCTGCATGATGTCCTCGGGCACAGCCTGACCACGATCACCGTCAAGGCCGGGCTGGCCCGCCGGCTGCTCGAGGCTGGTGCCACCGACCGCGCGGTCGCCGAGGTCAGCGACGTCGAGCAACTGGGCCGGCGGGCGCTCACCGAGGTCCGGGCCACCGTCTCCGCGCAGCGCGCGGCGTCGCTGCCCGCAGAGATCGCCAGCGCGCGGGCCGTCCTGGCTGCTGCCGGTATCACCGCCGTACTGCCCCAGGCTGTCGACAATCTCGATCCGCAGTACCACGAGCCGTTCGCCTACGTGCTGCGTGAGGCGATCACCAACGTGGTGCGGCACAGTGGCGCGCGCCGCTGCGAGGTGCGGATGGGCTCGTCCTGGCTGGAGGTCCATGACGATGGCAACGGCCCTCGCGGTGTCCAGGGCGGTGGTGTCGAGAATGGTGGTGTCGAGGGTCGGGACGCCGATGTGGATGGGCCCGGACCCGGGCACGGCCTGCCCGGGTCCGGTCACGGCCTGGCCGGGCTGCGCGAGCGGCTCGCGCAGCTGGGCGGGACCCTGGAGACCAGCGCGGCGCCCGGCGGTGGGTTCCGGCTGCGGGCCAGTGCATGATCAAAGTGCTGCTGGCGGATGACCAGGCGCTGGTCCGTGGCGCGCTGGCCGCGATGCTCGGGCTGGAACCCGACATCACGGTGGTCGCCGAGGTCGGTAGCGGCGATGCCGTGCTGCCCACCGCCCGCCGCACCCACCCCGACGTCGCCCTACTCGACGTGCAGATGCCCGGCTTGGACGGGCTGGCCGCCGCTGCGGCGCTGCGCGCCGAGCTACCCGCTTGCCGGGTGCTCATCTGCACCACCTTCGGCCGTCCCGGGTACCTCGCCCGCGCCATGGCCACCGGCGCGGCGGGGTTCCTCGTCAAGGACGCGCCGCCGGAGCAGCTGGTCGACGCGGTGCGCCGGGTGCACGCGGGATTGCGGGTCGTGGACCCCGCGCTGGCCGCCGAGTCGCTGACCAGCGGCACCAGCCCGCTGACCAGCCGGGAGCACGAGGTGCTCGTCGCCGCCGCCACCGGCGGCACCGTGGCCGAACTCGCCCGCCGGCTGCACCTGTCCGCGGGCACGGTGCGCAATCACCTCTCCGCGGCGATCGGCAAGACCGGCGCCAGAACCCGTGCCGAAGCGGTCCGCATCGCCGAGAACCACGGCTGGCTGTAACTACGTCAGACTGGTTCCTCGGCATGGTCGCGTACCCAGCGCAGGTACGGTTGGTCGTTCGCGCCGCAGTCGCTCTGCGTCCACATCCGCTTGTTCAAGCCCGACGATCCCGATCACTTCGGTGACAAATCCATACAGGTCGAAATCTGCGCCGTGGTCGGTGAGCACCGCGATGTCGAGATCTCCTGGAGCTGGTCCAATTCTCCGGATCCGGCCGCCGCCCGAAGCCGTGCCAGGCCTTCGCTGGGTGTCACCACGGTCGTCAATGTCCTGTATCCAGTCCGCGATTTCGCCGATGGCTCGCTAGCGCTCGCGAATGGGGCGCGCTGGCGCTGCTATTTCGGGGCTCGCGGCAACCGCGGTTCCACCATCTCGGCGATGCGAAATGCCTCGTCGCACGGTTTGATCGGCGCGGGCTTCAGGTTGGCGGGCACCGCCACGTTGATCGACAGGGAGGTCGACCCGCCATCGATCAGCTGGACGCACTGCAAACCACTGCGGCTGATCGAGAAATGGGCTCCGCTCCGGCCGTTCACGGTGTTGTCCGTGAAGTCGACGAACTGCGGTCTGGTTCGTTGGGCCTGGTAGCCGGCCAGCGTGGAGTTGTCCCGCTCCATGCTCAGCGTGTAGGGCTTGCCCAGCCAGCGGCACCCGATCACGCCCTGGGTGTTGAAAGGACGCTGGGAGTCCAACCGCACCCCCAGCACGGTCAGCTCGGAGTCACTCAGAATCGTGCACATATCGACCCCGGCGGCGTCTGCCACCTTTAAGGGCGCTGCCGGCGCTGCCGAGGGCGCCGAGGGTGTCGCCGGTGCTGCCGAGGGGGCGGTCTGGGTGCCGCATCCCGCCGCGAGCAGCCCCACGACGGCCCCCGCCGCAGCACAGCACCGCACGGCTGAGGTCCGGTCGCGCCGGCTGTCGGTAGTGTGGTGAAAACTGTCACCCATGCGTGTCGGGTCTCCTGATCGGCGAAGGTCAGCGGGGTGAGGGGCAGGGGGGCGGCTTCAGGTCATCGTCTCCACGTCCGGCCGGGTGAGCGGGCCACGCCGGCGGGTTCTCGACGAGGCCGGCGAAGCGGCTGTGATAACTGGCCACGATCGCCGCGGCGGCATCGTGGTCGCCGCCGGGGACCGACGCGGCCACGAGATCTTGAACCTGGGTGGCCAGCGTGCTGTGGGCGCGCCGCAGGCAGGTCATCAACTCAGCGGACAGCCGGGCCGGGTCCACTCCCCGGGAGCAGTCGGTGAGAGCGAGCTCGATGGGCACGCCGTGGGCGTCCACGCTGACTCGAACCATGCCGTCTGCGGAGGTCTCGGTCACGGCGAGCTGAGACAACTGGTGATGCAGGCCGCGATAGACGTCTGCGGTGCGTTGGAGCTGATCCGTCCAGCCGACCAGGGCGTGGGTTACCAGGTGGGGGCCCATCCCGGTGAGATCCGGAGTCGGGTTGCACATGATGTGGTCTCCACCTTCTGCGACGGGGTCCATACCGCCTGCGTGAACGCTGCTGTCACTCGCCAAGCTGACCTCACGCGCCGCCGGACTGTACCTGCCCGTTCTGGTCACCGCTCAGCGGTACCGTGCTCAGTGGCGACGAGGAGGAGTCTTGCGCTATCCAGAAGGCCTGCTGCAGGCCGACGAGCGGGTGGTGGTGCACAAGCACCCGCACTGGAAGATGCTGCTGGTGCCGGTGTTGGCCTTCCTGCTCATCGTGGGGGTCGGCTCCTACCTCGCTGCGCTGGTCACCGGCTCGTCGTGGCAGTCCATCGGATGGATCGCGCTGACCCTGCTCGGTGGCGGCACCATCCTGTGGCTCACGGTCGCGCCGCTGCTGCGCTGGCGCACCACGCACTTCGTGCTGACCACCAGGCGGGTGCTGATCCGGGAAGGGGTGCTCACCCGCAGCGGTATCGACATCCCGATCGACCGGATCAACAGCGTCCAGTTCCGGCACTCCTTGATCGACCGGATGCTGGGCTGCGGCACGCTGATCATCGAGTCTGCCTCCGACGAGCCGCTGGAGTTCGACGACATCCCGCAGGTCGAGCGGGTGCACTCGCTGTTGTATTGCGAGGTGAACCCACCAGCGAATGACCGCCACTAGGGATGTGGGCCTGCCCGATCCGCACCCGGCCGCTGGACTGCCCCAGCGGGTGCTGATCTGGGAGGTCGCGGCGCGCGATGGCCTGCAGAACGAGCCCGCCGTGGTTCCGGTCGAGGTCAAGGCTGAGTTTCTGGATCGGCTGGCGGGCGCGGGGTTGCCCGTGCTGGAGGCGACCGGCTTCGTGCATCCGCGCTGGGTGCCGCAGCTGGCCGACGCCGCCGAGCTGCTCGGGCGGCTCGCGCCGCACCGCGGGGTTCGCTATCCCGTCCTCGTGCCCAACGAGCGCGGGCTCGATCGGGCTCTGGGCGCAGGAGCCACCGAGATCGCGATCTTCGCTTCGGCTACCGAGAGCTTTGCCCAGCGCAATCTGAACCGTGGCTTCGACGCGCAGTTCGCGATGTTCGCGCCCGTGCTGGACCGGGCTCGGGGAGAGAAGCTGCCGGTGCGGGGCTACCTTTCGATGTGCTTCGGTGATCCGTGGGAGGGCGCCGTGCCGGTCGACCAGGTCGTCAGCGCTGGGCGCCGGCTGCTGGAGCTGGGTTGCGACCAGCTCTCGCTGGGCGACACCATCGGGGTGGCCACCCCGGGTCACGTTGTCGCGGTGCTGGACGGTTTGCGCCGTGCCGGTATCGGCCCCGACGCCCTCGCGGTGCACTTCCACGACACCTACGGCCAGGCGCTGTCCAACACCCTTGCGGCCTTGCAGGCCGGCGTGAGCTGTGTGGACGCCTCGGCCGGTGGCTTGGGGGGTTGCCCCTACGCTGAGTCAGCCACCGGCAACCTCGCCACTGAGGACCTGGTGTGGATGCTGGACGGGCTGGGCATCGAGCACGGCGTGGACCTCGACGCTCTGGTGCAGACGAGCGTGTGGATGGCCGAGCAACTCGGCCGGCCCTCACCCTCGCGCGTGGTCACCGCCCTTGGTGGCTCTTCAAGGCCTACCAACCCGGTCCAGCACCGCTCGTAACGGTGGCCAACCCCTGTCCCGCCGGCTGCGACCGCAACGGGGTTGGCCACCGTTCAAGACCGTCCAGACCGGGGTCGGCGGTACTTGAAGAGCTACCTACTCAGGCGACCTCGTTGAGCTTGCCGGTGGCCACATCGAAGACGAACCCGCGGATCTGGTCCTGGTGCGGCACGAACGGGCTGGCCTTGATCCGGGCGATCGACTGGCGGACGTCCTCATCGAGGTCCGGGAAGGACTCGGCACCCCACGCCGGTTTGATCCCGGTTTCGTCCTGGATGGATTTCTTGAACTGATCGTCGGTGAA
>DASYAZ010000041.1:0-7437 GCA_036501085.1 Pseudonocardiaceae bacterium | reverse complement strand
ACCTACTGGGATCACCTTGGCCTCAAGACCCTCCGCCAGACCTGGCAGCGTCTCTACCAAACGGCTTGACGAACCGCCGGATGCGGGCCCGCATGTCCGGTGGTGTGAGAGGGGGCGGGGCGACCCCGCCCCCTACTCGATCCAGTGAAGAGAAAGTCCTCACCAGCGGCCATCGGGACAGCCATCGGGACATCGAACGCAGTGTCTTCGGACAGAGCGAGGCACAGTGCTGAGTCAGCTCCGGTAGCCCGACCGAGGCATTTGCAGCTGTCGAATCGCATCTTGACATTCACACCTGCGCATATAAGCATGGGATGGGTCGCTGGAGAGGGAGGCGCCGTGACGACTATGAAGCACACACAGGCCGAGCATCACAGTCACACCCACGGTCCAGGGTGTGGACACGAATCGGTGCTGCACGCCGACCACGTTGACTACCTGCATGACGGCCACGTTCACCGCGAGCATCGCACTGATGAGGGGGTGCATTACGACGAATGCAGCGCCTGCAGCTGCGCGAACTGCTCGGATTCCTGCGCGGTGTGCAGTTGCGCGGATTGCAGCTGTCCGAGTTGCAACCACGCCATGTGTCAATGTGAGCACTGCGCAGATGCCTGTAACAACTGCACGTGCGCAGATTGCACATGCTCAACGTGCACGCACGCGGCTTGAGTCGCGTACTTCACCCGGGTGTTCGAGGGCGTGCTGCAGGGCGTCGGCGACGAGGTGGCGCACGTGGTTGTTCGCGAGCTTGTATAGACGCGTGCGGTGGCGGCGTTCAGCGGTGACCAGCCGAGCTGACCGCAGTACCCGCAGGTGCTGGGATACCAGCGGCTGGCGCACTCCCAGCGTGTCGACGAGCTCCTGCACCGATTGCGGCGTCTTGGCAAGTTCGACCACGATGGCCAGGCGAACTTCCGCGCCGAGCACCTTGAACAGCTCCGCAGCGTCGGCTAGTTCCCTCGACCCACCCGCCCCCGGTGTCATCGAATTGGCCACCGGTGCTTCTTCGGGCATGAATTGAAGTTAGGCCATGCGCATATGGCTACTCAAGCATGTGAGGCCGCTGGCCACCGTGCAGGCGATGCGCGATGGTAAATCAGACCGAACGATCGGGCGGTCCATCGGCGGTAGGCCACAGTCATTGCGACTTTGTCGCGGTCTGGCTTAGCTGCGATGCTAGGTGCGGTGGCGCGGATACTGGACTGGGCGCGAGGAATACATGGACTGGTCGGGCACCACCAATTCGCCCCGTTCGAGCCAGGTGCACAGCGCGTGAGTGTCCCCGGGATGGCGCAGGGGTCCGACCCGAACCGGGATGCCCTGGGGGGCTCGGTCGGTGCCGCACGGCTGCACGATGACGATCGCTCCCGAGGTGTCGGCGTGGGGGTGTAACCACCGCGGTCGGCAGGTCACCGGGCCCAGCATGCATCCACTGCGCAGGAGCACGCCGTGCGGGCAGCGGCGGATCGTTTCCCGCAGCGCGTCAAGCAGTCCCGGCTCGGCTCCTGCTTCACAGGCGGTGGCCTGGCAGACCACCACGGTGAAGGGCCGGTCGTGGGTTCTCCGACCGAGATTCGGCATCGCTGCACCCGTCCACCATTAATAGAAATGGAAACCATTACCAGTAACGATAGCGGATGCGCGCAGCCTCCGCTATTGGGGTAGTTGGGGTCGCGGACATGAGGTGCGCCTCGAGCGTGGCGCTGTGGCGCCGATTCGGCCTGGAGCGGCCTACCGCCGGTGGTGCCTATCCGACCCCTACCGCGGTGTGCATCCAGTTCGCGGGGCTCTCACTCTCCGCAAACGTTCCACTACTGCAATTGACAATCAGTGTCAGGTGGGGGTTGAGTGGTGTTGTTGGTTGTTCGCGGGGGCTGTCGATCGGAGTCCTGATCGGTGTGGGAGCCCTCATGATTCGTCGGTCCTTGGTGGTGTCCGCTGCGGTGGTGGCGGTCGCGGTGAGTGCGACCGGCTGCGCCACGTCCGCCCCCTCCACTCCGGCGTCGGGGCAGCCGGCCGGGGCCGGGCGGGTGATTCCGGTGGCGGCCAGCATCAACGCGTGGGGCTCGATCCTGACCCAGTTGGGTGGCAGCCACGTGCGCGAGACGTCGATCATCACCAACCCGGATACCGACCCGCACGCCTACGAGCCGACCCCGGCTGATGGTCGGACGATCGCCCAGTCGCGGTTGTTTGTGGAGAATGGCATCGGGTACGACCCGTGGGCGGCCAAGGCGCTGGCCGCCAGCCCGGACTCGGGCCGGGTCGTGGTGGACGTGGGCCAGCTGGTGGGAGTGCCTGAGGGCGGCAACCCGCACCGCTGGTACTCCCCGAGCAACGTGACGCAGGTCGCCAACCAGATCACCACGGATCTGAAGAAGCTAGACCCCGGTGATGCGGCCTACTTCGACGCGCAGCGGCACAGCTTCGAGACCACCGGGCTGGCCCGCTATCACCAGTTGATCAACGCTATCAGGGCTAAGTACGCCAGCACCCCGGTCGGTGCCAGCGAGAGCATCTTCGCGCCGCTGTCCGACGCGCTGGGCCTGCATCTGATCACTCCGGCGGGTTTTCTCAAGGCCATCAGTGAGGGCACCGACCCCTCGGCGGCGGACAAGGCCACCATCGACCATCAGATCAGTAGCAAACAGATCAAGGTGTATGTGTTCAACAGCCAGAACTCCACCCCCGACGTCGCCGCCCAGGTCAGCGCGGCTAAGAAGGCCGGGATCCCGGTGACAGCGGTGACCGAGACCCTGTCCCCGGCCAACGCCACCTTCCAGGACTGGCAATCCGCGCAGCTGCAGGACCTGCAAACCGCACTGGGCCAGGCGACCGGTACGTAATCGGCACGTGTGGCGACCCGCAGGAGAGACCCTAGTGACTCCCATCCCCACCCAGGGCCCCAACGCCATGACCCCTGTCGGGGCCGCCGCAGACCCGCGGGCCACCAACGCCGGGCGAGGCGGGCCGGGCCGGGAGGTGGTGTCGCTGCGGCGGGCCGCGGCCGGCATCGGCGGGCGCCCGGTCTGGTCGGAAGTGAACCTGACCGTCCGTGCCGGGGAGTTCGTCGCCGTCCTGGGCCCCAACGGAGTTGGCAAGTCCACCTTGCTCAAAGCCCTGCTCGGGCTGGTCCCGATCAGCACAGGGCAGGTGAAGGTACTCGGCTCGGCGCCCGGACGCTGCAACGCCGCGATCGGCTACCTCCCGCAACGCCGTGCGTTCGACACCAGCGTGCGGGTACGGGGCGCCGACGTGGTGCGGCTGGGCTGGGACGGCAACCGTTGGGGGATCCCCCTTCCCGGGCTGCTGTCGCCACGCTGGGCCCGCACCGCCCGCGACCGGGTCCGGGAAGTGATCGACCTGGTCGGCGCCGAGGCCTACGCCACCCGCCCGATCGGGCAGTGCTCCGGTGGTGAGCAGCAACGCCTGCTCATCGCCCAGGCCCTGGTGAGCCGACCGCAACTGCTGCTGCTCGACGAGCCGTTGGACAGCCTTGATGTCACCAACCAGGCCGCGATCAGTGCGCTGATCCAGTCGGTGTGCCGCAGCCAGAACGTCGCGGTGATCCTGGTCGCCCACGACATCAACCCCATCCTGTCCTACCTCGATGAGGTCATCTACCTCGCCCACGGCGGCGCGGTAATGGGCCCACCCACCCAGGTGATCACCGCCGATACCCTCACCATGCTCTACGGCACCCCCATCGACGTGCTGCGCGACCGGCAAGGCCGCCTGGTCGTCGTGGGCCAACCCGACCACCCGCCCGAGCACCCCCGATGAACGCCACGGTGGCGCGGGTCGGGTCGCCGGTCGGTGAGGGGACACCGTGACCGTGGGTCTGAGCTGGAATCTCCTCGCTGACATCCGGGAAATCCTGAGCTTCCACTTCATGCTCAACGCGATCCGCGCCGGCACCATCGTCGCGGTCGTGGCCGGCGCGACCGGCTACCTCATGGTGCTGCGCCGCCAGAGCTTCGCCGGGCACGCCCTATCCGTGATCGGGTTCCCCGGTGCCGCCGGCGCCACCTGGCTGGGCCTGGGCGCCGGTGTCGGCTATTTCGGATTCTGCATCGCCGGCGCCCTGGTGATCGCGGTCCTACCCACAGGAAACCGGGTCGGAACCGGCGCCGGCGGATACTGGGAAGAATCGGCGGCCATCGGCACCGTGCAGGCACTCGCGTTGGCTTGCGGGTTCCTGTTCGTCAGCCTCTACAAGGGATTTCTGTCCGGGCTGAACAACCTGCTGTTCGGCACCATCACCGGTGTCTCCGACGCCCAGGTGCTCGTCCTACTGCTCGCCGGGACCGGTTGCCTGGTCGCGCTGACCGCGCTCGGGCGGCCCCTGCTGTTCGCCAGCGTTGACCCGGCCGTCGCCGCCGCCCGCGGTGTACCCGTGCGGGCGCTCGGCGCGGCGTTCCTGCTGCTGCTCGGGATCGCCGCCGCGGGCACCAGCCAGGTCACCGGCAGCCTGCTGGTCTTCGCGCTGCTCGTCACCCCCGCCGCGATCGCGGTCCGGCTGACCGCCCGTCCCGCCGCGGGGCTCGCCCTGTCGATCGGGATCGCCCTGGCGGTGACCTGGATCGGGGAGGGGATCGCGTTCTTCTCCCCGTACCCGATCGGATTTTGGGTTACCACCCTGGCCTTCTCCGCATTCCTGCTCACCAGTGCCTACCGAACCATGACCGACCGCCTCGGCTCACCCCGTCGCCGGTCGGCGCATCCGGGTGCCTTCGCCGGGAGCCGGTGGTGAACCCGGTCACCGGGCTGGCGAACATGCTGGCGCTGCCGTTCATCCAGTACGCGCTGATCGCCGGGACGGCGGTCGCGCTGCTGTCCGGGCTGGTTGGCTACTTCGTGGTGCTGCGCGGGCAGGTGTTCGCCGGTGACGCGCTGTCCCACGTCGCTTACGCCGGCGCGCTCGCCGCGCTGGCCGCCGGTGTCGATCTGCGGCTGGGGCTCTTCGCCGCCACCATCACTGTCGGGTTGGCACTGGGAGTGCTCGGTGGCCGGGCCGCCACTGACGACGTGATCATCGGGACCACCTTCGCGTGGATTCTCGGGCTAGGTGTGTTCTTCCTCGCGATCTACACCACCCGCGCCGCCACCGCCGACAGCACCGCCAACGTTAACGTGCTGTTCGGGTCGATCTTCGGGATCAGCCCCGCCGCGGCGATGACCGCGGCGTGGATCGCGCTCGGGCTGATCGTCGTGCTCATTGCCATTGCCCGACCGCTGCTCTTCGCTAGCCTCGATCCCGCCGTCGCGGCCGCCCGCGGCGTCCCGGTACGGCTGCTCGGACCCCTGTTCCTGGGGGTCGCCGGAGCCACCGCAGCCGAGGCCACCCAGGTCATGGGAGCACTGCTGCTGTTCGGGCTGCTCGCCGCACCCGCCGCCGCCGCACAACACCTCACCGACCGGCCCTGGACCGCCCTGACCCTGTCCGCGGCACTGGCCGTGGCCGCGATGTGGGCCGGGATCACACTGGCCTACACCGTCCCGATCCTCCCACCCAGCTTCACCATCATGGCCCTCGCCGCCACCGAGTACACCCTCGCAGCCCTGGCCACCCACCGCGGATCACCCCGCGCACCCACCGACTCCCAGACCATCCCCACCCCCCGCACAACCACCAACCAACCCGCCTCGGCGCCATCGAGATGACCGTGTCATCCGGCCGCGTCCAACCCAGCCCAGCCCCCCGCACGCCACCCGCACCCGCCGACCCGGTCGCTAGCTCGCCCACCTGACATCCTGACCCGCACCCCTGACCGCACCGGCACCGCACCAACAGCGCCCACACCTCCTGGCGCTACCCGGAGATCCCGCGATGAGCCTCGACCTCGACCCTCCCCACGACCACCACCGCGGCGAGTACCGCCCTTCCGCGCAACGACGCATCATCCTGGCCGCCCTAGCCCAGCACCCGACCTTCATCACCGCCCAAGCCCTGCACGCCCAACTGATCTCCAACCACCACACGGTCGGACTGAGCACCATCTACCGCACCCTGCGCCTCTACGCCAACAGAGGCGACATCGACACCACCCACAGTGACAACGGCACCGAACTGTTCCGCCACCACCCCGAAACCGGACACCACCACCACTACCTACGCTGCCGCGCCTGCGGCTACAGCATCCCCATCCACTCCGACACCGTCGAAGCCTGGACCGCCACCATCGGTCCCCACCACGACTTCACCAACACCACCACACCCTCGAAGTCCTCGGCATCTGCCGCACCTGCCGATACACCACCGACGATGACCCCAATCCCTCCACGCACCCACCACCACACGACCCGGGACCAGCGGGACCCGACCAACCCCAGCACCGGAGATAACCCACCGCCGACGATCGTGACCACCCAGCACACCCCACGGTCACCGCCCACCGGCCATGCCGACGTCAGAAAGTGCAGGCGCACTCGCCATAGCCGTGTGGGCCTGGCGCCTTAGCTCCAGAACCAGTGTCGACCGCGGCGGCCAGGGATGCGCGAACTTATTCCTACCTCCTGAAGCGGTCGGGCTACTTGTCGTCAGCAGCGGCCTGGGCCTCGATGAACCCGGTGCATCCGGTGGGGTGCGCTCATCACCGCCGAATCGGTCGGCGTCCTCCCGCCTGGTAATCCCGCAATCGCCATTGCCGGCCTGCTCCGGGCCGGGCGACTATCCTCACGTCTCGGTGCGACTTCCCTGGGCGAGGCTGGCTTCGAATTCGACAGCACGGTGGCACGGGTCCGTAACACGAACGGTGTTTCCGGCGTGTTCGGTTAGTAGGTTTCAGCGGCCGGCCACCGGTCACTGAAGGTGATGGCGAAGGCGTTGACCACGGGCTGCCACCGCTGAGAGAGTTCTCACCGACAGTCAGCAGATGCTCACGGACTGCTACCACGTGAACAGAGGGCAGGGTGGGGCACTCGACGCGCACATCATCCGCCGTATCGGGCTACGTGGTAGCTGCTCGGCCGCTGCCGTTGAGTGCGCGCAGCAGGCCGGTGCCGAACACCAGTGTCACCACAGCAGTCCCGAAGTGCAGGAAATTGTCGGGAGTTGTGCCGCTGGTGACAGCCAGCGCACTGAGGTAGCCCAGGAAACCCAATACGGTTGCCAGCACCCAGAAGCTGCCGATCGCGAGGTTCAAACCCTCCGTCCCGGCAGCGGCGAGGACGAACGCCCCCAGTAGCCACAGCAGGCCGACCACGAGGTGGACTGTATTGTGGAAGGGATTCACCATAAAGACCCCGAACAGCATCTGGTTCATCGGATCGGTACCGCCACCGAAACCTGTCCGGAAAAAAACCGATCACTCCGAGGGCAACGTAAAAGACACCGGCGACGAGAGAATATTGCTGCGCCAGGCTCTTGGATGCCCGCTGGCTGTGGGTCTTGATCCCGAACTTGGCTTCTGAATCACCGACCATGTGCCTGCC
>DASYAZ010000040.1:0-22040 GCA_036501085.1 Pseudonocardiaceae bacterium | reverse complement strand
CTCGCTCATGACGATCTTTCCCATCCGGTTCTCCTTACGTTTGCGGTGTCAGAGCACTGCTGTAGACACCGCGACATGAGGAAAGTGGGCGCCGACCGAGCGCCCAGTTCAGCGAGCGGACAGCAGATCCACGCCGCGGTGAACAGCTCGCGACCGTCGCCGGTCCATGTACCCTCGCCATCGACCGCGAAATCATCGATGAACCCCTCGCGGTCGCGGCATTGGGCAATGATGAACGCGTGGCCGGGTCCGCAGCGCGACGGTATTCGGATCCTGCCCTGACGCTCGAGAAACCTCGCATGCTGTTCGGTGATCCCGCGTCGAGGACGCCAGACGACCGGTGAGTTCCTGGCATACACCTCCCGGCGTGTCGCCATCATCTCCGCTGCCCACCCGGCATCCCCAGCACTCGGCGGACCGAGCGCAGGCAACCTACCGACTACCGTTCCACCTCAAGCGACAATCAACCCGGGAGGTTCGCCGCCAGATGTGACTTTCAACGATATTTGACGCGGAATCCTTCAGCGCGATTTGGCGTAGTCCTGCCGTCTCAGTTGGAGATCTCCTGCCGGCCAGGTCATGCACGTCCGGACACGTCATCGTCGAGGTCGATGCCGAGCTGGGGCCACATGGCAGTCAGCTGCAGAAGATGACGCGGCGAAACCTGGCCGGCGATGCGCAGTGCCTCGTCCGCGACGAAGTGAACCGTCGTACCTCGGGTGCCGTCGTCCGCGATCGGAACGAGGCCGGTAACGGGGACGCCGTTCTCGTAGCGCTGGATCCAGGACCCGTTGTGGCGGCGGTTGACGTGCACGAGCCACTCGCTGAGCGCAGCAACGACCGACATGCCTCGCCGCGGATGACCGTCGGGAAGCTGCTGCGCATCCGGGAAGTCGAAGAACCTGAGGTCCTTCGTCGCCATGACCGGCTTCTTGATCGCTCGCCCCTCGTCGTCGAATCGGGTGTCGGTGCCTCGGCCGTTGTCGGCTACCGAAATCGACTCGTCGGAGTGCAACGTGACGTGGCAGCGCCCCGTTGCCTGGTCCGCAGCTTCCTCAGCGGCGTAGGCAACCACTTCAAGAACAAGATGCAGCACGCCACCAGGAGCAAAGTCCCCTGGGCGCTGACGGACGTGCGCGAGGTGATCGAGGTCCACCGGGCGTTTCCACTGATGCGTCGTGTCCTTCGATTGCGCCGATCCGCTCACCTGCAGATCGTCCCAGACGGGCTGGTTCCCGTGCATGGATCCAGGTCGCTGGCTGTGCCGCACTCTACAATCGAGAAGTCCCTCACACAGGGTCACTTGCATGGCGCCAGGGGGCAGGGGTGTGCGAGGTGGTGGTCATCCGGGGTGGCGTACGAATCGACCAGGTCGGCACGGTCGAGCAGGTCAGTTGCGTCCTTCGCTGGCAGCATCCTCTCGGCACGCAGGCACAGTGCCTGGCCCGTCTGATCATCGATGCGCCCTCGATCCCGCCGGTGGTGGTGCTCTCGGAGATCGCCAGCAACCCTGATGAGTTGGGCATCACCGGTGATTTCGCCGCCGCGGCGGATGCCTTCATGGGGGTCGTGGCCAGCGCGGTGGGTGACCTTGACCCAGCTGGGGTGATCTGGGTTGCCCATCACGGCCCGTTTTCCTCCCATGACCCGACCGGGCCGGAAACCTTCACCGAGATCGCCCTCGCCTTCGATGGCCAGCACTATCACGATGACCTTACGGGGGATCGACTGCTGGATGCTGAGGAAGTGACACGGCGGATAAGGCCGCTGGAGCTTGAACCAGTCCCCGAGGCCCTCACTGAGCTTGACCACGTGGGCTAATCGGAAGGGGTAACCACGCTCGTGGCTTCCCAGCCTGCGATCGCTCAGGAAATCCCGACGGCTGGAAATGGCCTTGAATGAAAAAGGTTTGCCCGTTGTCGAGCTGGGGTACCGCGTGGATTTCGTGAGCAGGCGACTGGCGCCGCTAGCGTAGTGAACCGATCGAGGGTAGTGTTGCGTCGACCGATTGCTCTCCGTGCGCACGGTAGCTTGCGTCGTTCTCGGTCTCACCATGACACCGGCTGCGGTTCATGCCGGGACGGGAATGCCGAACATGACGTCGGTTCGGACCAACCCCGCCCAGATCACGTCGATGCGTGCAGCTGAGACTGGCACGGCGCCGTACTCGCAGCTGGACTGCCCGTTGCCGGCAGTGGTGGTCAACCCGAGCAACGTCGATGAGCCTGCGACGCTACGGACCCAGATCACCAGCGTGTGCGCGGAGCTGGGATGGGCGCCACCGCTGTGGCTTGAGACCACCGTCGAGGATCCGGGTGGCGGTCAGGCCAGAATCGCGCTGGCCGCAGGTGCTGATGTGGTGCTCGTCTGCGGCGGGGATGGCACGGTCCGCCACGTGGCGCAGGTTCTCGCCGGATCGGACACCGCACTGGGTCTGGTGCCCGCGGGTACCGGCAACCTGCTGGCCCGCAACCTCGCCATTGGGCTGAATGACACGGTCCGAGCTACTCGGATTGCGTTGTCCGGGAAAGACCGTGCGATCGACGTCGGTCGGGTGTTCCTCGATGACCGCGTCGCGGAGCAGGTGTTTCTGGTGATGGCCGGGGTGGGCTTCGATGCGGCAATCATGGCCGGCGCGCCCCACGAGTTGAAGTCCCGGCTGGGCCCGCTGGCGTATTTCGTCTCCGGCATGCGCGCGCTGAGGGGTCCGAGGGCCCCGGTCACCGTCGCCGTAGATGGCCGGATTGAGCCGCCCCGTCAAGTCCGCACGGTTGTGGTCGGCAACTGCGGCAAGCTTCTCGCCGGGCTGGTGTTGATGCCCGCGGCCAGGGTGGACGACGGGCTGCTGGATGTCGTGGCCATCGGGCCGCGGACCATCTTCGGATGGCTGGCGGTGACCGCGCGGGTGCTGACCCGCCGCCGCCGTGGTCACCGGATGGTGCAGCACTGGCAAGGTCACACCGTCATCATCAGCGCGGAGTCTCCACAGCTGGCCCAACTGGACGGCGATCCGGTGGGTGAAGTGCGGGGGTTGCGGATGCGGGTGGACCGTGGCGCCCTGCTGGTCCGCGTCTAGCCCGCCCTGCTGCAAGAATGTCGTGCATGGTCGAGACACCCGCGGGTTCCGCCGAGACGTCTCCGCCGTGCTGTCCTCGTCCGTCCGATCCATCCGAGCTCGGGTTCACGCGCAGGCCCATGGTGCGCTGGCTCGATCCCCATCAGCTCATCGACACCGCGGTGCGGGTTCTGCTGTCAGGCATCTTCAGCTCCTATGCCGACAGCCGGATGTTGCAGGCGCTGGAGCCAGCGGAGGTCCCGGACCGCTCGGGGGTAGCCGACCTGTGGCCGGACTACGTGGCCGACCTCGGCGACGGGTGGAACTCGACCTACACCGTGGCCAGGCTGCTGGCCGGCGAAGAGCTCAAGCTCGGCTGGGATGGCGAGGCCCACGCCACCGAGCGGGGCCGGATCCTTGTCATGGGCGGCGACCAGGTGTACCCGGTGCCCAACGCCAGGAGTACGAAAACCGCATGTTCGGCCCGTACCGGGCGGCACTGCCGTGCGTGCCCGGCGAAGCTCCCGAGCTTTTCGCCATTCCGGGAAGCCACGACTGGTATGACGGGCTGGTCAACTTCACCAGCATTTTCTGCCGCAACCACTGGATCGGCGGATGGAGGACGCGCCAGCGTCGCAGCTACTTCGCGCTCAAGCTCCCGAACGGCTGGTGGCTCTGGGGAATCGACATCCAGTTCGGTTCCTACATCGACGAAGCTCAACTGAAGTACTTCGCTGACGTCGCCATCGACCAGGTACAGCCCGGGGACCGCATCATCCTGTGCATGGCTAAGGAAGTCGAGAGCGGCCGGAAGCAGGCCGAGATCCATTCCGACCGGGATGTGGAGTACCTCGAACGAGAGATCATCCAGCCCAGTGGTGCCCAGCTGCTGCTGTACCTCAAGAGCGGAAAGCGCTACTACTCCCGCTACGAGGAAGTGGATGGCTGCCGCCATCACATCACCTCGGGCGGCGGCGGCGCCTTCCTGCACCCCACCCATAACCTCCCCGAGCGCATAGACCTCCCAGGAGTGGAAGGAGCCGGCGCCTACCGCAGAGCCGGCACCTATCCCTCACCGGAGGTATCGAAACGGCTGCGCAAGCGGATCTGGCTGCTTGCGCCCTACAACCTTCCCCTGGCCGCGGTGTTCGGCGCCGTCCAGGTGCTGTTGACGTTCATGTTGGGACTGCACCTGGGAGACCGCCACGTCTCGCTCGGCCTGGGCGACCTGCTGCTCGCCCTGTGGGAGAGCCCGACGTCGTTCCTCCTCAGCCTGCTCATGATCGTGTCCTTGGGCGCGATGGTTCGTTTCGCCCACGACGCCAGTGGTATCCGCCGCTTCCTGCTCGGGATGGTCCATTCCACGCTGCAGCTCGCGGGCGTGGCCGGAGTCATGATCGGCGCCTCCTGGCTGTCGTCTGCCTTCGGGCTTCGGGGTGTGTGGTCGTTGGTTACCTTCCTCGGCCTGATCGGCGTGGTCGGTGGCGTCGGAGGAATGGTGGGGATGTCGGGCTACCTCTGGGCCACCAACTGCTTTGGCCTGCACGGAACCGAAGGGTACGCATCCCTGCACCACCAGGACCTCAAGCATTTTCTCCGGCTGCACATCGACGCCGACGGTGCCCTGACGGTGTACCCGATAGGCATCGACCGAGTCGCCCGGAAATGGACACTGTGCCCGGACGCGCCGGCACATGCTCCCTGGTTCGCCCCAGCTGGCTTTGAGCCCGAGCCACACCTCATCGAAAACCCCATCAGGATCAGTGGTCAACCGAACCCAAATAGCTCCGAGGCTGAACCACCGCGTATACCTTCATAAACCAAGCTCATGCCATGAGATCACGAGCGTAGCCATCGACGTGGCGGTGTTCCGGCTGGTCAAAAACTCGAAGGCTGGCCTGGCTGCTGCGTGATCGCAGGACTCTCCGATGGGGCACTCATGCAAACACCCGTGCCACCGATTCCACAGTAGCCATTGGGGTTCTTGGCATCGCTCAAATACTGTTGGTGGTAGTGGTACACCTGTCGCAATAACTCGCGAGACTGGGAGTTACAAGTCCCGGTACACTTCGCGTCGGTGAGCGATCCGGACAACGGTGACGAGGATAAGATCGTCTTGGACCACGTACACCACGCGATAGTCACCGATGCGGAGCCGCATCGTTCCCGATGGCTGTCCCGTCAACGCCCGGACTCCGGGCGGGCGAGGGTCCCCGCCTAGCTTGGTGATCGCAGTCAGGACACGGCGTGCAATGGGCTTGTCGAGCTTTCGCAGCTCGCGTAGGGCCGGAGCGGTCCACTCGATCTCGTAGCTCACCGCTCAGGCGATGCCGTATTCGGCAAGCACCTCGTGGTGGGGTACACGCTGTTCAGGCGTTGCCAGGGCCTTGTGCGCTGCCGCAAGATCGGCCTCGTCCTCTGCGGCCTCCAGCTCCCGCAGATCGTCAATGGAGATCACTGCAGCGACAGCCTTGCCGTGGCGAGTCAGCACTGTTCGTTCCTGGGCGTGCTCGGCCTTGGACACGATCTCACCGAGATGATCCCGCGCCTCACTGATCGGCAGCTCACTCATAACCCAAATTGTACAATCCACGGCAAGCCTTGGAGTGGGCACCCACCCACGCGTTGGGCAGGTACATACGACAGCTCAGCTCTCAGTCGAGTGTGACAATGCACGCACCGAGGATGGAGCGGCCAGCTGAACGACTAGTTCGGCTCCGAGGGCGTGGGCGAGTCGTTCCAGTACTGGCAAAGTCGGAACGGTCCCTCCAGCCTCGAACCGCGCTACCGCAGGCTGCGTCATCGCGGCGGCCCTAGCCAACCTGGTCTGCGACCAGCCGCGCTGTTCCCGGAGCTCTCGCACCTGGCGGCCGAGCGCGAAAGCGAGCCTGGCTGCGTCGTAGGCCTCCTGAGCGCCCGGTTCTGCCATCCGCCGCAGCCGAAGCTCCTGCCAGTCACTGCGCTGCGCCATCAGCCGACCTCCTCGTCCACGGTATGTGCCTCGACCTCACACCGTCGAAGCCCTCTTTGCCCGACGGGCTCGATCAATCTCACGCTCCTCGCGCATCCGGCTTTTCCGGAACATCGTCAACAGCACGATCCGTCGACCTGGCGCGATCCAGTATGTAAACCGCACCGCACTACGTTGCAGGTGGAACCGCAACTCCCGCAGCTTGCCATCTAGCTGCCTCGTGTATGGCTCGCCGAGGAGCGGCCCCTGATCGGCAAGCAGGTCTACGTAGAACGCGACCGTCGCGAATTGTTGCGTCGGCAGCCCCTCTAGCCAATGCCGGACCTCCGGTTCCAGCTCGACGGTACCCCACGCCATACCGTCAACGCTATAGATCCACGCGGTCCGTCCTGCGACGCCACGCCGCGCCCGAGCGGCTCAACTCGGCTCAGACTCCGTCGCCAAACCCGCGCCGACAGGACAAACCACGCCCGTGCCCCCAATGCCGCAATAACCATTCGGGTTCTTGGCATCTGACAGGTACTGCTGGTGGTAATCCTCGGCGTAGTAGAAATCGCGCAGTGGGGCGATCTCGGTGGTGATCTGGCCGCGTCCGGCGGCGGTGAGCGCCTGCTGGTAGGTCGATCGGCTCGCCTCCGCCTCGCTCGCCTGTTCCGCGTTCGTGGTGTAGATCGCCGACCTGTATTGGGAGCCTCGATCGTTGCCTTGCCGCATGCCCTGGGTCGGGTCGTGACCTTCCCAGAAAATCCGCAGCAGCTCGGCATAAGTGATCTGCGCCGGATCGAAGACGACCAGCACTACCTCGGTGTGCCCGGTCTGCCCGGAGCAGACTTCTTCATAGCTGGGGTTAGGGGTGTAGCCGCCGGCGTAGCCGGCTGCGGTGGAGTACACCCCGGGAGTGCGCCAGAAGATCCGTTCGGCACCCCAGAAACATCCCATGCCGAATACCGCGGTGTGCAGTCCGTCGGAGAACGGGGGAGCTATACGGTGACCATTCACCGCGTGATGTTCGGCTACCGGAGTCGAGGTGTCTCGCCCGGGCAGCGCTTCCTCAGCGGTTACCATGCGGGATTTATCGCGTCCGAATAACGGCATGTTGCCAGGCTACGCCGAGCTCAGCCAGCGAGCCTGCGGCGCCCGGCGATGCCCAGATCAGAACGGTGATACCAGGCCAGCGTCGACTCCCCCTCCAGCCAGCACAGCCGCACTGAGACCCCGTCCAGCTCAGCGGGGAAATCGAGGAGGACCGGCGCGAATCCTTTGATCTCGATGCCTTGGCCGAGAAACCACTCGAGCATGTCGTTCGACCGGGCCTGGAGTGCCTTCATCTCCGCGAGGCCACCCAGAGCGGACGAACCGGCACGGTGCAGGTCCACCGATATCTCAGTGAGATCTGCCCGTGCCACGATCAGCTCATCAACCCGCCGTCGCACCTCAGGAAGGAGCGCTCGCGCCTGGTGAACCTCGAACAGCCGCTGCTCAGCCACATCGTCAACGGTAGCCCGATCCGGGCCGGTTAGCCGTTGGTTGGCGGCCGTTCGACGAGCTGGCTGAGGTAGAGCTGCTCGCCCAGCTTGCCGATCAGTTCCAGGTTCGTCTCCAGGTAATCGATGTGCTCTTCCTCGTCGGCAAGGATGTCCTCGAAGAGGTTGGCGGTGGTGATGTCACCCTTCTCCCGGCACATCGTGATACCGGGCCGTAGCCGCGCCACGACTTCCATCTCGACGGCTAGATCCGCCTCGAACTGCTCCTTGACGGTTTGTCCGATGCGCAGCGGGAGCAGCTTCTGGTAGTTCGGGAGACCTTCGAGAAACAGGATGCGGTCGGTGATCCGTTCCGCGTGCTTCATCTCGTCGATCGACTCGTGCCGGGTGTGCTCGGCTAGCTTGGTGAATCCCCAGTTCCCTTGCATCTTGGCATGCAGGAAGTACTGATTGATGGCAGTCAGTTCGCTGGTGAGTTGCTCATTGAGCAGTGCAATGACTTCGTCATCGCCGCGCATATCGCAGGCCCCCTCGGGAGAGATGCTAGATTACCAAGAAATATACGGGGTCCGGTCGGAGCTGTCACCCAAGGTGAGGCTGTCCTGGCTGAGGGATACCTGGCTTACGCGGCCGAACAATCAGGCAAATCAGAAAACCACGCTACTATTGTAGCATTGTGATTACTTGGGTTCCCCTTCTTGGGAGGCCCGGTGCGGCGTTGAGCCTTCATGATCAAGCGCTGCGGGGCAGCGGGCTGCGCAACTCGCCGGTCGAGGTGCTGAGCAGAGCAGCGATCTTCTGGACGCACGTACCGCAGCCGGTTCCGGCTGCGGAGCGGGAGACGACGTCCTTGATGGTGCAGGCCCCGTCCGCGATGCATCCTCGCACGTCAGTCTCCGTCACGGCTCGGCAGATGCAGACGTACATGGCGCTGGCACTCCTCGAGCGAGTGATTTAGGCAAGGCTAAGCAGAACAGATCATCGGGGTTCCGTCTAGCCCCTGAGCGAGGCATCGATGCCGGCCGACCGGGGGGTGCATGGGCTCAGCAACGTTGCGCAGCGATGCTCAGAGTGTTCACTGAATGTGCTCGAAGTACTATGCCGCTTGTGCCTGCGGCGGATTTCACCCAATTAGAAGACGAGGTTATTTTCGACGAATGGCGCGCGCACCGTTTGGCCGGTAAGAGGTCACTGACCCGGGCTGGAGATTTTGCTGCAGCACTCGGAGTCAATCTCGGGTCGCATCCGGTCCCGACGCTGGGTGTTGTCGGCTCGAAAGGAAAGGGCACCGCGGCCATCTATGCCTCTGCCGCACTGGCGGCGCACGGTCTCCGGGTCGGCACCATCACCAGCCCTGGTCTCCTCGCGAATCGAGACCGGATACGCATCAATGGCCAGGCCCTCCCCGAGTCCGACTATCTGCGGGTCATCGCCGACATTGCGCGAGCAAAAAAACAACTTCCCCCGGTGGGGACAGACCGTCATTATCTCTCTCCGACGGGCACTTTCATCCTGGGTGGAGTCAATGCGCTGATCGGCGCAGGGTGTGACGTCTTGGTGGCCGAGGCAGGAATGGGTGGCGCGAGTGACGAGCTGTCGTTGCTTCCGCTTGACGTAGTCGTCGTGACGGCGATCTTCGGCGAGCATCTCGACGTGCTCGGGCCCACGGTCGGTGACGTGGCCCGGGACAAGATCGGGGTCATCGCCGCCCGGACTGCGGGCGTGATCTCGGTGCGCCAGACGGACCCGGTGCAGCGCGAGATCAGCCGGGCGTGTGCACGGGCTGGTGTCCCCCTGCTGGCCCGCCAACCAGAGTGGTCGGCGCATCTCGCCGACCTGCTGCCGCCCGGACACGGAGCGGAGAACGCCCTGGCCGGGATCCGCGCAGCGGCGGCACTGCTGGCCACCGGCCCTGGTAGAACGTTCGACCTGGCCGCGCTCCGCGCGGTTCTTGCCTCACTCCACTACCCCGGCCGGTTATCCGTCCATCAGCTCGCGCAGGGCAGGCTGGTGCTGGACACCGCGGTGTCCCGGGCGGGCCTGGCCACGGCGATGGCTTTCGCGCGGCGGACCTTCGGCCACGACCCAGCGCGTATCCTCGTGTCGCTGCCTGTGACCAAAGACATCGCGGGATTCGTGACTGCGTTGCAGCGAACCACGAGCGAATGCGTCTTCGTCAATCTCGAGCACGAGCATTTACCTTATCCAGCATCCGGCCAATGGCCCTGGCGCTGGCTCGATGAGAAAGATATGGATGGGACGGTTCTGTCCGGAAATGTGCTGGCCGCGGGCACGGTGAGCTTTATCAGTTCGCTCATGCGCCGGGTCGGCGTTGATGGTGAACGGCTCTTCACCACGTAACCTCACGGTGCCGGATCAGGAGGAGGTCAATACCTGGCTGGGGCGGCGGCCGACGCCGCGGACCTCGAAGCCGACCCGGCGCAGCACATCGGCATCGAGCAGGTTACGGGTGTCGATCACGATGCGGCGCTCGACCAGTTCGGCCAACCGGCCCCAGTCCAGCAGCCGGAACTCGGGCCACTCGGTCAGCACCACCAGCGCGGCAGCTCCCGAGGCCACTTTGAGTGGATCGTCGCTGACCTGCAGATCGTCGGTCATCCCAGGTACCGCGGCAGGCACCTCGGGGTCGTAACCGATCAGATCGGCACCCTCGGCGGCCAGCAGCGCGGCGACCGTCAGTGCCGGGGAGTCCCGCAGATCATCGGTACCAGCCTTGAACGTCAGACCAAGCAACCCGACCCGTTGGCCGGCCAGCGAGCCACCGACCGCCTCGCGGACCTTGTCGACCATGCGGTGCTGCTGGCGGGTGTTGGTATCCATGCTGGCCCGTAGCAGCGAAAAGTCGAAATCGGCCGCCGAGCAGACCTGCAGCAGCGCGTGGGTGTCTTTGGGCAGGCAGGACCCACCCCAGCCGGGGCCCGGCTGCAGGAAGGACTGCCCGATCCGCCGGTCGTAGCCGATCCCCTCGGTGACGTCCAGCACATCGGCGCCGACCCGCTCGCACAGCTCGGCGACGGCGTTGACGTAGGACAGCTTCATCGCCAGGAAGCAGTTCGCGGCGTACTTGACCAGCTCGGCGCTGGCCGCGTCGGTGAGCACGGCCGGTGCGCCCAGCCGCGCATACAGCGCGGCGACCCGCTCGGCGGCGTCCTGGGCATCGCAACCCACCACAATCCGGTCGGGGTTGAGGAAGTCCTCTACCGCGGAACCCTCGCGCAGGAATTCCGGGTTGCTGACCACCGCCACGTCCGGGCGGTCCAGGAGTTGCGCGGTGCGTGCCGCGGTGCCCACCGGCACGGTCGACTTGTTGACCACCACACAGCCTGCCGGCAACAGGGATCGGACTTCCGCGGCGACGGTCTCCACCGCGGAGAGGTCTGCCGCTCCCCCTGCGCCCATCGGGGTGGGCACACAGAGGAACACCACTTCAGCGGCGTCAGGCCCCTGGCCGACCGCGGACGCGGCTCCGACGACGAACTGCAGCCGCCCGGCGGCCAGGCCCTCCACCACGAGCTCGGGCAGCCCCGGCTCCAGGATCGGCACCTTGCCCGCAGCCAGCTGGGCGACCTTGCTCGCGTCCACATCGGCGCACACCACCCGGTGCCCCAGCGAGGCCAGGCACGCACCGGTGGTCAGGCCCACGTACCCGGAGCCGATCACCGCGATCCGACGCACGAACATGCGCCCCTCCCCTCAGATTCTGTGATTCATCGTGGCACACCGTAACCACTCAGAGGTCGCCCGCGTAGGGCACGTCGTTCACTTGCTCGGAGCTCATCCAGACCCGCAGGGCCTGGGTGGCGTGCACGTCGTCAGCGTTGTACGTCAGTAGCCGGGTTCGTTGCGCCGGATCCGGTTCCCGGCCACCCAGCCCGACGGCGTCGGAGTACCAGCGCATCGAGTTCTCCCCACTGGCCTCCGGGTCGTGCCAGGTGAACCCGGCCACCGGCGCGATGATCTTGAGTCCTTTGCCGTGCGCGCAGAGGAACTCGGCGCTGACCACCCCGTAGAGATCCACCCACTGGGTGGAGCAGATGAAGTCCTGCACATCGGCGCTGCTGGGTATCCCGGCGGCGCCGGCGAAGCGTTCTGCGGAGGAGAGCATCCAGCGGTTCTCGGCCTGCTCGTTGTAGCAATAGGCGGCAAAGCTCAGACCGCGCTGCTCAGCGCGGCGGCGGACCTCGCCCAGCCAGCCCCAGAACTCGGCGAAGGATCGCGCCTCGTCCGGGGTGGGCACCGGTTCCCAGGTGGCGAACGCGCGGTAACCCGGCTCCACACCGATGTCCGAGCCCGAGAGCAGGCAGCCCCAGAGATAGGCCCCGGCCTCATCGAAGCTCTCCATGTCCACGTCCACCTCGACGTCGGCCCGTGGCACGGTGGTGCGCTGGTTACGCCGGACCAAGGTGAGATCTCGCTGCCACGCCCGTGCCAGGAGCACCGCGTCATGCACCGACGTCCCGAACATCGGCACGGGTAGGTCACCGGCCGGGTCCAGCGCCGCCAGCATGTCGACGGTCGAGAAGCCCGCCGCCCGCAGGGCCACCGCGTCCTCTCCGCGCAGCACCATGCTGATGTCCCGGGAGGCGCGCAGCGCCGGGCCGCAGGTGGGCCACCACGGGCAGGAACGGCATTCGGTGACCCGGGACGGTTGGGCCAGTGCATCGGCCCCGATCGCGGCGGCCCGCGCGATCGCCAGCCGATCGGCGAACCGGGCGTCATATTCGATCATCGCAGTGCGCCCGCCTGGCCAGGTGGGCGCATCCAGGTCGTGCCAGACCACCACATCGGCCTCGAGCCCGATCACCCCGCCGGTCGCCCGACCACGAGCCGCCAGCCCGGCTGCCCGGAGCTGGCGTACTGCATGCGCCAGCCGCAGCTGATCGCGGGACTGCGGGCGGACCTTGCGAGCCGGATCGGTGCCGGCCGCCGCCAGGGTCGGGGTAGCCAGCGGGCTGGTGCAGGCCCCATAGCCGGGATCGGTCACCTTGTGCCGCACGACGATCACCGGCAGGTAGCCACCGCGGTGCCGCACCAGCAGCTCCACCCCACCGCGCCGGCCGCCGGGCCGATCCGCCGGTAGCTGCCCGCCCCACACGAACTGCACACCCCGATCGAGCAGGGCCAAGGTCACCGAGCAGCGCTGGTCATCGGGGAGCCTCGGGGAGACCTCCGCCCACGCATCAGCCTGCTGGCCGGCCAGTTGGGTGGCTAACGAATCAGCCACCCGGCGGCGGTGCGCGGCGGCGTCGGCTATCCGCTGCTGGGCAGTCACGTCCAGGGCGGCTCGTGGTGTGCCGGCCGCCGCAGGGTCGTGCTCCAGATGTACCCGGCGCCGGCACCGGGTGACCACAGACGCATCGAGCAGCACTGTCTGGTCCACGGCATCAGACTATGACCCGGGACCGACAGAGCGTGGAATGCGGCTCCGTGCTGTGATCGAGGATCAAGAACTCCTACTGATGAAGCCCTTTTGCGCGAGCCAGTCGCGCGCGACGTCGCGTTCCGACTTGCCCGTGGCGGATTTCTGCCGGTTCAGCTCACTCATCACCTCGTTGGTCAGTGCCGCGGAGATCGGTGCGAACACCTTGGCGATGTTCGGATCGCGGTCATAGGCGTCCTTGCGGATGCTGATCGCCGCGTTGTACAGCGGGTGAAATGTCTTGTCGTCCTGCAGCACCGTCAGCCCGAGCGCGGGGATGCGACCGTCGGTGGTGAACACCTCCCCGAACAGGCACTCTTTCTGGTCAGCGGTGGCCTGGTAGATAGCACCGGTCTGGAGCACCCGGAGCCGATCCGGCGGGATCTGGAAGCCGTATGCCCGCTGCATGGGGCCGAGCCCGTCGTCCCGGTTCTGGTACTCGGTCTCGACGCACACGTTGCCCGGCTTGCCGGCGCGGATGTAGGAGGCCATATCCGACAGGGTTCGCAACCCCAGCTCCTGGGCCCGCTCCTTCTTGACCGCGAAGGCGTAGGTGTTGTTGAACGGGGTCGGCTGCAACCAGACGATCTTGTTATCGGCCAGGTCCCGCTCCTTGACCGCCTCGTACTGGGCTTTGCTGTCCTGGATGGCTTTCTGTTTCAGGAAGGAGACCCACGCGGTACCGGTGTATTCCCAGTACATGTCGATGTCACCGCTGAGCAGCGCCCGGCGGGCCACGTCGGTGCCACCGGTATTGCACCGGTCGGTGACCTTGGCGTTGACCGATTCCAGCGCGGCCACCGCGATCTGGCACAGCACCAACTGCTCGTCGAAGTCCTTGCCACCCACGGTGTAGGACTTGCCCTGCAGGTTGACCTGTTGGGCAAGGCTGCCTGCCTGTGCGGACGGGCCGCTACCGCTCAGCCCGCCGCATCCGGCGACCAGTAGGGCGAGGACCGCGAGCACAGCTAGTGCAGCCACCGCCCCGCTGGGTCGCCGGCGGCCGGACAAGGAGATCGATCCCATCTGGTTCCTCCGCTCTTTCGATCCGCGCCAGTCATCTGACGCTGGGAGTGAGCTCACGCGATCCGGCCGCTCACCAGCCGTTCGGCGATGCCGGCCAACCAGTCGATCAACAGCGCCACCGCCGCCACGATGGCGGAGACGACGAACGCGGCCTGCGGCCGGGCGAGTTTGAGCATGCTACTGATGGGTTCGCCGAGACCGCCCGCGCCGATGAAGGTGGCGAGCGTGGCGGTGCCGACGTTGAGCACGAGCGCCACCCGGATGCCGGCCACCATCACCGGCACCGCCAGCGGGATCTCCACCCGCAGCAGGGTCTGCCTGGCGGACATCCCCATGCCGCGAGCGGCCTCGATGAGCGCCGGGTCCACCTGCCGTAACCCGATCACGGTGTTGGTGAGCACCGGTAGGAAGGAGGCCAGCACCAGCGCGATGATTGCTGTCGTGGTGCCGAACCTGAGCAGGAAGGCCAGCAGGATGATCACACCGTAGGGCGGTAGTGCCTGCATGAAGCCACCGAAGGCGAGGGTGCCGGTACGGATCCGACGCGCCGCCGGGCGGCTCAGGGCGATGCCCAGTGGCAGCGCGATGAGGACCACCACCACGGTGGATGCGGCGGTGAGCCAGAGATGCTGGAGGAACTTGGCCCACAGGTAGGACGGGTCCAGTGCGCGTTGCTCGACGCTGTCCAGCCGGCTGGTGGCGGCGTAGAGCAGCACCAGGCACAGCCCGACGACCACGATCACCGGGGTTGCGATCAGGTCGCGGTTTCGCCATATCCAGCTCCGCGAGCGGACCTGGGGGGTGGTGGGTGCGAGCACACCGGCCGTCATCGCGACGGCTCCTTGATCCGCAGATCGGCCACCAGGGCGTCCCAGCGCAGTGCCCCCCGGGGCTGCCCGCCGTCATCGACTACCACGACCGCCGAAGCACGGGCGTCGAGCATGACGTCGACCGCGTCGTAGACGGTGCCGGACAGCGGCACCGTCACCAGCGGTGGGGGCTGCGCGGATCCGGGCACGTGGTGCCAGGCGACGGGGCGGCCGGCGCCGTCCACCGCGAGTACCGGATGGCTGCCTGCCGGGGTGCCATCGCTGGAGATCACCACCTCTTCCAGCTCCAACCGGCTGATCTCCAGCAGGGAGAGCCGCCGGACCGCCGCGCCGCCACCGACGAACTCGGCGACGAAATCGTCCGCCGGGTGGGCGAGGATCTCGCTCGGGGTGTCGTATTGGGCCAGCCGCCCGCCGGTCGCGAGCACGGCGATCCGATCACCCAGCTTGACGGCCTCGGACAGATCGTGGGTGACGAAGCAAATGGTCTTGGCGATCTGGCGCTGCACGTCGAGGAACTCGTCCTGCAGCCGCTCTCTCGTGATCGGATCGATCGCACCGAAGGGCTCGTCCATCAGCATCACCGAGGGATCGGCGGCCAGGCCGCGCGCCACCCCGACTCGCTGCTGCTGCCCGCCGGAGAGCTGCCGCGGGTACCGGTCGCGGAAGTCGGCCGGCTCCAGTCCCACCAGGTGCAGCAGCTCGTCGACCCGGCGATTGATCCGGTTCTTGTTCCAGCCGAGCATCCTGGGCACCACCGCGACGTTGTCCGCGACCGTCAGGTGCGGGAACAGCCCCACCTGCTGGATCACGTACCCGATCCGCCTGCGGAGTTGATCTGCGTTGACGTCGGTGACGTCCTCGCCGTCGAGCAGGATCCGCCCGGTTGTGGGTTCGATGAGCCGGTTCATCATCTTGAGGGTGGTGGTCTTTCCGCACCCGGATGGTCCGATGAGCATCACGATGGCGCCCTCGGGCACCTCCAGATTCAGCTCGGCCACGGCCGGCCTGGTCTGTTTCGGGTAGGTCTTGCTGACCCCTTCGAGGGCGATCATGGGGCGTCCCACGATGGGCCGGGCGGTGCTCGTGGGGGACTGCACGGCTTCAGACACGGAGACCCCTCGGAGTGGTCAGTCGCTGGGCGATGAAGAAGATGATCTCGTAACCGGCCGCGACCACGAGACACCCCAGCGTGCCGACTATGACCTCGTTGAAGGAGTTGACCGCCCCAAGCCGGGCCAGCCCGTCCTGCAAAGGCTTGCCGAAACCGGGGCCGTTGATCAGAGCTGCCACCACCGCGATCGAGATCACGATCAGCACCGCGACCCGGATCCCGGAGAGTACGACGGGCCAGGCCAGCGGCAGCTGCACCCGGACCATCCGCCGGACGGGTCCCATCCCCACGCCCCGAGCGGCCTCCAGCACCGCCGGGTCGACCGAGGAGAGACCGGCGACGGTGTTGCGCAGTACCGGGTAGATCGCGTAGAGGGTGAGCGCGACGATGCTCGGGGTGACCCCCAGACCCAGCAGCGGTTGCAACAGGCCGAACAGGGCGAGCGAGGGGATGGTCAAGGCGGCGGAGGCCAGCAGCAGCGAGGTCTCCTGGCTACCGACCCGGATGCTGCGCCGCCAGGACGGTGGGGTGAGCTGGTTGGTGTGCAGCAGGAGAGCTAGCGTCATGGAGATCGTGGTGGCGATGGCCACTGAGTAGAGCACCAGCAGGAAGTGCTGCTGGGCATAGAAGATGAGTTGGGTGGAGTTCTCCGACAGGTACTGCAGGAAAGATCCCATCAGGCCGCCCCACCTGCTGCCGGGACACCCTTCGGCACGGCAGCGCTCTGCTTGGGCAACATGCTTGAGGTTAACCCCGACAATTACCCAAAACCTAACGTTCGTTTGCTGTCCATCGCTGACCAGGGCTCTCGTGGGTGTGCATCGAAGCCGGGTCAGTCAGCCCGGTGCAGGGCGGCGGTGACCCGGCCGGGCACCGCGCCCAGCGCGTCAAGTCCGGCGAGCGTGCGTTCGACGCGGAGCGCTAACTCGTCGCGGCTGATCCAGCCCTGCCCGTAGTGCCGGTGGTCCTGGGCGAGCATCACCAGGTACGCGAGTGCTTCGACAAGCTCCTCGCGCCGGTAAGGCGGTAGCTGGCTGACGAACTTCAGCTGGGCGTCCACCACGCCGTCCCAGTAGTCGGCGTCGCGCGTAGCGACACGCCGCCGCCACCAGCCGACCCGGCTCCTCCCTGAAACGAGCCCTGCCACCATATGCACCCACCTGATAGTCCGGTTGCCCCCACCATCGTCAGATCGCGAGCTGGTGTTAGCGATCCGGCCATATCCGCAGCCGGCTCGCTAGCGGGATCGCAGCCGGGCGCTCGCCAGCAACTCGCGATCCACCTGCCGCCGGCCCTGCGTGTACCGGGTCCGCGCGAACGGCACCATCAACAAGGGCTGCTCGCCGTCGATGAGATCGCTGTAGACCGGCAGGAATCCTCGATGGTCCAGGCTCACCAGGAACTCGGCGCAGAGCACCCCCCGGCCGTCCAGGCATCCGGTGCCGTGCCAGGGCAACAGCGTTGAACCACCGAGGTAGGAGAAGCCGCTGCAACCGGGGCGGGAAGCCACCGTGGCCAGCCGGACATGCGGTGGGAAGTGCTGTTCGACTCCGACGGCGGCATCGGCCAGGGACGCCGCCAGGTAGTTCACCGAGTCCTGCCATGCTGCGGCCACCACGTCCCGCCGGGCGGAGACCAGCTCCGGCGGTAGGTCCGGTGCGCTGAACCCGTCCGGCCAGGCGAGCACCTCGCAGGCCCACCGCCGCGGGTCGGCCCCCGCCCGCGGGGGTACCGGTACCGAGTACACCAATGAGGACAGGATGTCGCAGAAGGAGGGCACGCCGGCCAGTAGCGCCGCCGGCAGGTCCGTCGCCAGCCGCTGGTCGATCCGGGCGGTGTCGCGCAGCGCGCAGGGGTTGCCGGCCAGCAGCGAGATCAGATCCCGGAAGGTGTGCCGGTAGCGCTCCCGCTTGCTCCACCCCTGCGGGCCGAGCAGCCGCGCGACGAAGTGCGACTGGTCGCAGAACCGTACCGACTCACCCAGCCCGACCAGCTGCGCGTAGCGCTTGAGCTGCCGGCGGTAGCGGCGCATCTCCGCCCAGCCGCGCGGGCGGGAGTAACCACCATCGTTGAGCACTACCACCCGCAGGCCGGGCGGGTACACGGCGGTGAAGGCCGCATCGAGTTCTTTGAGCCGCAGCAGGGCACCCAGCTCGGCCAGATCCGGCCAGGGGCCGGTGGCCTTGAGCCCGTTGTCGTGCTGTTTGAACGGGAAGCCGATGGTCACGATGGTCACTGGCTGGCGGGAACGCACGAACGGGACCATCTGCGCCAGCGCGGTGTCCAGGGGGAAGCAGGAGCGGGAGCCCTTGAGAAAGCGGGACCTGGTCAGGATCCGGTGCAGCGTGAGCACCACATCCTTGGGGTCTGCGGGGATTTCGCCGGCTACCGTCCGGCCGGTCGCTGCGGCCAGGTAGGCCATCGCATTGTCGACGAGCCGGCCGGATGCGGATTCCGAACTGGCCCGCAGCGTACCCAGCAGCGTTCCGAGCTCTCTGGTGTCCAGCCGGACCGGCAGCTGGTCAGCCCAGGTAGTGGTGCGCAGCAGGTGTAACGGGAGCGCCCGCAGTGACCTCGCATGCGAAATGCTGAGCGCTGGGCCCTTGATGAACACCGGGACCCGGCTCTGGATGGCCTCAGGAGCAGGGGCGGGCTCAGGAACAGGGGCGGCTGGGAGCTGAGCGTGGCACGCCCGATTGCGCTCGGTCGGAGGCGCCGTCTGGGGCAAGGTCTGGGGCTGGGCCAGCTCGCCCGCCACCGATGGGGGAGCCGGCGACACAGGGATCGACAGTAGACGTCCGGTCCGATCGACGCACCCCTTCAGCGCCGGACGGTCCGCCAGCGTTCGAAGCGCCGCCCAGCCCGCAGGCTGGTCATTCGACGATCGAACTCGGCGTGGACCGCTGGCGGTGACCCGGCTCGGGGGAAGACTCCCGCGATCAGCTTCAGGTCGCGGATGCCGTGCATTACCTCGAAGCCGGCCCAGTCCCGCACGTCGAATCCGTACGTCTCGATGAAGTCGTGCTGGTGGGCGGCGGGTCTGCTGAAGCGCACATTGCCCACCACCACCGGCGTCAGGTCCCACTCGGGTGGCCCGACGGCGCAGGAGTCGAAGTCGCACAACACGGGACGCTCCGGACCGGGGATGACATTGCCCAGGTGCGCGTCGCCGTGCAGCACGGCCCGTGGCAACGCGAACTTCAGCTCTGCGACGGCCGCGGCAAGCTCAGCGCTGCGGCAGAGCAGGAAATCGTGGTCGGCTGCGCTCATGGTGGTGGTGTGCCGCAGGCGATTATCGAAGTCGGTGAGGGGATCCCAGCGGGGCAAGGCGCGGTAGGGCGCCGGCACGGCGTGGACGGCCCGCAGCAGGCGGGCCAGGTCGGCCCCGCCTGGCCGCGGACCGGACGGCGGCACCGCCTGCCACACGGTGGCAACGTGGTCATCGGCCTGGACCGGTTGGGAGACGTCGGATAGCAGCCGGATCGCCGGCACGTCGTGTTCGGCGAAGATCGTCGCGGCGGTCACCGCGAGCGCGGCACGTGGGATGTAGGAGGGCAGGGTGACTAGCCGGATCACCACCGGATCCTGGGCCAGCTGAAACACCGCGTTGTTGACGTTGCGGAGCAACCTGGCCCTGGACGGTTCCAGGCCGAGCTCGGCGCAGATCGCCCGCAGCCCGATGCGGAGCCGCTCGTCACAGCGGCTTTCCACGAGCACCGCGTCGGTACCCCGTTTCATCAGACACTTCGGTGCTGACGGATAAGGTGGGCGAGTTCGCGGGAGTCCGGATTGGTGGTCCGCCGGACTGCTTCGATCTCCAGCGGCTTCATCCGGTCGCTCACCCGCTTGGATTTCACGGCGGACGCAGCCATCAGTGCCTGGCGCCCGACCTGGACACCGTGATCGACATCGCCCTGCCGCATGTGGCTGGTGGCCAGCATGGTGAGGTTGAAGGCCTGGCTACGGCCCATCGAGTCATCGTATCGGGTGAGAGCCTGACCGAACGCGGGAATCGCGACAGCGGCGTGGCGCGGATCGTAGGCCGCCAGCTCGTTGTGGACCGTCCCGATCATCGCGTACATGTCGGTGTCGTTGTAGAACCTGGCCCAGTCGGGCGCCTCGGAGAGATTTGCCCTGGCGAGTTCGTCTCGTGATCGGCCGAGGAGCTTTTTGGCCTGAACGTCGTCGCCCATCATCGCGTAGGCCCACGCCTCGTTGCCGCAGAGCACCGCGACGGCCAGCTCGGACCCAGAGTCCTGCGCGGCGATCTGGCCCAGCTGGAACCACTTCAGAGCATCGTTGGCATCGCCGTGATGCAGATACACCCGCCCGATGCGGTACATGATGTTGGACATCAGGCTCGAGTCGCCGGCCTGCTTGGCGAACTCGAGTGCGGTGGCGAAGTGATTGCGCGACGAATCCAGCAACCCCACGTCGAACGTGGTCCACCCGGCCAGGTTCTGTAGGTCGGCCAGCGCCCGGTACAGGCGCAGGCGAACCTCGTCCTTGCCTGAGGCGCCCAGCAGCCGCTGGGCCCAGGACAGCTGGGCGACGACCGCGTCGCGACACGCCCCGCCACCGAACTGGTAGTCCAGGGCGCGCATGGCCCTGGTCGCCGCTTCGACCTGCTTGACATCCGTCATACCGATATTGCTCGGTGCCGGTGTCTGGGCAGGGCTGGGCAGCCATTGCCCGCGGTCCGCACCCAGCACTGCGGTGCCGAACATCACGGCAGCTCCGTGCGCCAGGAGCTTCCGGCGCTTCACCGACTCATCCTCCTCAGCAAACGCATCGTTAGTTGGTCCCACCGCCATGCTTGTCGCTGTCGCCGGGTCGTAGGCCAGTCCCATGTAGCCGCGTGGGATGTCCAATCCGTCGGAGATCCGTGCTAGCACGTCGTAGGCCATGACCTGGCGACCCTTGAGGATCTCCGAGACCTCTGACTGGGACTGCCCGGTCAAGGCCGCGATGTGCCGTTGCGAGATACCGTGCCGTCGGAGCAGGCGATAAACGGAGCTGATGTCGCGATCAGCCAGCGCCCGCTTCATCTCCGGTTCGTTCCAAGTCTCCTGAGATAGCGGGTTGTCTTGCGTGCCGGTCACGTTCATCTCGCCCCCTTGCCGTCCGACGGGCGACGTGTGCAGAGTAAGCATGGACGTCGTCGCTGGTGAAGAGCACTTCGGCAAAGCTGATCGGCGCTACCTATCAGTTTTCACCGTTCACCGTCATAGCATGGCCGATCAGCGCAGCACACCCCATGGCCGGTTTAATCCGGGCCCTCAGACTGCCTACCTTGAGCTTGCGCAAGTAGGGCCTGCCACAAGGACCACACCGAGAACCAACTGCATCACAGGACCAACTGCGTAGCCATACCAACTGCGTAGCGACCCCTGAAGTAGCAAGATTCTCGAACCTGAGATACCCGAACCTGACATACACGGCATACGCGACGCGACGCGGCCCGGACCGAACCGAAGAAAGGTGGAGAGGTGGACCGAGTTCTGGGCCAAATGCTCCAGAAGGCTGTGTGGGAGCGGCTGGACATGCTCGATGAACTGGCCAGCAGCGCCGATAACGGATCGCTGTTGTCCGCCATGCGCAGCGAGTTACCTCGTCTGACCCACGGATGGCGTGCCCTTCTCGCCACTCATACGCCGGGTCCGCGGGGCCGCTGCCCGGAATGTTCCCGTCGCTGGCAGGTTCGAATGGCACCGTGCAGCGTCTGGCAGGCCGCGCATGAGCGCCTCGTTTCCCCGGATAGTGCAGCAAGTGCGACTTCCGGGGCAGTGTGTTCCGGAGACACGCCCGCTGTGCTTTCTCGATCGTCTGGATCTAGGAGGCTGTCGGCCGTGTTGCAAATGTCCCCCCAGCGGTCGCTGTTCCGTTCCGGAGCGGTCGCCGCGCGTTGATCGCCCAGCTACGCCAATTTCATAGATTCGTCTCAACTCCATAGAGCCGGCGGTCTTGCCCCTTCCGTGGGACTCCCCCCCACCCACGAAGGCTGAGCGGCCGCCAAGTGGCCGGTGATCCGGCGAACGTCCGTGCCCCCGACCGAGATGTCGAAGGATCACCGGCCACGCCCCCGCTCTCCCACCGGCGGTGTTGCACGCCCCGCACGCC